>NZ_CP069533.1:2119687-2422499 GCF_016889765.1 Corynebacterium minutissimum
AATCGCGTCCCGAACTGATTTTCCACCCGCGTGCTGCTTTGCGTTGCTGCCAGAAGTGACGGTAGATACCGGGGACATCGGAAAGCTCAGAATGCGTGCCCAGCTGGCTGACTTGCCCGTGTTCATCCAAGACTACGATTTGATCAGCAGATTTGATTGTATCCAGCTTATGGGCGATGACAATAAAAGTAGATTGCTCCCGTAGCTCGTCCATCGCAGCAAGAATGTTTGCCTCATTTTCTGCATCGAGCGCGGAGGTAGCCTCATCAAAGAGTACAATCGGCGCTTGCTTGAGAAGCGCGCGAGCTACAGATACGCGCTGGCGTTCACCGCCGGATAGAAGCCGCCCGCCTTCACCAACAGGAGCATGCCACCCTAGGCGGTTGGCAATAGAAGTCACGCCTGAAAGATCAGCTGCGCGGAAGACTTCCTCATCGGAGGCGTCGGGACGACCAACGCGGATATTAGCGATTAACGAGTCGTCGAAGAGGTAGACGTCCTGAAAGACCATGGACAGTCTGGACATTAACTGTTCGGTTCCAAGCTCGCGGATATCTACGCCGTCAACCATCACCGCCCCGGAATCTACATCCCAGAATCGCGAAATAAGGCGCGCAATTGTGGTCTTTCCGGAGCCAGAAGGACCGACAATGGCGGTAACGGTGCCTGAGCGAGCATGGAAAGCGACATCTACCAATACTGGTTTATCGCCGTATCCAAACGTGACATTACGCAGCTCTACATTTCCCGAACCATCGCCTGGGCGCGGAGTAGTGGGTTCTGGCAGGGAAGGAGCATCCGTGATGAGCTCAGTTTCTGCGAGCGCGATACGACCGGCGTCTAAACCGACGAAAGAAGAACCCAGCTGCTCAAGCGTGCGGGTAAACCTCAAGCTGATTCCGATGATCGCAATTGTTTCTAGTGGCGATAGGGCGCCTTCAACGGCAAGATCCGCGGAGACCATAATGAGAGCCACGATGAAGATCTGCACTACTATGCCGTTGAGTAGCAAAGCTAATGTGGATACCCATAGCTCGCGTATTCGTGCTTTATGGTCGATTTCTAGCGCTTGCTCTAGTGGCGCAAAAACTTGTGATTGTCCTGCCGCGCGCAGGGCTGGTTGACGGTTAGCAAATTCTACGATGCGCTGGGAGAGCTCTTTACTCGGCCCCAGTGTGCGGTTCGATGCTTTCTCACGAATCCATGCAGCCAACTGCATCACCACGAGCGCCAATGGTGCGATGATAAGAAGGACCAAGCCCAGCTTCGGGTTCCAGAAACACGCTCCTACTAACAAGGTGACAAGTGCCGCGCTATCGCGGTATATCGTTCCTTGAACATGCGCAATGGTCTCGGACGCCACCATAAAGCGATCTGAAACGAGGCGAGATAGGCCGCCGGTATTAGCCGGTACGAACCAGCCGAGCGGTAGCGTTGCTAATTTATCGCCCACAGTCGTGTGCGCGGTTCGGATGAAGTCCAAGGCCGTGTGGTAAGAGGCCATGGTTGCGAAAAATCGCAGCGCAAAAGCTACGAGCGCAATTGCCAAAAGCGTCCACATCCATGGTGCGATTGTCGTATCCCCATCGAGTGCCTTTGTAAGTGGCACGAGCGTGAGAACGGCGAGGCCGTCAAGCACGCCAACGATAAGCGATAGACAAGCATACCTTTTATTTAGCTTATGGCCTACAGGACCTTGCAGCTTTTTGACACTGCGAGTGAGTAGCGGATCACGAAGACGCGAACTAACAGGCGTAGTGGCATTAGACATGAGAATTATCCTTCATAGGCTTGAGGCAGATTATTTGGTCTGCTCCTTGGATGGACTCCGGCTTGTGGGCGATGACTAAGACGGTCTTGCCTCTGACGAGTGTGGCTAGAGCTGCTTGAATTTCTGCTTCGCAGTCAGGATCAGTTGCCGCAGTAGCTTCATCCAGGATCAAGATTGGGGCATTGGTAATAATTGCCCGGGCAATAGAAATGCGTTGCTGTTGTCCACCGGATAAAGAGATGTCCTCGCCAACAACGGTGTCGAGCCCAGCCGGTAAAGCGCGAATATCAGCAGCTATGTGCGCAGCCTCTGCGGCTTGCCAGATCTCTTCATCGCGGGCTTCTGGGCGTGCAAGGCGAATGTTTTCCCGAATACTCATACGCAGTAAGTGAGGATCTTGTAAGACGAAAGCCACAGTGCGGTACAAACTGTCGAAAGTGAGATCACGGATATCCACGTTGTTGATAGTGATTGTGCCCGAATCTGGATCCTGGAAACGCGCCAGCATCGTTGCTGCTGTGGATTTGCCAGACCCGGAGGGGCCAATCAATGCCGTGACAGTGCCTGCATTTAGTTGCGCAGAAAAGTCTTGGAGGACTGGTGTGTCTGGGGCGTAGCTAAAGCTGACCTTATGGAACTCCACCTCCATGTCTTGACTACTGGCATCGAGGCTCTTTTGGCCTTCTTTCACGTGGGAAATTGTCATGACTTCATCAAGGCGCAACGCCGCATTGCCAGCGAGCTGGTAAGACCACATCATTTGGCCGACGGTTTGAATCGTGCCCGGGATCACCAGCGCAATTAACGTTGTTGCGATGACTTCAGCGACCGTGACATAGTCACCAGCTATCAGCAGGGAACCGGCTCCTACATTGATAAGGATGAGGACAGGAACCGCCACCACAGACTCTGAGATTGCGGAAACGCGCAGAAGCGGACGTACCCACTCGTAATAGAATTCCGCGAATTTTTGGGCAGCTTCGCGATATCGAGCGTGGGCTTTGCCAACGGTGCCGAAAGCCTTGACGACGGAAATACCTTCGGAGAACTCCACCGCAGTCGCAGAGACCTCACCCAGATAATTATCCATTTCCGCAGTTTTTGTGCCCATATTTTTCATTGAATACGCTTGGATTGCTAGGAAAATGGGCACAGTGGCAATAGAAAGTAGACCAAGGCGCCAATCCAAGATAAAGGCATAAACCAGAAGCGCGAGGGGCGTAAAGATCGCGGCGACCTTCTCTACAGGAGCGTGGGCTGTCAGGGTGTGCAGAGTTAGCGTATCGTCCTCGACGGCTTTGCGGACTTTGCCGGAATTAGTCTGGCTAAACCACGAGAGTGGTGCTTTCGCAATAGCGGTAATAATTCGGCGCCGGTTAATCCCCACCAGCTTTGCATCAGCGAAGTGGGTGATCGCAAGGGCAAGGAAATAGAAGAATAGCTGGCCCAAAAATGCAGCAAGTAGCCATTTCACAATGGACGCGACGTCATCAGTATTGCCGTCGATTAGAGCATTTCCCAGTGCCACCAACGCGACGTAGGGTGCTACGGCGAGTACCGAGGATATAAGCGCGAGAAACTGTGCGAAGTAGATGGTTGTTTGCACTGGGGCCAGTAGCTTTTTTAGAGCGACCTGGCCGGCTTTTTGTTTTGCGCGAGCCTCTTCTTCCGGTGACGCACCGTGTGATTCTGGTGCGTGGGTTCCGCTTGATTCTGTGGAACTTTGTTTTACTTCAGACATTACTTTCTCAATTCTTGTTGATGTCAGTCATATCGATGATTCTGGTGACTGATTCTTGGATGAATTCGTGGTCATGGGTGATGACGATGACCACTGCTCCGCTTGCTGCAAGAGATCGAAGGAGCGCAGAGATGGATTGCAGTTGGCGCCAGCCCACGCCAGAGGTAGGTTCATCGAAGATGTAGACCTCTGCTTGCTTGGCTTGGGCTGAAGCTATGGCTAAGCGTTGCCGTTGCCCACCGGACAGAGACTGCGGATGCCGTTGGGCCATTCCTGCCAGATCGAGGCGATGGAGAATCTCATTGACATCGATATGGTCCCGCTTCTTCTTTGTTAGTCCGAGCGTTACTTCTTCTTCGGTGGTGGCTGCGAATAATTGGCGGCCAACATCTTGCATCACCATGTACGCGGTACGTCTGCGGGCAGCCGCTCCTACTCGTTTGCTGTTCAAACGAAGACTACCGCCGCGTTTGGGAGAAGCAAGACCACAAATGATCCTGGCGAGGGTGGTTTTCCAGCGCCGTTGGGCCCGATTAAGGCGGTGACCTCGCCGCTGGGGAAAATGCGTGGTCAATGTTTAGCACCTCATGCGTGCCATAAGAAAACAGATGTTGCTTAACTCGAGTCCGCTCCGCTGGGGATCGGCGTTTTCGAGCGTGAGTGGTACCGGCACGCTCGCGGGCAGGGGAACGTGGTGTAAGCTGCGTAGCCCCAATTGTTTGCGTTCGGGTTCGTCTAAGGCATAAAACTCCTGAGCGTGGAAACTCCGCCAGCGTTGATGAGATCTCTGGTGTTTAAACGTGCCGTCGACCCACTGGATGAGCTTGTACTCCGTGCGGGCGTAGAGGAATGTTTGGTCATAGTAAACCTCGATTCATGAAAATCAGGCAAGGTAAGGCTTGCCTAATATATATAATACTGTTTATAAACTATTTCTAGTTTTGATCTGAAGGTTCACCCTTAATGGGGGCGAATGCAGATAAGCGGACATCAAACCAGAACACGACTGCCGACTACGCACCGGCCAAGTAGGCACGAACGGCAAGACAACCCTGCGATGGGGCGACAAACTACGCCGCCTCTACATCGGACGCCGATGGGGCGGAGAACCCATCACCATGGTCTGCGTCGACAACCACGTCGACATCAAAATAACTGGGGTTGCCCGCAAATCGTGGACACGTAGTGGAGCTACCTAGTGGCTAGGCAGCTATTTCTTTTCTACTGGTGGTTAGACCAATGTGGTTTTCGAAGTCGACGGGGCTGACCATCCCGAGTGCAGAGTGCCGGCGCCGGCGGTTGTAGACGACTTCAATCCAGTAGGCAACGGCCTTGCGTGCAGCATCACGGGTCGCCCAGCGCTGCCGGTCATAGAATTCAGTCTTTAGCGTCGACCAGAACGACTCAGCCATCGCGTTATCGAAGCACACACCAGTACGCCCCACAGACTGGGCAATGCCCAGGTTGCGGCAGACCTCCCAGAGCTTCTCACTGGTAAATTGCGTTCCGCGGTCAGCGTGAAACACCAGCCCATCAGGAACATCACCGCGTAGCGTATGCGCCATCCGCAGGGCCCGTTCAACCAGGTGTGTGTCTTGAACGCTATCCATAGCCCAGCCCAGTACCCTGCGGGAATGACCATCGCGGACCGCGCACAAGTACAACCAGCCCTCACCGGTGCGCAGGTAGGTAATATCTGACATCCACACTCGGTTGAGCTGACCAGTATCAAACATGCGCTTGACCAGGTCAGGAAGAGTTGACTTACGCTTGGCTTGAATCGTTGTCACCGGGACAAAGGCACGCGGTGAAATCCCTTCAATGCCCATCATGCGCATCCGTTTAGCCACAGTCTTGCGATTCAAGGTGATCTGGTAGCGCTCGGCAAGCTCTGCGGTGATCCGCGGAGCACCATAAACCTCATCGGAGTCTTTCCAAATCTGATGAATCTTTCGGTCAACATCATCGTAAAATGCTGCCCGATCATCTTCGCCGGATAGTCGTTTCTGCTGCGCATGGGCCCATTTGTAGTATCCAGACCGAGATACTTTTAATAGTCGTGCCATGCGCTTGATGCTGTAGTTCGCCTTCTCCTGCTGCATTAGTTCGAACTTTTCTGCTCGCGTTGCTTCGCGGCGAAGAAGGCTGTCGCTTTTGACAAAAACTCGTTATCCATCTTGGCTTCTGCCAGCTCCCGGCGCAGACGAGCATTCTCAGCTCGGAGGTCAGCCTCGCTCATCCCATCGGAGGATCCTCGGCGTTCACGTTCGAGTTTGACCCACCGGCCCAAAAGCCCGGCGGAAACACCGATTTCCTTAGCCACATGAGCGATCGGTCGCTCTGACTCGATTACCAGGTTCGCGGCTTCACGCCGGTACTCCGGCGTGTACTTCTTGCGCTGTTGACTCACAATGAACATCCTCTCTTACGGACACAAGATCCGTACAAATAGGGTGTCCACTAAACGAGGGTAACCTCATAACCGCCACCGGGGCACAAATCGCCGCCTACACACTCACCGAAGAAAAGATCTATTACAACAAGAAAGACAACGAACTCAACCCCAACGGGGCAACTAAAAACAAAAAACTCGAGACACCGACCAGAACGATGTCTCGAGACTTCACAGCGTGCCCCAGAGAAGATTCGAACTTCCGACACCGGCTTTAGGAGAGCCGTGCTCTATCCCCTGAGCTACTGGGGCAGGGGGTGCGTTGCGCACCTAGGTAAGACTAGCAGCCCTGCTTAGGGCGGCGGTAAACGCGTGGCCTTTGGTCGCGCTGGCTGCGGGGGCTTATTCGCCGGCCAGCTCCGCGTACTTGGCGCGGACCTCGCTAGCAGCGGGATTGGTGGCGTGGGTGCCGTCGGAGTAGAGGACGGTCGGAACGATGCGGTTGCCGTCGTTGACGGACTCGATCCAAGCGTTGATATCTTCGGTGCCTTCCGCTTCGGCGTCGACGAGCGCGTGCGGAGTCTCAGTGCGATTGAGGGCGGAAATCAGGCGTTGGCAGAACGGGCACCAGTCGGCGTAGAAGATGGTGACGTGTTCGGTGGTTTCCGGGGCAATAGCCATTAGGCAGCAGCCTTTCTGTCGTAGGTGAGGAAACGGTATTTCATCGGCAGCTCGCTGGGCGGCTGGCCTGGGATGGTGAGGTGACCGGATGCGGAGGTAATCCAGTCGCTATCAGCGGACAGGCTGAATGCGTCCGGGACGGAGGGGGCCAGGACGGCATCCGCGCCGTAGGCATCGCCGACCTGCACACCCATGAGGGTGAGCTCGATGGTATCGACGCGATCGAGAGCGGAGTTGTAGAGTTGGCCGCCGCCGATGATCCAGGCGTCGCCAGGCGTGGCATCAAGCGCGGCGTCGAGGTTATCCACCACGGTAGCGCCCGCAGACCACTCGCCGGGTTCATGGCTGGACAGCACGATGTTGTCCCGGCCTGGCAACGGGCGGAACTTGGGGTTGAGGGACTCCCACGTCTTGCGGCCCATTATGACAGGCGCGCCCATGGTGGCGTCCTTGAAGTGCTTGAGGTCCTCCGGCACGTGCCAGGGCATGACGGCACCGTCGCCGATGATGCCGTCGAGGGACTGGGCCCAGATTGCGCCCAGCATTAGACGGACACCTGCGCCTTGATGGTGGGGTGGGGGTCGTAGCCGATGACCTCGAAATCCTCGAAGTCGTAGTCAAAGAGGCTCTCTGCCTTGTGGAGCTTGAGCTGCGGATATTCGCGCGGCTCACGGGAGAGTTGTTCCTTGACCTGCTCAATATGGTCGTTGTAGATGTGGCAATCGCCGCCGGTCCAAATGAGTTCGCCTACGTCCAAGCCTGCTTGCTGGGCAAACATGTGGGTCAGCGCGGCGTAGGACGCCAGATTGAAGGGAACACCGAGGAACATGTCGGCTGAGCGCTGGTAGACCTGCATGGAGAGTTTGCCGTTAGCGACATAGAGCTGGAAAAGCAGGTGGCAGGGCATGAGCGCCATCTTGTCCAACTCAGAGACGTTCCACGCGGAGACCAGGTTGCGGCGGGAATCCGGATTGTTCTTGAGCGTGTCCAGCGCGACCTGAATCTGGTCGATGTGCTGGCCATCCGGCGTGGGCCACGAGCGCCATTGCACGCCGTAGACAGGGCCCAGTTCGCCGTACTCATCAGCCCACTCGTTCCAGATGCGGACCTTGTTTTCCTGCAGCCACTTGACGTTGGACTCGCCGCGCAGGAACCACAGCAGCTCACCAATCACGCCGTGGAAGTAGACCTTCTTGGTGGTCAGTAGCGGAAAAGACTCCGCCAGGTTGTAGCGCAGCTGGGCGCCGAACAGGGAGCGGGTGCCGGTGCCAGTGCGGTCGCCTTTGGGTGCGCCTTCTTCGAGGACGCGGCGCAGGAGGTCCTCGTATGGAGTCTCAATCATGGTCGCCATGATAGCGAGCTCGTGTCCGCATCATGCGCGCGGGGGCTTAGTACCCGCCGTTGGCCTCCGCGTAGGCGGCGGCGTGTTCGAGGATGTCGTCAGCCAGCTCGGGGCGGCAGACCAGTAGGTCGGGGATGAAGGTGTCCTCGTTGTTGAACTTGATAGAGGAGCCATCCAGGCGCGAGCAATGCAGGCCCGCGGCCAAGGCAACGCCTACCGGGGCGGCCTGGTCCCATTCGTACTGGCCACCGGCGTGAATGTAGGCGTCATAGTCACCCAACAGGACGTGGATGGCTTTCGCACCAGCGGAGCCTACTCCAACAGTGTCAAAGCCCATCTTCTCTGCAACATAGTCTGCGACCTTCGGCGGGCGGTTGCGGGAGACCACAAACTTCTTCGACAGCGGGCCGGTCACCGCGCGCACATCGGAGGACTTAAAGGTGACACCCATATCCGGCATGCCCACTGCTGCGTGGGTGGGGACGCCGTTTTCTACCAGCGCGATGTGGACGGCCCAGTCCTGGCGACCGGTAGCGAACTCCTTGGTGCCGTCGAGCGGGTCCACGATCCACACGCGCTCCTTCTTCAGACGGCTCAAGTCATCGGAGGCCTCTTCAGACAGAACCCCGTCTTGTGGGCGGTGCTGCTCGAGGACGCGGGCGATCCATTCCTGAGCGGCTTCATCGCCGGCATCACCCAGCGCCAAGCCACGCAGCAGGCCACCGTTGCGCACGCCTTTGAGGATCTCACCGCAGCCATCGGCGAGGGAATTAGTTAGACGGGAATCAGAAATCTCAACGGTCATGCTGCCCAGATTACCGCGCGCGCTACAGTAGGGCATGCCCAAAAACGTTCTGGCGAAGTTCCGCCCGCAGGTAGCCGGTTGGTTCGCGGACGTTTTCGCTACCCCCACCCCCGTTCAGGAGGAAGCCTGGCAGGCCATTTCCGCAGGTGACAATGTACTCGTGGTGGCACCGACTGGCTCTGGTAAGACGCTCGCGGCTTTTCTGTGGGCGTTGAATTCTTTGGTAGAGCGCGAGGGCCAGACCGCGCTTCCACTGAGCAATGAACCAACACGTGAGGGCGCTCATGGCGGTGTACGAGTGCTCTACATTTCCCCACTCAAGGCTTTGGGCGTAGATGTGGAGAATAACCTGCGCGCCCCGCTCAACGGTATTGCCCGCACCGCTGAGCGCCTAGGTCTCGACGTTCCGGATATCACCGTCGGCGTGCGCTCCGGCGATACCCCGCAAGCCGAACGCGCCCGCCAGGTGCGCAAGCCGCCGGACATCCTCATCACCACGCCGGAATCGGCCTATCTTATGCTCACCTCGAAGGCTGCCGGAATCCTGAAGACCGTGGATACCGTCATCATCGATGAGATTCACGCGCTCGCCGGCACCAAACGCGGCGTGCACTTGGCCCTGACTTTGGAGCGCCTCGGGCTTATCGCGGGTGAGTTCCAGCGCATTGGGCTGTCGGCTACGGTGCGTCCGCTGAGCGCTGTTGCCAACTTCTTGGGCGGTGACCGTCCCGTGGATATCATCGCCCCGCCCGCCAAGAAGCGCTGGCAGCTTGATGTCCACGTGCCGGTGGAAGACATGTCGGACCTGCCCACCCCGGAACAGGGCTCGCCCATCGGGGAGGCTACTGTCGACGACCCCCTTGGCATCACCGCAGGCCCTCAAGACACGTTGCGCCTACACTCGCAACGCGGGGAAGAGAGCGGGCCAGGAGACTCCGCTCTGCCCACAGCGAAATCCATCTGGCCCTTCATCGAAGAAGAGCTTTACGCTGAAATCATGGAGCAGCGCTCCACCCTTGTCTTCGTCAACTCGCGGCGGACTGCCGAGCGGCTTACCAGCCGACTCAACGAGCTCTATGCCCAGGAGCACGATCCGGAGTCCTTGAGCCCGGCCACCCGGCGCGACCCGGCCCAGCTGATGAAACAGGTTGACGTCGCCGGTAAGGCACCTGCCGTCATCGCCCGCGCTCACCACGGTTCAGTGTCCAAGGACGAGCGCGCGCTGACGGAGACGATGCTCAAGGAAGGCACGCTCAAGGCCGTGGTGGCCACGAGCTCCCTGGAGCTGGGCATCGACATGGGAGCGGTGGAGCTGGTGGTGCAGGTGGAGTCGCCGCCCTCGGTGGCCTCCGGCTTGCAGCGCGTGGGCCGCGCCGGGCACTCTGTGGGCGCGGTCTCCCACGGTTCTTTCTATCCCAAGCACCGCGCGGACCTCGTGCAATCAGCACTCATCGTTGCCCGCATGGAGGAGGGCCTCATTGAGGAGATGCACGCCCCGCGCAACCCGTTGGACGTGTTGGCGCAGCAGACGGTGGCGGCGGTGGTGGCGTCGGCAAGCGCGGGCACGCGCGAGGGACTCGACGCCGACACGTGGTATGGCACCGTGCGCCGTGCCTGGCCCTATAAGGACCTAGCGCGCGAGGTCTTCGATTCCGTTCTTGACCTGGTCAGCGGCGTGTACCCCTCGACGGATTTTGCGGAGCTCAAACCCCGGGTGGTCTATGACCGCGTGACGGGCGTACTTACCCCGCGCCCCGGCGCGCAGCGCGTGGCGGTGACCAACGGCGGCACCATTCCGGACCGCGGCATGTTCGGGGTCTTCCTGGTGGGAACTGGTGAAGCCGGTTCTGCGCCGCGCCGCGTGGGCGAGCTCGATGAGGAGATGGTCTATGAAACCCGGGTGGGGGATGTCTTCACCCTTGGTGCGACGAGCTGGCGCGTGGAGGAGATTACGCGTGACCAGGTGCTCGTAACACCCGCGCCGGGACACACCGGTCGTTTGCCTTTCTGGAACGGCGACCAGGCCGGGCGGCCTTATGAGTTGGGCAAGGCGCTGGGGGCGTTTCGGCGGGAGGCATACGCCGATCCGTCGGTGGTGCGGGATGCGGATGAGAACGCGCGGCGCAACATCGCGGCCTACCTCAGGGAGCAAGACGAGGCCACCGGGCTCATCCCGGATGAGAAGACGTTGCTACTGGAGCGCTTCACGGATGAGCTAGGGGACTGGCGCGTGCTGTTGCACACCCCGTTTGGCCGGCCGGTGAATGCGGCGTGGGCGCTGGCGGTGGGCCAGCGCGTGGCGGAGCGTACCGGGATGGATGCGCAGGCCGTGGCGGGCGATGACGGCATCGTGCTGCGCTTGCCGCAGGGGGAGGCGGATCCGGACGCCTCGCTGTTCCTGTTTGATGCTGATGAGATAGCGGACATTGTCACCGAGCAGGTGGGAAACTCTGCGCTCTTTGCCTCGCGTTTCCGGGAATGCGCGGCGCGAGCGCTGCTTCTGCCGCGGCGCAATCCGGGCAAGCGCGCGCCTTTGTGGCAGCAGCGCCAGCGTGCGGAGCAGCTTCTCGACGTCGCCCGCAATTACCCCTCCTTCCCCATCATCCTGGAGACCGTGCGCGAGTGCGTGCAGGATGTCTACGATCTGCCGGCGCTGACGGAGGTCATGCGGGAGCTGGCGCACCGCCGCATTCGCATCGCGGAGGTCACCACGGAACAGCCCTCGCCCTTTGCGTCCTCGCTGCTGTTTAACTACACCGGCGCGTTCATGTATGAGGGGGATTCGCCGCTGGCGGAAAAGCGCGCGGCGGCCTTGGCCTTGGACCCGGCGTTGCTGGCGAAGCTTTTGGGAACGGTGGAGCTGCGCGAGCTTCTCGACGCCGACGTTATCGCCGAAGTCCACGCCCAGCTGCAGCGCACCATCCCGGAACGACAGGCGCGCACCACCGAGGAGGTCGCGGACCTGCTGCGCGTGCTCGGTCCCATCCCGGTCGAGGAATTCGGCGCGCACGCCACGGTGCCATTGAGCGCACTCGATGCGCTCGGTGCGCGGATTATGCGGGTACGCATCAACGGCCGCGAGCATGTGGCCCAAGCACTCGATGCGCCGCTGCTTCGCGACGGCCTGGGCATCCCCGTCCCACCCGGCATCCCCGCCCAGCAGGCCACGATTACCGACGCCGTGGACCAGCTGGTTAGCCGCTGGGCGCGCACGCGTGGGCCGTTTGTGGCGCGCGATGTGCAGGACGCCTTTGGCCTCTCGGCCGCGGTGGCGCACTCGACGCTGAAGGGGCTGGATTCCATCCTGGCCGGGCATTACCGGCAGGGTGTGGAGGAGCAAGAGTACTGCGCTGCAGAGGTGCTCAAGGTCATCCGCTCGCGCTCGCTGGCGGCCGCGCGGGCGGCCACGCAGCCGGTCTCGCCCGCGGCTTTTGGACGCTTCCTTCCGGACTGGCAGCAGGTGGCCGCGGTGGGCCGGCGTCCCGTGCTGCGCGGGGTGGACGGCGTCTTCGCCGTCATCGAGCAGCTAGCTGGGGTGCGCCTGCCAGCCTCGGTGTGGGAGAGCCTCATCCTGCCAGCACGGGTAGGGGATTATTCGCCGACCATGCTCGATGAGCTCACCGCCAGCGGCGAGGTCCTTATCCTCGGCGCCGGCAAGGCCGGCTCCAACGACCCGTGGATCATGCTGCTGCCGGTGGATTATGCCGCACAGTTGGCCCCGCAGGTCTCCGAGGAGGAGGCTGGCCCGTCCCTGCTGCAGACTCAGCTGCTCGCGGCCTTGCAGGGCGGCGGTAGCTACCTCATCTCCGATATCCAACCGCAGCTTAGCGGCACGCCCGAGGAGGTCCGGGAGGCGCTCTGGGGACTGGTGGAGGCAGGCTTGGTTAGCCCTGATTCCTTCGCACCCATCCGAGCCCACTTGGCCGCAGGCGGACGCGCTGGGCGGGCAGCACACCGGGCCAAGCGCCGGCCTTCGCGCTCACGCCTGCGCATGGGGCGCACGTCCTTTGCGCAAGCACACAATGCTTCCGGTACACCAACCGCGCCCGACGTGGTGGGACGCTGGTCGCTGTCCGTTCCAGCCGCCACGGACGCAACCTCGCGTTCCATCGCGCACGGCGAGGCCTGGCTGGACCGTTATGGCGTGCTTACCCGCGGTTCTGTGGTGGCCGAGGATGTCCTGGGCGGTTTCGCCTTGGCCTACAAGGTGCTCTCTGGCTTCGAGGAGTCCGGCAAGGCGATGCGCGGCTACGTCATTGAGGGCTTGGGCGCCGCGCAGTTCTCCACGCCAGCGGTCATCGACCGCCTGCGCGGGCTGGCAGATTCGCCCGACGTCACCGGCTGGCCGTCCGGTACCCGCGAGCTGCAGACCTATGTGTTGGCTGCCACGGACCCGGCGAACCCGTATGGTGCTGCGCTATCCTGGCCGCCCTCCGACGGCCCCGACTCTGCAGCCCGTCCAACCCGTGCCGCCGGTGCACTCGTCGTACTCATGGATGGCCTGCCCGTAGCCCACCTGACCCGCGGCGGCAAGACGCTCACGACCTTCCTGACAGCACTGCCGGAAGGCATCGAGCGCGCTGAGGTATTGACTGCGATTCTTAACGGCCTCAACGAACTTGTGGCTTCTGGGCGTTTGAGCAAGCTCGTCATTGAGAAGGCCAACGGCCGGCCCATCTTCGAGTCGGAGCTTGCCGGCGAACTGCGCGCCTTGGGAGCGGCGCTAACCCCGAAGGGGGTGCGCATGAGCGGCTCCGCACACACTTCTTCTTCCAGCCGTGCAGGACAGCACGGCGAACCTGGAGAGGACGCGCGCTCCTCCGAGCCGCACCGTCCCCTGCTCCGAGGCGGGCGCCGCGCTGTGGACGCCATAGAGGAGCTGACTTTCGACGACCCCGTGGACTCCTCTGAGCCTAACGACCCACCATCTGCGCCCAGCAGTCCCGGCGGCTTCCGCCCGCGTCGACGCCGACGCTGATTGCTCTTCATCGGCGTTTCGCCTGTGTCGGCGAATTATTCGCCGCCGAGATTTAGAACACTCTCCGCCTCCTTGGCATTCGGTGTGGGAAAGGACGCACCGGTAGAGTAGGCACCCGTTCGGTGAGGAGGTTCTACTGTGCCAGAGGGTGATTCCGTTCTGCAGCTGTCCAACCGTCTGCAGTTCATAGAAGACCGGCGCGTGACCTATTCATCCCTGCGCGTGCCCCGCTATGCCACCGTGCGCTTTGACGGGCTAGTGTGCGAGGAAGTCTGGCCTTATGGCAAACACCTCTTCATGGATTTTGGTGGCGAGCTCATCCTGCATACCCACCTTAAGATGGAGGGCACGTGGGCCATCCACTACGCCGGGGACCGCTGGCGCAAGCCGGGCCACAGCGCGCGCGTGGTGCTGCAGTTAGAGAACTCCCCGCGCGACATCGAGTTGGTGGGGCACTGGCTAGGGCTGGTCGAGGTTTTCCCCGCCCGCGAGTTTGAGCAGCGCATGGCGCACTTGGGCCCCGACATCCTCGCGCCCGAGTGGCTAGAGGGTGGATTCGAGGAAGCTGTCCGCCGCATCGAGTCCCGCCCTGAGCGCAGCATCGGTGCGGCCCTCCTGGACCAGCGCAACGTGGCGGGCTTGGGCAACGAGTACCGCGCCGAAATCTGCTTCTTGGCCGGCGTTCATCCAGCGACGCCGGTAGCGCTTGTCGACGTCCCCCATATCCTCACCCTCTCCCGCCGCCTCATCTGGGCCAACCGCGATTCCCCGGTGCGCGTGACCACCGGTGTGAAGCGGGCAGGGGAGACGACGTATGTCTTCGGACGCAACCGTCAGCGTTGCCGGCGCTGCGGCACACTCATTGAGAAGGCCATGCTGGGCGGAGTGGATGCCGGCGGCGACGAAGGCGAGCTGGAGCGCGTCATCTGGTGGTGCCCGCACTGCCAGCCGCGCCGCTAGGCTGGGATGTATGAAGATCATTTTTAACATCATCTGGTTGGCAACTGGTGGCCTTGTCCTTGCACTGGGCTACTTCCTTCTGGGCATCCTGGCCTGCATCCCCATCGTGACCATCCCTGCGGGCGTGGCCTCGATGCGCATGGCGAACTTCGCGCTGTGGCCTTTCGGGCGCTCCGTCATTCAGCCGGTCAAGGGTACTGGTGGCATGTCGCGGTTCTCCAACGTTGTCTGGTTCCTGGTCGCTGGCCTGTGGCTAGCCATCGGTCACGTCACCACCGCAGCGGCCCAGGCCGTGACTATCGTGGGCCTTCCGGTTGCCTGGGCCAACCTGAAGATGATCCCGGTGACGTGCTTCCCGTTCGGCCGCAAGATCGTCGATTCTGATGAGATCCCCTTCGGCTGGGAGTCGATGATCAAGCTCTAACGATTCTCTCTCCGGTTGCGGGGTTGGTGAGAGTGCTTTAGTGTTCTGGGTCATGGGGGATTTAGAGACCTATTTCTCCTACCGCAACTCGGGGATCACACTAGTGAAACAAGCGGTAGGAGGCGAGAAACGTTTACGCGCACTCGGCGCTTCGCCTGCCGATGCCACCGAACTAGCACGCCTAAACCACATTTACTTCGGCGCCACGAAATTCACTGGTAAACAACGACAAGCCCGTAGCCGGGCCGCAGAGCAAGGCCACGACTTAGCCACATTAAGCTTGATTGAGTCCTACACCAAGAAACTCAACAATCAGCTGCATGCCTGGAACCTACGCCTCAAGCTTGCCGGCACCCCAGCACCAAACATCCCAGCCGTAGCAGCCAAGCGCTTAAAAGAACTCAAGCCTAAACGTGTGCCGAAACCTGGGGTGCGCATGACCTACCGTGCTGATGGTCCGCATTCACTCACCATTACCGATGACCCCATGACCGTCACCGAGATGCGCGGCGTTCTAGAATCTCTCAACCAGAACAATCTGTTGGAAGCAACCAAACAGGTCTTCTTCAACAAGTCCCACGGCGGAACCAAACCCGCCGTATTCACCAGCGTGGTCGTAACCTTAGACAAGCTCGACAAGATTATCTCCGGCGACGGGGATGACATCGTCCTCGAGCTCACCAATGGTGGGCGTATGACCGGCACGCAGTTTTTGAACTACAAGTTTGCTGAGATCGGCTACGTCACCCTCATCCACCCCACCATCGGGCCGGTATGGCTGCACCGAATGAAACGCTTGGCCGGGTTCGAGCAGCGCATCATGGCCAGTGCCGAGCACCCCACCTGCGCCAGGAAAGGCTGTAATAAACCGGCTGATTATGCCCACGTGCATCACCTAGTGCCGTGGAAAGCAGGAGGTACCACCGACCCGCCGAATCTAACGATGCTGTGTGCCTACCACAACGGTATTAACGATGATGACCCGGAGAAACCCACCGGTGCCGGCTACGTCTTCCGCCTCCGCGGCGAAGTAGGCTACATCCCACCCTGGGCAGAACCGATCACTGCCCAGGCGGCTTACCAACAAGCCCAGAACAACCTCCCCCGGCCAGGCTAAACCCCCAAGCACCACACCGCCCACGCGGACGCCCCCACAAGGCCTCCGCGGCGTTGGCGATCCCACACGTCGATTGCCCGTTAAAAACGGGTGATCCCCCGACCGTTCGGCCGGGGGGGGAGACGTCGCCAAGCAGTGCTTAACGGTGGCTGCGGTACCAGCCAATCAAAGCATCCGTGGAACCGTCGCCGGATGCGGCCTCCTCCTTGCCGGAGACAGCCGGTGCCAGGTCATTGGCCTGCTGCTTGCCCAGCTCCACGCCCCACTGGTCGAAGGAATTGACATCCCAGATGATGCCCTGGGTAAACACGATGTGCTCGTAGAGCGCGATGAGTGCGCCAAGGGTCTGCGGGGTGAGCTCCTCCGCCAGGATGGTGGTGGTAGGACGGTTGCCCGGCATCACCTTGTGCGGAACGAGGGATTCATCCACGCCCTCGGCGGCGATTTCTTCAGCGGTCTTGCCAAAGGCCAGGACCTTGGTCTGTGCGAAGAAGTTGCCCATGAGCAGGTCATGCATCGAGCCGGTGCCATCTGCAGTGGGGAAGTCCTCCTTCGGGCGGGCAAAGCCGATGAAGTCCGCCGGGATGAGCTGGGTGCCCTGGTGCATGAGCTGGAAGAAAGCGTGCTGGCCGTTGGTGCCTGGCTCGCCCCAGTAAATCTCCCCGGTACCGGCGCTGACTGCGGTGCCATCACGACGCACGGACTTGCCATTGGACTCCATGGTGAGCTGCTGCAGGTAGGCAGGGAAGCGCCCGAGGTCCTCGGAGTAGGGCAGAACCGCGTGGGTCTGCGCGCCGAAGAAGTTGGAGTACCAGACGCCGAGCAGGCCCATCAGGACCGGCACGTTCTGCTCCAGGGGTGCGGTGCGGAAGTGCTCATCCATGGCATGGAAGCCTTCGAGGAAGCGCATGAAGTCCATCGGGCCGATGGTGCACATCAGGGACAGGCCGATGGCGGAATCGACGGAGTAGCGCCCGCCTACCCAGTTCCAGAAACCGAACATGTTCTGGGTATCGATGCCGAACTCGGCGACCTTCTCCGCGTTGGTCGAGACTGCAACGAAGTGCTTGGCGACGGCCGACTCATCACCATCAAACTGCTCGATGAGCCAGCGGCGCGCGGCATGAGCATTGGCCAGGGTTTCCTGGGTGGTGAAAGTCTTGGAGGCCACGATAAAGAGGGTGGAGCCGGCGTCGAGGCCGTCGAGAGTCGCGGCGAGATCCGCCGGGTCAACGTTGGAGACGAACTCTGCGCTGATGCCCGCTACCTCGTAGGAGCGCAGGGCCTTGGCGGCCATGGCGGGGCCCAGGTCAGAGCCGCCGATGCCGATGTTGACGACCTTCTTGATGGTGTGGCCTGTATGCCCCAGCCACGCGCCGGAGCGCAGTGCGGTGGCGAAGTCGCGCATGCGGCCGAGCACCTCGTGGGCGTCGGCAGCAACGTCCTGGCCGTCAACGCTCAAGTCCTTCTCCACAGGCAAGCGCAGCGCGGTGTGCAGTACGGCGCGATCCTCGGTGTTGTTGAGGCGTTCACCGGCGAACATGGCGTCGCGGCGCCCTTCGACGTCCGCGGCGCGGGCGAGGTCCACGAGCTTGGACACGACGTCCTCATCGATGAGGTTCTTTGACAGATCCACATGCAGGCCCGCGGCGTCGAAGGAGTAGTCGGTGGCGCGGGAAGGAGAGTTGGCGAAGAGCTCGCGCAAATTGAGGTCCTTCTTGCTCTCAAAAAGAGAGGTGAGCGCGGCCCATTGTGGCTGTGCGGTGATGTCCATTGCAAAAGCCTTTCTGGCAGGTAGCAGACAGGAAACTTACTGTTTCCACCGTAGTCCAGAACGTGCGATGCTGCTGGGGGAGTTAGATGTAGAGGGTAAGACCAAAATGCTGCATTGTGTTGCCAATTTCCATGGCGCCGGCTTCCTGATTATTGGGCTCATCAACGACGTATGACATGACGCCCACGGCGTAGAGCTCGTTATCGATGACGGCGTAGACGGGGCCGCCGCTGTCTCCACGGTCGCTGTCGTTACCGAAGGCAAACAACCCCTGGTCAGCATCTCGCCCAAGATAGTTACCACAAGAAACCCCTCGCGTGGAGCCAGCACGGCAGATGGTGGGGTGTGCCAGGTCGACTTCGTCAAGGCTCATCCATCCGATCAACGGTGCGTTGAGAGCCGGGGATGTGGATACCTTGGCTGCAGGATTAGATACTTCGATTAGGCCGATATCGGCGGAGTTAATGTGTTCGGTGTTGGTGTTGCGCGCCTCTAGGACCATCTCACCAATTTTGACGCGGTTTCCGGCGCTGTCGTTGTAATAGAACGTATCGCCTTTATCGCCGCAGTGGCCTGCGGTGAGGATGAAGAGGCGCTGGCCGTCGCCCGCAAAATGGCCTGCGGAACAGCGTCCGCTATTTTCGAGGTTGTAGATTGCAACACCCGGGGTCAGCACTCCTGCCGTCATGAAGTATTCGGCCGCTTCCGGCTGGGCTAGGTCAACGCGCGGCTCTGGACGCTCGGCTTGGGGAATTTCGGTGGTGTTATCCCACAGCGCGTCGCCATCGAGGACCTTGTCCGAGCCTTTCTCCGAGGCCTGCGTATCGGGGTGCTGCTCATTATCAGGGGCGCCGCCGCCCTCCAGACCGGCGCCTGCACCCGGAAGGTTCAGCGTAGTCGTGGTAATCGTTGCGACCGTGGAAGAAGAACTGCCGCAGGCGCTGAGCACGACAGCGGAGGTGATGGCGAGGAGAGAAGCCGCGAGGCGGGAGGGAAGGCGCATGCCGTGAGCTTAGCGCATGCTGAACGCCTCCGTTCTCAGTTGGGGAGCAGTCCGCAGCTGTCCACGGGCACACCGACAAGTGTGAGTGTGTGACTACACAGTTGGCGAGGTGGCGGATCCTCACAGTGGCCCTAAACGCAGGGCTGATTCTTAGGAATAGACCTTGAGCCCGAAGTGATTCATGATGTGACCTAATTCCATAGCCATCGTAATCCGGTTATCTGTGGTCAGAGAGCCGGAGTAGATACCCACGGGGTAGTACTGACCATCAATGAGCGCATAGACTGCCCCGCCACTATCACCGAAGTAGCCGTCGTTTCCGAAGAAGAAGGCGCCAATCTCTGGTTTCGCAGTGAGGTAATTGCCGCAGGAGTACCCGCGGGTAGCACCAATGCGACAGATGGTTGGCTTTATCCGATCGACTTGTTCGAGGGACAACCAACCATTGACCTTGCCATTGAGCGCTGGTGTCGCGGAGTACTCCGCGGCGGGGTTGGTGATCTGAATGAGACCGATGTCAGGTGAAGAGATATAACCGTCCCGGTTGGTGTTCTTGGTCTCTACGGTCATCTGACCGAAAAACACTGGTTTCCCCGCGCGGTCACGGTAAAAGAAGCGGTGTCCGGGATTGCCGCAGTGCCCAGCGGTGACAACAAAAACGTTGTGCCCATCGCCCACAATATGACCTGCAGAGCATTTCTTCTGTTCGTCGTGGTTGTAGATTGCAGATCCAGGCTCGACGCGTCCAGCGTTGGTGAAGTACTGAGCAGCATTCCGATCGGAGACATAAATCTCCGGCTGCAGGTTTCCTGGAAGCGTGATGCTGCCATCCCCTTTGGGAGCAATGGCATCAGCGAGGCCACCTATATCAAGCTGCGATGACCCTGAGCTGAGCTGCGCCAAGCCCATCTGGGCGTGTGCTGCAGGAGCCCAGAGGCTCACAGCGATGGCAGCTGCGGTGACTGTAGAGAGAATGCGAGAGAGAATTTTCATGGTTGAGTGGTCCTGTTCGGCGGGTCTAGCCCAGCTTGCCGCGACCTAATCGGAGCAGAGCGGAGGCAATGGAGGGGCCTTCCTCACCGAGCTCATCACGGAACTCGTTGAGAATGGCGATCTCGCGGGTATGAACTAGGCGCGTACCGCCGGAGCTCATGCGAGTCTTACCTATTGTGCGCGAAATATCGGTGCGGCGCTTGATAGCGTCAAGAATGACACGGTCGAGCCGGTTGATTTCTTCGCGGTAGCGTTGAATCTCGGCATCGCTCAACGGATCGTCCGTACCGGACGGCATACGGATGTCAAGCCCGTTATCGACCACGTTGGGGTTGTGGTGCTCTGGGTTTAGGCTTGCGGAGGAAGAATCTGCATGTGAAGCGCTCATGGCATCAGATTTTGCCACCCCTCCATACAAAAAGGAATCAATTCTGTTGGTTCCGTGGTTGGTGCAGGTGACATGTTGTTTAGGGGGAATGTCCGGCGGGGCTAGTAGGTTGGAGAGCATTATGAACAACGAATCTCCTTTTAGCCCTCGCTCATCCGCGCCACGGACCTCTTCACCCTTTAGCCCTGCCCCTGCGGAACCTGCTGCAGACGATGCCTTGTTTGGTCTGCCGCCGGAGCCACCAATGGAGCCGGAACCGGAACCAGAAGAGCCGGAAATGGGCGTTGATCCACTGCTGGAAGGACTTAACCCACAGCAGGCAGAGGCCGTAACCCACTCTGGCTCGCCGCTGCTTATTGTTGCCGGTGCAGGATCCGGCAAGACGGCAGTGTTGACGCGGCGCATTGCCTTTCTTATGCGCTCGCGCGGGGTAGCTCCTTGGCAGATTCTCGCTATCACCTTTACCAACAAGGCAGCTGCAGAGATGAAGGAGCGCGTCGGCCAGCTTGTCGGCCCGGTGGCTGAGCGCATGTGGGTGTCTACGTTCCACTCCATTTGTGTACGCATCTTGCGTAACAATGCGCAGCTCGTGCCAGGGTTGAACACGAACTTCACCATTTATGACGGCGATGATGCGCGCCGGTTGCTCACCATGATTGCCAAAGATATGCAGTTGGATCTCAAGAAGTATTCTGCTCGCGTTCTGGCTAATCAGATTTCGAACCGCAAGAATGAACTCATCTCCCCGGAAGAGGCACGTGCGGAAGCGGAGAAGACGAAAAATCCCTTTGAACTCACCGTGGCGAAGGTTTTTGAGGAGTACCAGCGCCGCCTGCGTGCAGCGAACTCTGTGGATTTTGATGACCTCATTGGTGAGGTTGTGCGCATTTTCAACCAGCACCCACAGGTGGTGGAGTTCTATCGTCGCCGCTTCAAGCATGTGCTTATCGACGAATACCAGGACACCAACCACGCGCAGTACGCACTCGTATCTGCCTTGGTGGGCAGGGGAGAGCTTCCCCACGATGCTCCTGAATTGTGCGTGGTGGGTGACTCGGACCAGTCTATTTATGCCTTCCGCGGGGCCACGATCCGTAATATCCAAGAATTCGAGCGTGATTACCCGCAAGCGCACACGATTCTTCTGGAACAAAATTACCGCTCGACCCAAACCATTTTGAACGCAGCGAATGCTGTCATTGCCAAGAACGAGGGCCGCCGCAAGAAGAATCTATGGACGGCACACGGCGAAGGCGAGCAGATTGTGGGCTACGTGGCGGATAACGAGCACGATGAAGCTCGCTATATCGCTTCTGAAATCGATTCTCTTGCGGATAAGGGGAAGTCCTATTCCGATATTGCGATCATGTACCGCACGAATAATGCTTCCCGTGCGCTTGAGGATGTGTTCGTACGTTCCGGCATTCCCTACAAGGTGGTAGGCGGAACACGCTTCTATGAACGCCGTGAGATTCGAGACCTCGTGGCTTACCTGCGCATTATGGATAACCCAGATGACACGGTGAGCCTCCGCCGCATTATCAATGTGCCTAAGCGCGCTATCGGTGACAAGGCCCAAGCACAAATTGCTCTCCACGCGGAAAACCTTGGCGTTAGCTTTGGGGCTGCTCTGCGGGACGCTGCGGACGGACAAGTCGCTGGGCTGGGAACACGCGCAGTTAATGCGGTGAGCAAATTTAACGAGATGATGGACGGCGTGCGTGAACAGCTGCCGGGCATGACCAATGAGGTCACCGGCCAGCCCGACCTAGGAGAGCTGCTGAATGCGCTGCTTGATGCCACCGGCTACCGCGCCGAACTCGAAAATTCCAACGACCCGCAGGACGGGGCCCGTCTGGATAACCTCAACGAATTGGTGTCCGTGGCTCGTGAATTCAGTTCAGAGGCAGCCAACCAGATGGCGTTTACGGGCGCGGATGCGCAGGAGACTCCTGAGCTTGCGGAGGGCGAAGCCGCGCCGGGTTCGTTGCAGGCCTTCCTTGAAAAAGTCTCGCTCGTGGCGGACGCGGACCAGATTCCGGACCACGAATCCGGAGTCGTCACACTGATGACTCTGCACACCGCAAAGGGCCTTGAATTCCCAGTGGTCTTCCTGACCGGCTGGGAGGACGGCCAGTTCCCGCACATGCGCTCTTTGGGTGACCCGAAAGAGCTGAGTGAGGAACGCCGCCTCGCCTACGTGGGCATTACCCGCGCTCGGGAGCAGCTCTACCTCACGCGCGCGATTCTTCGTTCGTCGTGGGGTAACCCAGTGACGAACCCGGCCAGTCGCTTCCTCGCCGAGGTCCCGGAGGACCTCATCGACTGGCGCCGTGAAGAACCAAACAGCTCTCTGTCCAGCGCGTGGGGTGGAGATGACTCTTACTACTATGGACGCAGCTTTGGCTCGGACAGCGGGTTTTTCCGCTCCCGAGGACGAGGCGGCCAAGGCGGCTCGGGCTCGCGAGGCGCTACGTCTTCCCCTTCGCAGCGCACGCGGAGGCCAGCTTCGGCCACATCAATGCCGAAGAATAACCATCTCAATTTAGTTGTAGGGGACCGCGTCAACCACGCGAAGTACGGGCTGGGCACGGTCATCGAGGCCTCCGGAACCGGTGCACGCGCAACGGTCACCGTGGACTTCGGTTCAGCGGGCAAAGTCCGCCTCATGCTTATCGGCGGTGTGCCGATGGAAAAGCTCTAAACGAGCTTCTAGATGAGGATGCCGCGCTCGGCGAACCACTCCACTGGGTCAACGGCTGCGCCGCCGCCTGGGTGAACCTCGAAGTGCAGGTGCGGGCCGGTGGAGTGGCCCTCGTTGCCGATGACAGAAATTTGGTCGCCGGCTTCCACGCGGTCGCCCACGTTGACCAGGAGCTGGTCGCTGGGCATGTGGCCGTAGACCGTGATGGTTCCGTCATCGTGCTGGATGCGAATCCAGTTGCCAAAGCCCTGGGCTGCGCCAGAGGAAATGACCTCGCCGTCCATGACGGCGTAGATCGGGGTGCCGATGGGGTTCGCCACATCGATACCGTTGTGGAAGGTACCCCAGCGTGGGCCGAAGCCAGAGGTGAACGTGCCGGACGTCGGGAACACCACGGTGTTGCCATCCGCATCCTCGCCGCGCATAGGGGTGAGGCCGGAGTGATCGCCATCGGGGGCGAAGGCCTCTGCGAGTCCAGGAATGCTAGATGGGTCAAGAACGATGTCGTATCCGCTCTCAGTGGCATTGACGGTAGGGACGGATGCGCCGTTCAAAGCGCCGGCCGTTGAGGTGAGCAGTCCCGTGACAGCCTTGAAGAGGTCTACTTTGGACTCTTCGTTGATGTCCGCCTCGACAGTCCCCTTGGAGGAGCCATCGGAAACGTCCACGCTCGCTGCGGGTTCGGCGGCGAACGCCGGTGCTGCAACGGTCGCGGTCGCGCTTGCGGCCACGGCGGCGAGTGCGCAGAGGGTGCGCTTCATAACTTCACGTCCTTTTGTGCTGCTCTGGCTTGCTGTATCGGTGTCTCTCAGCGAGGTAGTCCTCGCACAGAATCATGTGAGTGATGGGATGCGGCCATAACAGCCGCTGTGTGCCGCGCGGCCAGCGACACGCCAACGCTGAAGCGTTGATGTGTGAGCCCGTGTGGCAACGAGATACAAACTATCCTGGGCAGACCCCCTGCGCAATGGGAGAAATTGCAGGTAAACACAGGGATTGTTCGAAAAACTATCGAACAGCCCTGCATGTTACGCGTGTGACGAGAGTGAAAATTGTTACAAGGGTAAAGTAAAGGTTTAAAGAATGGGGGTGGGTAATGGGGGGTCATCACGGCGAAAGCCCCGGCTACCTGATGGTGAGCCAGGGCATAACTTCCGCGTGACGATGAGGGTCACGCTGGGGACTAAGTCAACGACCTGCTTTCGCTGCGGTCACGGGCAGTCAGTGCTGCTCCTTCACGTGTGCGGTTTACGGCGGCGGCAAGTGCGGCAGCCACCAGCGGTACAACGAGCACTGCGAGGAGTGACCACCAGTCCGGAACGAAGTAATCCTGTCCGCGCAGCGCATATGGCGGTGGATCGAACAGATAGCGGGGGTTGTCTGCAAAGACATAGGCGCCGATATGACCGGTCAGCACACCGAAGAGCATGCTTGCTGTGGCCACCAGCCACGTCTGCCATGCCGATACTCGGGACATGAGTGTGGGCTCAGCACCGATGGATTGGAAAACGTTGTTCTCCTGCCGCATGCTCGTCGCAGCGTTGGCAATGATGAGCGCCAACACAATCAGGCAGATCAGCCCCATAGCGAGTGCGGGGTAGAAGCGCATGTCTTCGACGGGCGTCGAGGCCCAGCTCAAGAAGTACTGGGAGTGGGAGGCTTGGGTGGCGACGTCGTCAAGCTCTTGGCGAGTCTTGTCATCCGGAACCTCGTTGAAGGCAATCGCTCGGCCAACGTAAGACGGCTCCATCCCCAACGCCGCGCCTGCCTGGGGACTCACCAACACGATATCGCGCGCCATGGTGGGCAGAGCCTCCGCGATAGGAACGGTGGCAGAGGTTGTGTCGCTCTTCTTTGTAGCCGAGAAATCCTTAAAGGTATCCACGGTGACCGTGCCCTCAGTGTGCTCGCCCACGTGGGAATTGTGGGGCAGGACGATGCCGCCCGCATCGAGCGTGCGGGCAGCAGCCTGGCGGTCCTGCTCCGAGTCGAAGTGCCACAAATCTAGCTGCGTGGAGTCAGCCTGGATAAGCCGTGAGTCATTGGTTAACGGGTTGTAGACAAACATGGTCATCATCTCGTGCGCGCACTCTTCACGGGCCTCCGGCGATTCGTCAGTGCGGCGGCCTTGAGAGTCGATGAAGACAGCCCTTTCCACGGGAACCGTGGTGTCAACCTGCGTGCACACAAAATCAAACTCGGTGCTCAGGCTGTACACCTCTCCCGCATCCTGATCCCAGTAGGACGCGTTTTGGGAAGGATAGACGTAGTAGGGGTGAATAGAGCCGGGGGAAGTGTTGGTTGCGGCCTCGGCAGCCGCACGTTCGTCCTCATTCGACTCCTTTACCGGTTCGCCATACAGTCCTCCCTGAATAAGTGCGGAGGTCTCTGGCATGACGGTCCGCTCCTCGGCGCGGCTCTTGGCGTTGGCGGTCATGATGGATACGCCGAAGACTGTGGTGGTGAAGGTGATGGCCACGATAGCGATGGCCGTCGGCAAGGCATGCATACTGCGACGCGTGAGTCCGCGGCCGGCAAGGCGCAAAGGCAAAGGCCCGCGGCGAACAACCGTCGAACACAGGAACACGAGAGCCGGTGCCGAGCCAGCGATGGCGATAACGCCAAACAGCACAATGAGGGTAGGGAAGGACTCGCCCATCTTGGTGAAACTAAAAAGCAGGAGCAGTGGCAGCACCACAGGGCCGATGGCCATCCACGGCCGGAAACGCAGCAGGCGGTCGGGAGCGCCGCCCTGAATCGCTTGGGCTAAGGCACTGCGCTGCGCCAGCCACGCCGGGACGATGGAAACGATGACCGAACCAACGACGGCGACCAGCCAAGCGCCTACGCACTCAACCCATGGCAAGCGGATGGGGAAGTCCGGGTAGCGCACCAGCCATGCGATCCATCCGCCACTCAGTCCCACGGCAAGTCCGAGCGTGGCACCGATGATGCCCATGAAAAAGCCGTAGGCCATGACCGCCAGCATGATGTGGCGTGGCAACGCGCCCTGGCTCGACATGAGCGCGTAAAGGCGGGTATTGCGCCCCATGGCGAGGGTGAACACAGGAGCAAGGAGGAAAAGGATGAGCAGGCCAGCAATGATGTAGATGCTGGCGAAGAACACAAAGAAGACGATGGCTTCGAGTGCTTCCGACACCGACGGGTGATCGCTCTGAGTCGGAAGGGATGTGCCGAGCTCTGGGCCCCACAAGTCAAGGCCCTTCTCGGCGGCCTTATCTTGCATCTCCGGGGTAAGGGGTTCATCGCCATTAATGAGCCACGTGGTATGTGAGGAAGTGGACGTGTGCTTCGGAGTATCACCCAAAGCAGGGGCGGTGACGAAGTCGGCGTCATCGGGCCCGATGGCGGCCACTGTGGCGTGACGCTCGCCCTCAATGTCTCGGCCGAGGAACGAGACGGTATCACCCACCTTTGCGTCAAGGTCACGGGCAGACTTGCGGGAGAGGACAATCTCGCTGGGGCCGAGGCCGAGCTTATCGACGACCCCTTGAATCTTCTCCGGAGGGTTTTCCACATCGAACTGGGCGAGCCAGGAGTTGGTGGAACTCTCGCCCCGCAGAATCGAGGTGCTGTAGTAGGTAGTGATGGGCGAGATAGTGGAACCCGTGGGAAGAATGTCAGCAGCTAGCTGGGGCACCTCCGCGTTGGTGACGTCCTTCTGGTCTTGGCGCACCTGAATGCTGCGATCCGCGGAAAAGAGCGAAGTAGCCAGGTTGGTTGATTGTTGAAACAGTGAGAAACCAACCACGAGCGCCACGGGTAAGGCAATGAGAATAACGGCAGCGATAGTGCGCCAGGGGTGGCGCCACAGGTCGCGCCGGGTAGGGCGGGTAGCGGCGGTGATCGCTGGCATGTTATCGAGCCTCCTCGCCGGTGAGGCGGCCATCGCGGACCATGACTACACGATCGGCCCAGCCGGCAAAGCGCGGTTCGTGGGTGACCAAGATGCCTGATGCACCGGCGTCAATGCGAGAGCGCAGGACCTTCATGATGTCCTCACTCGTTGCAGTATCGAGGGCGCCGGTGGGCTCGTCAGCGAGGAGCACCTTGCGCGGTCCGATGAGTGCACGAGCGATGGCGACGCGCTGCGCTTGTCCACCAGAAATTTCCTCGGGGAAGCGGTCGATGGTGCCGTCAAGGCCGACCTCACTGAGTGCTTCCTCAACTGCCTCGCGGCATTGCGCAGGATTGAGGCCGTCCAGTTCCAGAGGAAGGGCGACATTCTCGCCGACAGTGAGCGACGAGACCAGGTTGAAGTGCTGGAATACGAGGCCCAAATGGCGGCGGCGGGCAAGCGCGGCCTTGGACTTGGAGAGCTGGGAGGCATCGGCGCCGTCGAGAAGCACGCGGCCCGATGTCGGCGGCTGAAGCAGGCCAGCGACATTGAGCAGCGTGGACTTACCGGAACCGGACGGTCCCATAACGGCAACGAGTTCGCCGGGGGACAGTTGGAGGTTTACCGAATCCAAGGCAGTGACCTGGCGGGCACCGCTGCCAAAGACGCAGGTGATGTTCTCGAGTTCGAGCGGGTAGGGAGTGTTCCGGGATGCCGGCACTGATTCTGGGGTCATTTCGGGGCCTCCTCTGAAGACGTGGGGGCGGATGGGTTGGTGAGGGATTCCACGCGGTCGAGCCAGCGTGAGAGGGATTCCAAGTCGAAGATTTGCCGTTCAACCGCAAGGCGCTGGGCGCTGCGTTCGGCGGGAAGTTCAGCGGCCTGACGGTTGAGCTCACGGAGTTGGCGAACAGTGGCGAAGCGCTGGGCATCCAGGACAGCGATGACGTCGACGTCTGAACGGCGAGCCGCAAGCGTGACTTTGAGAACGAGTTCGTCGCGCTCGATGCTGTCTTTGTGGGTTGTGGATGTCCACCATTCGGCAAGCTCGGTGCGTCCAGCGTCGGTAATGGCATAGCTCGTGGCGCGGCGCCCGGTAGGCCCGGTGAGCTCACCATCGGTGGCTATGAGCCCATCGCGCTCAAGGCGGCTTAAGGTCTGTGCGACCTGACCCATGTTGAGCGGCCACAGGCCATCGAAGGAATCAGCAAAGCGGTTTTTGATGTGGCTGGCTGTAGCAGGTTCCTCGCTGAGAAGGGCGAGGACGGAGTGTTTAACGGACATGGTCACCTCCTGGCGGAGATGTGGAGAAAAGTTGGTGCATACCCGGTAAGTTACTCGGTAACCTTCGGTGTGGTCAAGGGTTTGGCTCAAGACGGGGGTAAAAGGTTAAAACGCCGAACGGCGGCCCAAGGCATGTCTGCCCGGAGCCGCCGTTCGGCGTAGTGGAAGGTCTATGAAGCGTTCAAAGATTTAGGAGATGTTGACGCCGCGCTCTGCGAGCCACGGGATGGGGTCTACAGCGCCTTCACCGGTGGGGTGAATTTCGAAGTGGAGGTGGGAGCCGGTGGAGAATCCCAGGGAGCCCATGCCAGCAATCTTCTGGCCGGCGTGGACGCGCTCGCCCACGGCAACATCGAGGGTCTGCATGTGGCCGTAGACGCTCATGGAGCCATCATCGTGCTTGATGCGAATCCACTGACCGTAGCCGGAGGCCGGGCCGGAATCGATAACGGTGCCGTCCATGACAGACAGGATGGGGGTACCTACGGCGTTAGCGATATCGATGCCGGAGTGGAAAGAACCCCAGCGCGGGCCGAAGCCGGAAGTGAAGACACCTTCTGCCGGGCGGGCAACGGACGGAGCGCGGTTTGCCTCATCGGCAGCAGCGCGGGCATCAGCGGCCTGGATGGCCTTATCGAGCTGAGCGGCCAGATCGGATACCGGCTTGGACTCAGCAATTGCAAGAATCTGTGGGGCAGCATCCTGGATGGAGGCCTGTGCGTCCTTCAACGGATCGGTATCTGCCTGCAGGGTGTAGTCGATGGACTGGGTCTTGGTCTCCTCAGTTCCGCTCGACTGGATGGTGCCGGCGGCTGCACCACCTACGCCAGCGGTGGATACGGCACCAGCGGCGACGGTGACGACTGCAATGCGTCCCTTCGCGGTCTGTGAGGTGGTGATCTTGCGGTGGCGACCTGCGCTCCGCTGAGTCTTGCTTCGCATGAACTCTACTTCCGTCTTCATTCACTATCGTCCGCCCGGCGCAAACGTTACGTTCTCTGCCGGTTGGTTACCCGATTGTGACCTTCCTGTTACCAACGGAATGTAACAGTAGCGTCTCAGGAAAGCGAGGGCAACCCGGTTTGCGGTTTTTCTTGTTTATGTGCCGTAAATCCTAACAGTAATGGTACTGGAGGTGATCTGTGTGAATACTGTGGTGACTAAGCGGGGGTAGTGCAATCGATTTTGCACTTATCTTAGAGTTTAAATCTCAAGGCTGAAAATTTGCATTCGCCGCTGGGGCTTGTGCCCTACTTTTCACGTGTCAGCTGCAGCTTATTAATCATTTGGGTCTAGCCTCGCCGCGCCACCCCCGACGGGGGAGGGGAGCGTGGCAAAGTGGACGCCAATGAATAAGAACACGAGTCCCCAGTCACGGTCGGCGACGCGGCCGCGCACCCAGGTGCGTGGACATGGTCAGGATAGTGAGCGAACCGAGCGCCCCACCCGCCGCGATCGCCGCGCGCCGACGCAACGGATCAAGGGCGCCGAGGCCGCTAAGGCGAAAGCTCGCCGCGCCCAGGGGCCCACCACGCTGCGGGAGCGTATCCGTCGCATGCTCATGGTGGTTGCCGTCCCCAATCTGGTGGTCGTGTTGGGCATCATCGTCGTGGTCATTGCTGCGCTCTTGCTCACGAGCTCGCCCTCGGCGTGGTTTAACACCATCGTTGCGGAAGCCTGGATGGTCTTTAACCTCGCTCCTATTCGGGCGGGGGGAATTGACCTCGGCTTCCTGCCGGGATTACCTGCGGTACTGCTGGCGTGGTTGGTAGGACGTCGGGTGCGCGTAGCCATTAAAGACAAGGTCAGTATCAATGACCTCCTCGTGCTGACCGCCTGCGTCTTCTTGGTTCCTTTAGCGTTGACCTGCCTTGCGTGGCTGATGCTGTGGGATGCGGGCAAAGCCTATGACGTCTCCCCGCCGGCCCTGTACGTTGTGCTGCCCCGCATGCTGTTGCTCCATGCGGCTGCTCTCATTGGCGGTATGGGGACTCGCCTGTGGAAGGCTCTGGCCAAGCGCAGTGGGGTGCCGCGCGTGCTTGTCGACGCCTCCCGGATCGGCCTCAGCTACCTCGGCTACTTGGCCATCGTGAGCCTGGTCCTCGTTCTTGTTTTGTGGGCAGTGGGCTGGCAACGCCAAGCTGAGATGCTGGCGGAGTATCCGGTCCTTGACTCGGTAGGTACGGCTGGCCTGGTTTTGCTCAGCATCCTCTATATGCCTAACGCCGTTATTGCTGCCGCGTCCGTGCTGAGTGGCTCCGAGCTACACGTTGGGCCGGACACGAGTGTCAGCTTGTTCAGCAGCCATATGGTGCCGCTGCCTCCGCTGCCACTGGCCGCGGCAGTACCGCCGAGTATTAGCTCCTGGGCGGTTGCTCTCTTTGTGCTTCCCGCAATTGTTGCCGGCGTAGCTTTTGCACGGCGCCGAGCGCTGGTGAATTTCCAGGTGGCCTTGGTCGCTGCCGTCGTTGCCGCTGTCGCTGCTTTCGCTGCGATCTACGGCACCTCTGGTGCACTCGGTGTCTACGGCTATACCGGACCTGAGCTATGGACGGCCGTAGGGCTTAGTGCCTTGTGGTGCCTCGTCGTCGGTGCTGGCTTCGCCGCCGCCAATGCGCTCTTGTCCTGGCGCGCTCGCCGTAGTAGCGAAGGCGACGTCGAGGCCGCTGTGGACGCAGAGAAGGCCGCTGTGGACACAGAGAAGACAGCTGCGGACGCAGAAAAGACAGAGGGCACCCGTCCTGCGAATGCCGTGCCGGTCTCAGCACTGCTCGGCGTCAACTCCGAGAGCCCGGAGGACTCGGACGTCATCGACGCTGAGGTGGACGACACTGATGAGGGGGACGAGGGGGACGTCGCCAAGCACATGCCCGCAGACCCTGATCGTGATGAGGACGCCTCCCAGGGTTAAGCAATTGCCTGTTTGCTCCCCGCAGGCGCTAGGCTGGAGCGCGTGACTACACCACACCAGCCCGCTGCTTCTGCCCGTCTCAATGTCGTCGTTCTGGTCTCTGGAACCGGCTCTTTGCTGCAGGCCATCCTCCATGGTCAGGACGAACACTATGCCGTGGTGAAAGTTATCGCGGACGTGCCCTGTCAGGGCATCGAGCGTGCACAGGCAGCGGGAATCGCCACCGAAGTCGTGGAGATGGGTGAGGATCGCGCCGAATGGAATAGACGTCTGGTTGATGCAGTAGATGCTGCACAACCAGACGTTGTTGTTTCTGCGGGCTTCATGAAGATCCTGGGCAAGGATTTTCTGGACCGCTTTGAAGGGCGCACCATCAATACTCACCCGGCACTCCTGCCAGCCTTCAAAGGGGCGCATGGTGTGCGCGATGCGCTGGCCTACGGTGCCAAGGTCACAGGCTCGACCGTCCACTTTGTAGATGCCGGCGTCGATACGGGCGCCATCATCGCCCAAGAACCCGTGCGGGTGCTGCCGGAGGATGATGAGGCCAGCCTGCACGAGCGCATCAAGGTGGTCGAAAGAGAACTCATTGTCACTGTCCTGCGCGCTATCCGCGTACAAGACGCAGCACTGACTATTGAGCTTTAACAATCGCTGCAACAAACGCAAGGAAGGCTAGAGTCCCCACACCATGAGCGAGGATCGTAAGAACATCAAACGCGCACTTATTAGCGTGTACGACAAGACCGGTTTGGAGGACCTATCCCGGGCCCTCGACAAAGCCGGCGTGGAGATCGTCTCCACCGGTTCCACCGCGAAGAAGATCGCAGATCTGGGCATCGAGGTCACGCCCGTCGAGAAGCTCACTGGCTTCCCGGAGTGCCTCGAAGGCCGCGTGAAGACCCTGCATCCGCGCGTACATGCGGGCATCTTGGCGGATACCCGCAAGGAAGACCACCTCAACCAGCTTTCCGAGCTGGAGGTGGAACCCTTCCAACTCGTTGTGGTCAACCTGTACCCCTTCCGCGAGACCGTAGCTTCCGGCGCTGACTTCGATGGCTGCGTGGAGCAGATCGATATCGGCGGACCGTCCATGGTGCGCGCGGCTGCCAAGAACCACCCTTCTGTTGCTGTGGTCGTGGACCCAGCTCGCTACGGCGAGGTGGCTGACGCGGTGGCCAACGGCGGCTTTACCCTAGAGCAGCGCCGCGGTCTGGCTCGGGATGCCTTCCTACACACCGCTGATTACGACGCCGCGGTGTCCGCGTGGTTCGTGGACCAACTCAGTGAAGAAGCAGAGACCACCCCGCTGCGCTACGGCGAGAACTCTCACCAAAAGGCGACCGTAACCCGCATTGGCACCACCGGTCTGGCCAATGCGAAGCAGTTCAACGGCAAGGAGATGAGCTACAACAACTACCAGGACGCCGACGCCGCCTGGCGCGCCGCCTGGGATCACGAGCGCCCGTGCGTGGCCATTATCAAGCACGCCAACCCCTGCGGCATCGCGGTGTCTGAGGAATCCATTGCGGCCGCTCACCGCGCTGCCCACGCCTGTGATCCGATGTCTGCTTTCGGTGGCGTCATCGCTGTCAACCGCGAGGTCACCGTGGAGATGGCCGAGCAGGTCAAGGAGATCTTCACCGAGGTCATCGTGGCGCCTTCCTATGAAGAAGGCGCTATTGACGTGCTCAAGGCCAAGAAGAACCTGCGCGTGCTGCAGGCAGAGCACGAAGCACCGGAGGAGGAAGTTAAATTCATCTCCGGTGGCGTGCTAACCCAGGAGCCGGATACCTACCAGGCCGAGGGCGATAACCCGGCCAACTGGACCTTGGCTGCTGGTGAGGCGCTCAACGAGTCCGACTTGGCACAGCTTGAGTTTGCCTGGCGCTCGGTACGCGCGGTGAAGTCCAACGCCATTCTGCTAGCTAAGGACAACGCCACCGTGGGCGTGGGCATGGGCCAAGTCAACCGCGTGGACTCTGCCAAGCTGGCAGTCGAGCGCGCCAACACGCTGGCCGATGGCTCCAACCGTACCGAAGGTTCCTTCGCTGCCTCCGATGCCTTCTTCCCGTTTGCCGATGGCCTGGAGGTGCTTCTCGACGCCGGCGTGAAGGCCGTTGTTCAGCCGGGTGGTTCCATCCGTGATGAAGAGGTCATTGAGGCCGCTCAGAAGGCTGGCGTGACCATGTACTTCACCGGAACCCGTCACTTCTTCCACTAGAGCTTTCACGGTGGCGTCACTGCGCGTTCAGTGAGGCCACCGCAAAGCCAGTATTGTCGACGGGATTTCCGTCTTTATCTTTGTACGTAAAGGTAAACCGAAACTCCTGATGTTCGCCGACATGGATGGGCATTTCCAAGGCCTCATCCACGGGGACATCGAAGGCTGCGAGCTCAGTGCCGTCGCTACCAGTGACAGTCACGCTGGCGCTGGCGACATCCGTGTTGTCGCGGTCATCGATAAAACCAAAAACAGCATTGAGCTGGCTTTGGCCTTCAGCCAGATGAATATCGGCGATATTGGTGCTGCCCGAGCGGGACACATAGGAATCCCGGAACAGCGTACGAGCGATGACCGCATCCTCCTCCGCGAGGTCGGTTGAGATGCCGTCGTGCGCGCCTACGGGGGTACCTGCGACAACGGCAGTTGTCGTCGGTTCTGCCGATGCGCCCGCTTGGTCGCTTCCCGAGGAGTCACGTCCCCAGATAAACCAGGCGCCGACTCCCAATACAATGGCGAGGACCACCAGAATCGCGATGAGCGCTGCTATTGCGCCACTAAACTTTCCTTTGCCCTTCGGGGAAGGCGGGGCGGAGTACTGCGTTCCTTGTGGGGGCTGCGGTTGCTGCGGATGGCCCGGGTAGTGGGATTGCCCTGGCGGTGGGGTAGGCGCGCCACCAAAGACCGGCTGGGCGTTCGCACCACCTCCACCAGCAGGGGAGCCTGGATGAGAACCCTGATACGCCCCCGGTGTGTGCGGGCGGCTGCCGAACGGCGGCGGAGCACCAAAGCCTCCGGGTGTGCCGGGGTTACTGGTGCCACCACCTGGCTGACCAAAGCCGGGGCGGGGAGTACCAAAACCGGAGTTAGACCCGGAGCGGCCTGGTGGCGTGCCTGAAGGTCCAGGAGAAAAAGTCATGGGTACGCGAAAGCCTTTCCACAAGCGAGGGAAGTGTCTCTAACAATGTAAACCGTAGTGCGCAGAGGGCGCGGGCGTCTCGGCAGATTCGAGGGATACTCCCCGTGGGGTTGGGGCTGGGTTAGAAGATAAATCACTATAGTCAGGGCAACACTGTGCAAAGATGGAAGGCACCGTATATGCGGTAGCGATAGGCGCTACAGACACTGTAGAAACGGAGGCTCCGGTGACTGACTCAGAACACAACCACGGTTTCGGCACGCCCCAACCGCAGGGACACGGCGGTCAACCGAACCAGAACCGCAAGGACACGCACCCAGAAACCGTGGACTTTGAATCCCCCCTGTCACAAGAGCGCCAATACTCCAACCCCTTCGCCACGCCAGCTGATCAACAGCCCACCCAGCACTTTTCCGCCCCGCAGGCACAGCCAGGACAGCCGAGCCAGCAGGGTCAGCAAGGCCAGCAGGGCTGGACCGAACACCAGGGCCAGCACGGGCAGTGGGGCAACCAACAGCAACCGGCCGGTGGCTACAACGCTGCGTACCCGCAGCAGGCTGCGGCCTCTACCGGGTCCTCCAACGGCGGAAAACTGATCCTCATCGCCGTCCTTATCCTGGCCATGCTGCTCGTCATCGCCGCGCTGGCCTACCTCTTCTTTTTTAAGAACTCCACTACCGGGAACCAGGCCCAGCCACCGCTGACCACCGAGGCACAGGTGTCTGAGGAGACCACGGGCGCCGACGAAGAAGCAACCTCCGCTGCAGAGACTACGACCTCCGAGGAAGAGACCACCAGCGCTGAACCGGAAAAGCGTCCCGAACACCCAGCGCTTCCCGACGGCGCACAGCCAGTCAACGATGCTGCACGCAACAATGAGCCAGGCGGCGATTTCAACAACGTATACCGCGGCTCCGCTGTGACTTCGGAACCTTTTGCCAACATCGTGCGGGATGAGTACGTGAAGCACTACGTGGATACTAAGGAGCTCAACGCAACGATCAACGCCTACAGTCCGATAACCAAGCAGACCTACACAGTGGACTGCTCCGACAACGGTAAGTTCGTCACCTGCAAGGGTGGCAATAACGCGATTGTGTACATCGTCTAATGCGCCGCATCTATCGAATCCGCACCGCCGCGCTCGCCACAGCGACCGCCCTGTCGGTCGCACTGCTGAGTGCCTGCACTATTGGTGAAGTCTCCGGTAACAACGAGGCCGAGACCGCGTCCCAGGGCACCGAAGAATCGGTACCGCAGCCCACGCTGCCTGAATCCACCCCCGTACCCGCACCCGTCACCACGGAGGACCTGCCCGTGATTGAAGCCACCGACCCGCAAGAAGCCCTCGACGCCATTGCTGCGGACAACCCCGGAACGGGTATCGCCGTGGCCGGCGGCGGAACAGTCTTCGCGGCTGGCATGACGGATCCCGTTGCCGCCTGGTCAACCGCGAAGGTTCCCCTCGCCATCGCCGCTGAACGCGCCGGGGTTGCGGAAGACGGCACTATCACCCAGGCAATTACGTACTCCGACAATGCCGCTGCTGACTCGTTGTGGGAAGCCCTGGGCGGCGGACAGGAAGCAGCACAGGCCACACAAGAGGTCATCGGTACAACCTCAGTACCAGCCACCCCGCCACGCCCGGGGTTTAGCGCCGTTGGTCAAACGCAGTGGTCGGTAGCGCAGCAGGCAGAGTTCGTGGCATCCCTGGGCTGTATGGACGGCGCGGAGCCGGTTCTCGCCGCAATGGCCCAGCCCGATCCTGCCCAGAGGTACGGCCTGGGCACCCTAGAAGGCGCGGTCAAGAAAGGCGGCTGGGGCCCGGCCGAAGATGGATCCTATGAAGCTCGGCAGATGGGCCTTGTTACCCTTGGCGGCCACACCGTGGCTGTGGCCATCTACGCCAGTGCAGACTCCGGAGACTACGGCGATGCCCAACAGATGCTCACGCGCCTCGCTACCCAGCTCGAGTCGGCTGAGGTTGAGTGGCCGGCGGCTGGCTGCCAGCAGGGAGCGGTGTAGCTGCACGGGTGCTAGACCCTTGGCTCAAGGGCGGTTTTACTTCGGCCAGTAGACGTCGAAGTCGCCGGACTTGCCATCAATGTCGTAGTGCCCGCCACGGATGGTGAGCACCGAACCGGTATCGGCACCACTCGTGGGATCGAGAATCGCCACGCTAAAGTCGGTCCCCTCGCCCTTCGCTGGGCCAAAGGCAGCACCACTGGACCAGATGCCGCGATAGAAAAGCGAATCCTTGCCTTCGCAGATAACAATGTGCGAATCGTCATCCGCGCTGGCGGCGGCGAAGACCATTTCTTCGCCTTGCTGGCAGCGTGCCTCGGGGACATCAGACCACCCAGCAGCAGTCAGCCCAGGAGGCACGTCGGCAACACCAGCGGATTCCTGCGGTGCCTCCCCGGAAGCGCTAGGCTGGCCGCTTTCACCGTTATCTCCGGTATCAGCGCCGGACTCGGTTTCTGACTCCATCGTCATCGGAGCAGTGGCAGAAGCCTGCTCACTTGTTGGTACCTCCTGGCTGGTGGATCGCACGTCATTCCAAATAATGATGCCAGAGATCGTCAGCGCGATGAGGATGGCAATGGCACAGATAATTGGCACGTTGTTCCGCTGCTCAGAGGGAGCCGAAGCAGGGAGAGCAGAAGCCGGGCTTGGGCTAGGGCGCTCGGAAAAAGAGTTGTTGCCAAATCCTGGGGTGGTCATAGGGTCCTTGGAAAGACGATTGAGAACAACAGAAATCATAATCGTTGTGTACGAACCGCCATTATCCGAGGGGGAGTACCCTCCATTCGGGGGAGACGCGACACGGCAACATCATGAGACCTAATGCATATGGTGCAATGGTGCGGTGACTAGTTCCTATTTCGTTGAGTGGCTTACCCAGCATAAGCGCTACACCACGGTGTACCTGCTGGGTGAAGGCGGCATGGGTCAAGTCTTTCACGCGACGGATCCAGACCTCTCCCGTGAGCTTGCGGTCAAGGTGCTGCTGGACGACGTCCGCGATGAAGCCTCCCGCGCTCGTTTCCACAACGAGATGAAGGCGCTTACCCGCATTGGCAGCCACCCTGGCGTTGTCCAGTTCTATTCCAAAGAATCAACGCCACGCGGCGACGATGTCATGGTCATGGCGTTTATTGACGGTGGAACGCTGGCGCATGCAATCAAGGATCGCGCTCGAACTGGTCGAGGATTCACAGTGAAGGAAGTCGTGTATTTCCTGACGCCGATTGCCTCAGCCTTGGATTATATGCACCATGAGTTGCATCCCGGGTGGGTACATCGCGATGTTAAGCCCGCGAATATCCTGCTCAGGAAAAATCCCGGTAGTCTTCCGCCGGCTGTCCTCTCAGATTTTGGCATCAGTATCGAGGAAGGGCAGTCACGCCTGACCAAGATTGGCCATATCGTGGGCACAGAGAAGTACTTAGCGCCAGAGAATAAAGGTCATGCCTACGGTGATGATGATTTGTCGGCGCGTGCTGACGACTACTCTTTAGCGCTCATCGCCTTCGAAATGCTCACGCTCCATCACCTCAAGGACACGATGCCACGCAGCGAGTGGCGTGGTGAGCGCCGCCTTCCGGAGCTATCGAGTGCGGCCTTTTCTGATGTACTTGCCCCCGACACCGCCGCAGTGGTTAGTCAGGTGCAGGAGGTGCTCAGCAAAGCTCTCGATAGTGTTCCGATGCAGCGCTACGCCACGGCGGAGGAGTTCATCCAGGCATTGGAGAAGATATCCAACCCTTCTTCGTCTGCCGCGCCGCAGAAATCGCCCACAGCACCGCAGCCACCACGCTCGGAGCACACAGCGCATACGGCCCCCACCCAAAAGTGGCCAGAGCCCCCGCGGCATACTGAGAACATGCGGCCTACTGGGTTCGTGGCACCCTCGAATCCCATTTCCCCCACGTCGCATGTGCGGCCGTCAACTCCTGTGACTCCGCCAACGTCCGTAGCCCAGAATCAGTCAGGGGTTCCGTCGGCGCTGAGCTCGCCGCCGAAGAAAGATAACAGCAACGCGCTTATTATCACTGCGACCGTCGTGGTTATCATTCTTATTTTCCTGGTGACCTGGGCTATCGTGGCATAACCCGACGGTGGCCTAGAAGCCGAGCAGAAGTTCCCGCTACACTGAAGGACAATTTTTGCGGTACAACGTTCGCGTTGTGCCGGGAGTGTCGTCAACGGAGGTGACTATGAACACGCAACAGACACCCCAGCCGCAGTCGGCGGCACGGGGCCCAAGACTGCGTATCGATGACCTGATCGGCAGCGTGAGGATTGTCGCGCCAGGAGAAGAAGTTATCGTCGGCCGTGCAGGTGATTTCCGCGTGGGTGAGGGAGACCTTACCCTCCACCGCCACCTCTTCCAACTGTGGTACGGCGGGCAAGGATGGATGATCAGCAACATTGGTAGCCACATCCCATTGCGCATTGAATTACGCGGAGTGAAGGGATTCTCCCGTATCGATCTTGGTCCGCGATCTGTGGCTGCAGTTCCACCAGGACCTTCCCGAATCACGTTTGAGACTCCGGAATGCCCCTATGAACTGTACATTGACGTCGAGAACAGCAATGTTACGCGGCGTACGAGGCGCGATCAGGAGCTGGAGGAGGAGCGCACCCGTACCCGACATGTGCCCAATGATGAGCAGGAAGAGCTGTTGCGCCAGCTTGCCAGCTATCTGAAAAAGCCAGGCTCGTCGGATGCCGATATTCCGTCAGTGCGCGAGATCGCGGATGCCCTCGAATGGACTGAGAAGAAGACGAATCACAAGATGGATCGACTCGTCGACAGCCTGAAAGCCGACGGCGAGAAAGTCTACAAGCCCTACAAGACGTTCCTAGCGCACTACGCCATCCGCCACGGACGCTAAAAACTATCCTATGGCTGTTGGGAGGCCTCGCTAGCGCGCGGCCTTCTTACGGTCCGCGGCGGCAGCGGCGGCTGCCGAGATGGAGTCGTTGCGGTTCTTCAGCAGCTCCAGGGTCGTGGCTTCTGCATTGTCCGGGGGAGTGGTGCCGAGGACGGCCAAGGCGGCGTCGGCAAGCATGGCGGATTGCTCCGGCACGCGCTGAGCGGCGTCAAACGGGGCAGTGCCGTCGTTGGGGCGCATCTCAATCACTGACAGTGCGATGTGGAAGGGCAGCTCGATGCGCGGATCATCCGTGCCGACAATGCCGGCAGCGGCGGAGCGGAAATGCTCCTTCAAGCGGTCACGTTGCACGTGGTACTCACCAAAGTCCGGGGAGTTAGCCACCGGGAGCTGGTAGAGACGGCCCACATTCCACGCAGATGTCAGCAGCAGACGGGACTCCGCAGCAACGAGGGACCACAAGCGCTGCGCTGGTGCTGCATCGGAGGCAGCGAGCTCCTCTGCCAATTCGAGCGAGGGCTCAATAGTGGAGTTGAGCAGGGTAAGGAAAATATCCGTCTTGGACGGGAAGTGATAGTACAGCGAAGCCTGACGGATACCCACGGCATCGGCGATCTGGTGCGTGGAAGTCGTGGCGAAACCCTGTGTCGTGAACAGCTCGGATGAGGCGTCGAGGATTTCTTCGCGCGCAGTGTTGCCTCGACGGCGCGGGCTATTCTTACGCGGCCTGCCAACGGTACCTGCCATCAGGCGGACTCCCTTCGGTGAGCGTCACTCATTAAATATTTTCAGCTAAACTATCGTACTCCCTAGAGCGGGAAGCGTTGAATTCACTACCCAGACGTAGTGCCTACCACCCTACCGTGCCGTGCCACGATGGATTCAACAGTTGCAGAAACTGCGCGGCACGCAGAGCCATAGGCAGTGCGATCCAACGGGGGAAGGTCACCAAGGGCGACGCTGTGCTTGTCGACGCCCTCGTACCAGCGCCCCAACTCCAGCGCCATGCCCGTGCCCCACGCCAAACTCAGGCCCTCGGCCTCACTGGCAGTGAGCAGTTCGCGCTCGACACCGATGGCTAGGCGGTCTGGGGTCGGGCGCGGGGCCGGGGCAGCCCAGCGCGCAATAGCTGACACCGGAGCTAGCAACGTGGCACGGATGGCGACGTCTGCGGTGCGGTCAGGCAACCCATCAACGAGAGTAAGCGGGGCAGGGCGCTTCGCCAAGGCATCGGCGTACAGTTCTTCTTCACCACCATGGCCCACGGGCAGTCCGGCATCGGCCCGGGCGGACGTGGTGTCCGCCACCGCAGAACACCGCAGGCCGGCGTCAGTCACGACGCTTTCGAGTTGCTTATCCTCACCGAGCCACGTGATGCGCATGGAAGGAAGCAGGTCGCCGCGGGCAGCTGGCCCGGTCAGACGTACTGGGCTGGAGAGGCCCGGAGAGCGTACGAGATCCGTTACGATGCGGGAAAACCAGGCTGCGAGTTCGAGGCTATCGGCGCGGTGCGCTGTGGCATTGCGCAGGAGATCCTGTGCCTCTTCCAGAAGGCCGCGGGCATGCGCGGGGGAGTGGCAGTGGGCAGCAAGCTCGCTTAGATCAGTCAACGACTCGTGCAGCGACATAAGGTTCAAAGCCCCTTTCGGTCAGGGTGATTCTTGTTTTTCAATGTAGCAGCACAAGGGGCACGAGCAGCGCGGTGGGTACCCAGAGCTGACCGGGGGGTGGCGGTGGCAACGAAAAGAAGGCGAAAGGGGAGGGAAAACGACAATCGCCGCCTCAGCTCCTCAAAATGAGGAACGAGGCGGCGATTGAGAAGCTCTTTTGTCCTGTCCTAGTGAGTCACGAGTACAGCGGCAAAAGTGCGCTGTTGAAACCAGCTAGTGTTTAGCGGGACGTGAACGGCAGGAGAGCCATTTCGCGTGCGTTCTTGACGGCAGTAGCAACCTGACGCTGCTGCTGCGGGGTCAGACCGGTGACGCGACGGGAGCGGATCTTGCCACGATCGGAGATGAACAGACGCAGGGTCTTGATCTCCTTGTAGTCAACCTGCTCGATGCCTTCGGCCTTGAGCGGGTTCTTCTTCGGGCGACGGGTCTGCTCCATACGGAACTTCTTGTGATTATTACGCTTGACAGCCATTGTGTGGTTACCCCTTTACCAGCTGGACTTGCGAACGCCCGGCAGCTCACCACGGTGAGCCATGCCGCGCATACGGACACGGGACAGACCGAACTTACGGAGGTAACCGCGCGGACGTCCATCAGCGGAGTCGCGGTTACGGACGCGGACGCGGGCGGCGTCACGTGGCTGACGGTTCAGCTCGAACTGCGCCTCGAGGCGCTCGTCGTCCGGGGTGTTCGGGTTCTTGATGATTGCCTTGAGCTCAGCGCGACGCTCCGCGTAGCGGGCGACGATTTCCTTGCGCTGCTCGTTCTTGGCGATCTTAGACTTCTTAGCCATAGATTATCGCTCCTCGCGGAATTCGACGTGCTTGCGGACAATCGGATCGAACTTCTTGAGCGTGATGCGATCCGGGTTGTTGCGCTTGTTCTTGCGGGTCACGTAGGTGTAGCCGGTGCCCGCGGTGGACTTCAGTTTGATGATTGGACGGATATCATTACGTGCCATCGTTAAATCTTCTCCCCACGTGCGCGAATCTTGGCCACAACGGACTCAATGCCGTCACGGTCGATGATCTTCATGCCCTTGGTGGAAACATTCAGGGTGATGGTACGGCCCTCGGAGGGCAGGTAGTACCGACGACGCTGCACGTTGGGGTTCCAACGGCGCGAAGTGCGGCGGTGCGAGTGCGAGACCTGCTTGCCGAATTCCGGCTTGCGGCCCGTTACCTGGCAAATAGCCGACATGGGTCTTCTTTCTCCTAGCCGCCCACATCGAAAGCGACTAACGGAGTGCCTTAGCCGCGGTGAGGCGCGGCGCTCGAAAAGTGAGGTTGAGCAGGAGGCATAATTCCGTTGAACACCAGTTGATGAGGGCGTAAAACGATTACTTTGACAACAGCAAGGGGAAATCTTACATGCCAGGAAGCTCAGAACCTAATCGCTGATTCGTGACCCAGAGATGCGCGCTGGGGAAACGGAGGCAATACGCCATTATAAAGGTAGGGGAGTGGTGCCGCCTTCTGCCGATTTAGGTTTTAGGGTCGGTGGCCTGTAGGATATTGCGAGTTGTCGGCGCGAGCCGCACAGTTTGTAAGAATTGAGACCCAACTCGGGCACGATCCTTACGCGCACAGTTACTCTTCGTAATCTGCGCCAGTTCAGCAATACGCATCATGGGCCGGCCTAGAACCTAGTGATTGTGTGGAGAGAAGGAACCGACCCGTAGTTCAACCCTGAGGGAATCGACATATGAAGAAAGATATCCACCCGGATTACCACCCGGTGGTCTTCAAGGACGCCGGTACCGGCCACTCCTTCCTGACCAAGTCCACCGCTACCTCCGACCGCACCGTTGAGTGGGAAGACGGCAACGAGTACCCGCTCATCGTCGTTGACGTGACCGCTGAGTCTCACCCGTTCTGGACCGGTGCACAGCGCGTTATGGATACCGCTGGTCGTGTTGAGAAGTTCAACCAGCGCTTCGGCGCAATGGCTCGCCGCAAGAAGAAGAACGCGTAAGGAGGATAGGAAAAGATGGCAACTCCTAAGTTTAAGAAGTCCCGCGCGAATACCCACTCTCGCCGTTCCCAGTGGAAGGCTGACAACGTCGCCCTCCAGGAAGTCACCATCGACGGCCAGACCGTGCGCATCCCGCGTCGTCTGGTGAAGGCTGCCAAGCTCGGCCTCATCGACGTCGAGCAGTTCTAAGGCATTAAGAGCCTGTCTAAGGTATTAAGCCTGCTGCGAGAACAGCATCCCCGAATCATTCATTCATTTTGAGTGAATGCTTCGGGGATTTTTGCTTCTTTTACTCGTCTTTCCTCTCTTGTCGAGGGTGTTGACGTCCGTGCAATGTCCGTGCAATGCATGAGGTTGGTGACTTTTCCCTTAAGGGGGGATATAAGGGGGCGAAAAAATTCTGCTCGCTTCGTGAAAATGCCCTTCGTAAGTCATAATTGGCTATATGAAGATTCTAGTCGTGGATGATGAGCAAGCCGTACGCGAATCGCTTCGCCGATCCCTGAAGTTCAATGGCTACGATGTAGCGTTGGCTGCTGATGGTGTGCAGGCTGTTGAGGCAGTGCACCGAGATAATCCTGAATTGCTCATCCTCGACGTCATGATGCCAAACATGGACGGCCTTGAGGTCTGCCGCACCCTGCGTAGTGAAGGGTGGGATCGCCCTATCCTCGTGCTGACTGCTCGTGATGGCGTGTCTGACCGTGTTGCTGGCCTTGACGCGGGCGCTGACGATTATCTGCCCAAGCCCTTCGCGCTGGAGGAGCTTCTTGCTCGCGTGCGTTCCCTGGTCCGCCGTGCGGCAGCTGACTCCATTGGGTCCAAGCAGCCGGCCGAGACTCAGCTGAGCTTCGAGGACCTTAAGCTCGATGCTGATACCCGTGAGGTAACCCGCGGCGATCGTCAGATTTCTCTGACCCGTACGGAGTTCGCTCTGCTGCACCTGTTGATGGAGAATCCGCGCAAGGTGCTGTCCCGAAACACCATCCTCGAAGAGGTGTGGGGCTACGATTTCCCGACGTCAGGCAATGCGCTGGAAGTCTACATTGGCTATCTGCGTAAGAAGACCGAGGAAGATGGCGAACCCCGACTCATCCATACCGTGCGTGGCGTGGGCTACGTCATGAGGGAGGCCACCGCGTGATTCTCCGAAGGCCCGCGCCTCCCGCGGTGCCTTCTGAAGCTTCAACGGCTACCACCGAGGTAGCCATGACACCTCGCCGACGCGGGTGGGCTTCACGGGCGCCACTGCGATGGCGCCTTTCTCTCGTTACTGGTGTCGTCGTGGCCGTTTCCGTGGCGGTCATGACGTTGGTGACCTACTGGTTAGTAGCGGTGTCGATGACCGCCAGCGTCGACAAGCACATGGCTCAGCAGGCGGACGTGTTGATCCGTCAGGCCCAAGACCCGAGCTTTGTTAACAACATTGACCAAGAGATCGCGTCCTTCAAGTTCTACAATCCAGACACTCGTGTCTCTATCTCCCCAGCGTCGGAAACCTTTGCGTATGGTGATGCGCTGCCGGTTGGCGGCGATTTCAAGCGCGACGGTGACACTACGGAAACCTCCATCCGCACGGTCGGTGGCGAGCGCGTCTTGGCCAGGTCCCATGATGGTGGGGCCACGGTGGTGGTGGCGCAGGATTTGGGGCCTACCGAAGAGCTTATTGCTGCCGTTGGTTCCGCCTTGCTCATGATCGTGGCGTTCGGCGTCCTGCTGTCTATTTTTGCGGGCATGGTGGTGTCGAAGACCGGTATGCAGCCGATCGCCCGCCTCAAGCGGGCCGCAGATTACGTCACCCAGACTAATGATCTGCGCCCGATTGAAGTTGTGAGCAACGATGAGATGGCGCAGCTGACGGTGTCCTTCAACCGAATGCTCAGTGCCCTCCAGCACGCACGTGTGCAGCAGTCCCAGTTCGTTGCGGACGCCGGTCACGAGCTGAAGACTCCGCTAACCTCGATGCGCACGAACATCGAATTGCTCATGATGCTGAATAAGTCTGGTGGCGGTTTCGGTATTAGTGAAGAGGATCGTCGTGACCTTGAAGAAGACGTCATGGCGCAGATGTCAGAGCTTTCCACGCTTATTGGTGACCTTGTTGACCTTGCCCGTGAGGATGCAACGGAGAAGGAGCCAGAACCAGTCGAACTTCATGAGGTTCTGGAAAATTCCCTCAACCGTGCTCGTCGTCGCCGCCCAGACGTTGACTTCCGTGTGCGCTTTATCCCGTGGGGGCTCGACGGTGACCCCTTCGCCTTGGGGCGCGCCACCCTCAACCTCATGGACAATGCTGCCAAATGGTCGCCGCCCACCGGCACGGTGCGTGTATCCATGCGCCAGGTGGCGGAGGATAAGGTGTGTCTGCGAGTTGATGACTCCGGTCCGGGTATTGCTCCGGAGGAGCGCGAGAAGGTCTTTGAGCGCTTTTATCGCTCCGCGGAGGCTCGTTCGATGCCGGGCTCCGGCTTGGGCTTGGCCATCGTCAAGGCCGTCGTTGAGCGACACAATGGCTCCATCACCATCAAGGAATCTGCTGATGGCGGCACACGTATGGAGGTCATTTTGCCCGGCTATCCGGTCGAGGGCGATGCCATGGTGGACGGCCTTGAAGAACAGCCCAATGATCTTCCGGCAGCGAGCCCTGCTGACCGCGGTAAAATCTTCGCGGAGCGCTGGTTCAACCAGGGCTAGTTTGAGCGTTCCACCCCAGTTCAGTACATACAGGAAACGTTCAGCATCTCGTAGCAGAATGGCAGTACTGCTACAGAACGACGCCAGCACGGTAAGGCACACTAGAGAGCATGAACATGAGGAACTCGAACATGGATCACTCGCAGGATCCCCGCCGCACGCACGCGGGAAGCGAGTCTACTGGTTGGAACCAGCCCCGTACTGATGCTCAAGGCTCACAAGGTTCCAACGGTTTCGGCAACCGTCCCAGCGACGGGCCCCACATGAATCAAGGCGCGACGGGAGCTCCGTCCTCGCCCGCATTCCGCGCCGCCCAGGCCCCGTACGGTGGTCAAACCTCGGCTCACAACCAGGGTCCGGTTAGCGGTGCGGCCTCTGGCTTTGGCGGACAGCGCCCTCAGAACCAGCAGCCCTATCGTGGCCGCGGATTCGGTACTTCTCAGCCGGCGGCTCAGAACCAGCAAACATTCGGGAACCAGCAGGCACCCGGTGTGCACCTTGTACCGAATGAGCAGAACGAAAAGCCGAAGCGCAAAGTGGGGTTAGGAACTGCACTGGCGATGATGCTCGTGGGGGCGGTGGCACTCGGAGGCGTTACCGGCGCTGTCGTAGGCGCGATGGGTAATAATGGCGACTCCACCTCGACTGTCAACGAGGTCCTGCAAAATAAGCCGGTGGCCAACAGTACTGGCAAGGAACCTGCAGCAGGGTCGGTGGAGGACGTCGCATCGAAGGTGCTTCCGGCGGTGGTGTCTATCTTCAGTATCACCCGTTCCGGCGGTGCTGAAGGTTCCGGATCCATCATTTCTCCAGACGGCTATGTTCTGACCAACCACCACGTCGTAGCCGGTGCTGACCAAGGTGGACGTCTCGAGGTCACGATGAATGACGGTTCTCGTCATTCCGCTACCTTTGTGGCGTCGGATGCCACGACGGACGTTGCTGTCATCAAGATTGATGACGCTACGGATCTTCCTTTCCTGGAGTTTGGTGACTCCGAATCGGCAGCTGTAGGGCAGGAAGTCGTAGCCGTGGGCTCCCCGCTGGGCCTCAACGCAACGGTGACGTCCGGTATCGTCTCGGCGAAGAACCGGCCGGTGCGTGCCTCACAGGAGGGTGGTGAGTCATCGCTTATCGACGCTATCCAGACCGACGCCGCGGTCAATCCCGGTAACTCAGGTGGTCCTTTGGTGGACATGGAAGGCAACATCATCGGTATGAATTCGATGATTGCTTCGCTGTCGAGCGGTACAGGTTCAGAAGGCGGTTCAATTGGTCTGGGCTTTGCTATCCCGTCGAACTTTGCTAAGCGCATGGCCGATGAGCTCATCAACAACGGCAAGGTGAAGCACCCCACCTTGGGTGTAAAGGTACGTGCGCAAAGCGATGTCTACGGAGCCGAAATCGTTGACGTTGACCGCGATAGTCCCGCGGATAAGGCAGGGCTGAAGGCTGGCGATATTGTCACTCGTGTCGATGACCGCCTCATTGAGAGTTCTGATTCGCTCATCGCGGCTACGCGTTCCCAAGAATTTGGAGCGACTGTCACTCTTGAGGTGACGAGGCCAGATAGCGAAGATTCGCGACAGGTAGAGGTAACGCTGGCGAGCGAGTAAGTTTACAAATATCCACGCGGCCTAGAAGCCTCTGTGTCTCTAGGCCGCGCAGCGACCGCCAGACGCACGATCTAGAGACAACACAGCGACAACATCGAGACGACACTGAGATGACGATGGGCCTTCGGCCTTAAGGAGACACCGCCTTGGCAGAGAAAACCGACACCACAGACTTGTTGGGACGCGACGCTTCGCACGAGCTGGATGACGTCAACGAACCCGATGATGCGTTCCTGTTCGCCAGCGAACAGGAACAGAGCGTGCAGGCCCCGCGCCGTGCGCTAGTCGTCATCGTTACGGATCACCCGGATGACTCCGCACAGGATACTTCGCGCCTTGCAGGTGAGCTGCTGGTGGAAGCCGGCTTCACCGTCGATGGCGCGGTGATAGTTCGCTCGAAGAAGTCTAAGATCCGCCAGGCCATTGAAACTGGTGTTGTCGGCGGCGTGGATCTTGTTCTCACGATTGGCGGTACCGGCGTGGGCCCTCGCGATAAAACTCCGGAGGCGACCCGTGCGGTGCTGGATCAAATGGTTCCCGGTGTTGCTCAGGCACTGCGTTCCTCCGGCCAAGCCTGTGGAGCAGTGGATGCGTGCACGTCCCGCGGTATTTCTGGTGTGTCTGGCTCCACCGTGATCGTGAATGTGGCTTCCTCTCGCGCCGCTGTGCGTGACGGCATGGCCACGCTGACTCCGCTGGTGCACCACCTCGTCGACCAGCTCCAGAAGTCAAGCGTCTAATGGACCATTCTGAACAGCGCCCTGCGCGCCGTCGCCGCCGCGCGCAGCGCCCGTCCACTGCGGAGAATTATGACCGCAGTTTTGATGCTCCCAGCCTAGATGCTCGAAGCACCGAGCACACCGGGGGAGAAGATGAGCTACGCAGCGTCTCCTTTGACGAGGCTGCAGCTGTTGGCGGCGACGACGAGCCCACCGGCGAAGCTTTTTACCGCGAAAATATGCCACCTCACTTCGGCTCGACGCAGTAGGGAAGTAGAGGGGCCAGAGGAACGAACAGGACAAGAGGCACAAGTGCCACATACCTATTCGCAAAAGGCCGAAGGCCGCCCCAGAAAACGAAAGAAGGCCAGCCCTTTCTCCGCGAAAGGGCTGGCCTTACAGCAAGCGTGAACGCTTGTGAACAGCCGAACCTACTTGGTCGTCGTGTTGGTGGTGCCACCATTCTCAGCAGCGAGAAGGTCGCGGATTTCGGCTAGGAGCTGCTCGGAGGTCGGGGCAGCTTCCTCCGGGTCCACGCCCTGGCGGCGCTTAGCGCGCTCGGTCAGTGCGTTAATCGGCGCAACGATGCCGAAGTAGACCACAGCGGCGATGATGAGGAAGTTGATGGCGGCGGTAATCACTGCGCCGAAGTCGAGGAAGGTATCCGGGTTGTCAGTGATAGCGAATCCGAGAGCGCCAACGTCCGCAGAACCAAAAGAGTTGATGAGCGGCTGGATGAGGTGATCCGTCACGGCGGTGACAATTGCGGTGAAGGCAGAACCGATGATGACTGCTACGGCGAGTTCGATGACGTTGCCGCGCATGATGAAATCTTTAAAGCCCTTGAGCATAGGAATGTCCTTATCTGCTATAGCCTCGCGACTTACTGCGGCGCGGTCGAACGCAGGGCGATCGGTGCGGCAGTAGGAAAACTCTAGAGAAAGAGGCGAGGCTGAGTGGAAAATTACTGTGATGAGAGGCCACGTGGCGGCGCGGTGCCGTCAGCAGCGTCTGCGCTGTTGGGCTGTGGCGCCTAGGGTGGACAGAGATACCGTAGTCCGTTTGTGGTGATACCGGCAAGATGTAGAGACAGCGTTGCGCCTAAACGAGCCGACTATCACAGTTGTGGTCAGCTGTGTGCCCGGTCGCCCACAATGACGACCGTAAGCGGCTGGGCCAGGGAGGCTGCCGCGACGGCTTCTGCGGCATCTGCCGGGAGCGCAACGAGCAATGTGCGTCCCCTCGCACCGTCATCAGTTGTGCCTACGGAGATTACACGCGCACCGCTAGCGATAGTTGGACCATGTACGGCAGAGAACTCGACATCTAGTGCTTCTGCCTCACCTGTGCTGCTGCCACCAACGATGTTGACCGTATCGCCATGGTGCAGATTCGAAGCTATCTCAGGTTCAGCCAACGTGAGTGGGATGAGATGGGCATCTTCCATACCGAAATCTGCGATGAGATCTGAGCTCAGCAGGCGCGTCGTCGTGAGGATTTCTCCTGGGCTGGCGGAGGCCAGGAGCACTCGGCCCACCACGTCTTCCGGGTTGCTGCCCACAGCGGTGGCAGGAAGCAGGGAGGAAGGGACGCGGGCTAGGGAGACATCATCGCGTGTGAGTTTCTCACCCGCGCTGACCTCTCGAGCCATGACAACGGTATGGGGATGCTCACGTGTCGAGGCCACAGCGCTGAGACCAGCGGCCACGAGCAAAACGCAGGCCAGTACGCGGCGCAGGAGAACGCTGCGCCGGTGCCCCGGTGTGCGTAGAAGCTGGAGAAAGTCCATGCCTTCTTAGACTGGGCCTAGGTTCAGTCGGTTCCCAGAGTGCTATTCCCAGAGCTCTATAACCAACGCATTTCGCGCTCGGTAAGGATGCCGTCCACGGGGCGATCGTGCTCTTCATAAGGCACCTCGCGAACTTCTGTGGAGTGCACGAGCGCGACAACCGGCGGGTGCCCCGTTGGCAGTGGGCTAAGGGCTCTGTCGTAATAGCCGGCGCCTTTACCCAGCCGCATACCGGAGGGGCTCACAGCCATAGCTGGGGCCAGAATGAGGTCCAGTGTTGCCAGGATCGAACTCGAGTGGCGCTCGCCGATGGGCTCCGCAATACCTAGCGCGCCAGGGCGCATGGAGTGTGGGCCGTCGTACAGTGACCACAGTAACTGGCCCTGTGGAGCGGAAATAGGCAGATACACCTGCGCGCAGGCTGCCTGGACAGTGTCCACAAACGCCGAACCGCCAGGCTCCGTTCCCAGTGGATAGTAAGCAGCCACCTTCATTTCGGGAGTCAACAGGGAACGTACCCCTCTACACCAGGCTTGATTATCCTCCTCGCGCTGCTCGGCACTCCGTGTGCGTCGAGCGTGGAGAAGTTGGGCTCTGAGAGCATCCTTAGTGGAAGTTGTCATGGATATAAATCATAGAATGGTCGCGTAGCGCAGCGCAGTGACGCGGTGGACGCATTGTAAACTGGAATCTATGGCTATTGCACATGAGGATTCCTCGACAGGGATCGCCACGGTTGTTGTCCCCGCTGCCGGCATGGGCACCCGCTTTCTGCCCGCCACAAAAACTGTGCCGAAGGAGCTGCTCCCCGTCGTAGATACGCCGGGTATTGAGCTGATCGCGGAGGAAGCCGCGTCCGTCGGCGCCCAGCGCCTGGCTGTGATCACCGCGCCGAACAAACAGGAAGTGATGCGTCACTTCGAGGAGTTTCCTGAACTCGTCGATACTCTTGATTCCCGCGGCAAAGACGAACAGGTAGGCAAGGTTAAGCGCGCCTCCCAGCTAATCCACCCCATTTCCGTCCCTCAGGAGAAGCCACTGGGATTGGGGCACGCGGTGGGGCTGGCAGAATCCGTTTTGGATGATGACGAGGAGTACTTCGCCGTCATGTTGCCGGATGACATTGTTCTCCCCGCCACCGTAATGGGGGAGATGGCGCGCGTGCGTGCTGCACTAGGCGGCAGCGTGCTGTGTGCTTTCGAGGTCTCCCGTGAAGAGACGTTTAACTATGGTGTCTTTGATGTGGAGGACACCAATGTCCCGGGTGTGAAAAAGGTCGTCGGCATGGTGGAAAAGCCCGACCCAGAGGACGCACCGTCTAATCTCGTGGCAACTGGCCGCTATCTGCTCGACCGTCAGATTTTTGATGCTTTGCGCCGAATTAAACCTGGTAAGGGCGGCGAATTGCAGCTCACTGATGCCATTGAGCTGCTCATCACCGAGGGGCACCCGGTTCATGTCGTCGTACACCAAGGTAAGCGCCATGACTTGGGTAACCCGGGTGGTTATATCCCAGCTAACGTCGATTTTGGTCTGCGTGATCAGAAGTACGGTCCGGCACTGTACAAGGCGATTAAGCAGATCATGGATGAGTATGAGGCAGAGAACGGCCTCAAGGGTTAGCCTCTGCGCATTATGATCTAGTTCATCCCTGAAGAGCCCACAACAAAGGTAGGCGGTTTATGCGTTCGGTCGATGACCAGATGGCATTTGTTCTTGATGCAGCGGTGACCCCGGAACCGGTGCGCATCGCTATCGCGAATGCTCTGGGTCTCAAGTGTGCCGAGGAGGTGCAGGCCAACCAGCCATTGCCGGGTTTTCCGCAGGCAGCGATTGACGGTTACGCTGTCCGTGCCGTCGACGTCGGTGGTGAAAGGGCGCTCAAAGCTCGCTCACGACAGTCCGAAGAGGACGTCGATGGCTCTGCTGCGGAGCCGGAAGTCGAGCGTTCCCTTCCGGTGGTGGGCGAGGTACCCGCAGGCTCCCGTCAGCCGCTTCGCTTGCAGCCTAAGCAGGCGGTTCGTGTCTATACAGGTGCGCCGTTGCCGACTCTCGCTGACGCCGTCCTTCCCCTTGAATGGTCAGATCGCGGCCGCAAGCGCGTCACCTCGCACCGTCCAGTGCGTTCGGGCGATTTCGTGCGCCGTGTGGGTGATGATATCCAGCCCGGCGATGTCGCGGTATCTTCAGGAACGATCCTGGGACCAGCACAGATTGGATTGCTCGCGGCAGTGGGCCGTTCCAAGGTTCTGGCTTATCCGCGCCCGCGCGTGACCATCGTGTCCTACGGCAAAGAGCTTGTTGACATTGATCGCGAACCCGGTCTTGGGCAGGTGTTTGACGTCAACTCCTACTCCTTGGCGGCGGCCGCTAAGGAAGCAGGTGCCGACGTACAGCGCGTGGGTATCGCGGCCGGTGAACCGCGCCGCGTGCGCGAAGCACTGGAGACTTATCTGGCACGTAGTGAAGTCCTAGTTATTTCAGGGGCCGTGGGCGGTGCCGGTGCGGAGGAGATCCGGGAGGTCCTTGATGAGCTTGGTGATGTCGATACCTCTCGCGTCGCAATGCACCCAGGCTCAGTTCAGGGCTTTGGGCTCTTGGGTGAGGAGCGCATTCCGACGTTCCTGTTGCCATCGAACCCGGTGTCGGCTCTCGTCATCTTTGAAGTCTTTGTTCGCCCACTCATCAAGCTGTCACTGGGCAAACGCTCTGGTCAGCGCCGCGTGGTGCGAGCACGAGTACTCAACCATGTGGAATCCCGTCCCGGCCGCCGCGGGTTTATTCGTGCGCGCCTCATGCGCGATGCAGAAACGTCCGACTACCTGGTGGAAGGTCTCGGCGGCGCCTCGGGTGCACCAGCCCACTTGCTTGCGGGTTTGTCCGAGGCCAACGCCATGATTCGCATTCCTGAGGATGTGACGGAGATTCGTCCGGGCGATGTCGTCGACGTCATGTTCTTAACCCAACGCAGCTAGGGCCATGCTCGATCCCTTTGGAACCGCCGCCGGACGGCTGTCGAGACCTGCCAGCGGTGCGGTCAATCCTGACCACCCCGGCTGGCCGGAGGCTACACCTTCGCTAAGAATGCGGGGCACCGCGGCTTTCCCCCAAGGCCTGAACGTGCGGCTGCGCCCATTGTTGCGCAGTGACGGTAGTGCGTGGCGTCAGCAGCGCATTGAGGACCGCGATTTTCTCAAACCAGTGGAGCCGACGCTGCCGACGGAGTGGGCCTCCGCGCATTCCCAGTCCGCTTGGTGGAACCATTTGATGTTCCTGCGCGAATCGGCGCGTTCAGGGACGGTCGTTCCCCTCGTCATTGAGGTCGATGGGCAGTTTCGTGGCCAACTGACCTTAGGCAATATCCAGCATGGTGGGGTCAGTGAATGCTGGATTGGCTACTGGGTACATTCGGGTGTGCATCGCGCAGGCATCGCTACCGCCGCCTGCGCCCTGGGGGTGGATCATGCCTTTTACCGTGTTGGCTTGCACCGCGTCACCGCGACGTATCTCCCAGAAAATCCTGCCTCCGGCAAGGTCCTGCACAATAACGGTTTCCGGGATGAAGGTTTTCTGCGCCGCAATCTCCATATCGATGGCGCGTGGCGTGATCATCACTTCTTGGCGCTTAACCGGGAGGACTTTGCATCCAGTGCAGTGGTGCGTCTGCGAGCTGCCGGCCGAGTTGTCTAAAGCTTAACTACCTCTGCTTTCACATAAGTCACAACCTTGTAATTTTGCGGCCGACAATGCCCGAAATGAGCCCGTAGGCGGCTAGAGTGGGGGCCTAGTTGTACTCCCTTTTCGTCGACCCTGGAAAGTGGGACCCTCCTCATGATGACCACTGTGCCCATCATTCTCGTCATTGTGGTGTGGCTTTTCATTCTCGCGCCCTGGTTGCTACGCTCCCAGCGCCCAATGAGCCACACCGGTGAGGCATTTGAAGAGACGCGTGTGCTTTTTGAGGGGGACTCCGGTTCGGTTCTTGGGCGCCGCAAGCCGCGACTTGGCAAGGACGATGTGCGTCCGAGCAGTTACAGTTCGGCCGACGACGCAGACGCTGATTACGAACTGGTTATTGCTGATGATCCCGCGGCGGATAGCTCCCGCTCCGCGGAATCCTCACGTGGGGAAGCCGAGGATGCTGATACTGTTGCGGCGACTATCGACGGCGAAGTGGTCGAAGCAGCCACGGAGTTTGAGGACGGCATCGATAGCGACGCTGGCACAGACGGTGCGGAAAATGCTCAGGCGGTGCCTGCCAGCGCTGCGCAGGCTGACGCGAAAGCCGACTTAGAAGATGAGGACGATGACGACGATGACGACGACGTGATCGTGGATGAGGAGCGCGCAGAAGACGCAGAGGGCGTGGAGAATGCCACCGGCCGCACTGATGCTTCCGCGGCTGAGGTCTTCACGGTTCCGGCTAATGCTTCCGTGGCTGAGGACGCTTATGAGCACGATGAAACCTACACCTCACCGGTGGACCTTCTGTACCCAGGAGCGATCGATGCGCCGGAGTACTCAGACGTGGCCGACGGCGCCAACGCTGCGGCCGGTTCTAACGGCTCTGAGGGAGCTGGAGAATCGGACGCCGCCGAGTCTAGAGTTGCCCTACCCGTGAGCGAGACCATCACGGCAGACTCGGACGCTGACAAGCGGATGACCAGTGACTCCGATACTGAACTCTCCGCGGAAGAACTTGCTTTCGCACAACGCCGGCTCGGACGCGGCGGTTGGGACCCTGTCAAGGAGAAGGAGGCCTCAGCAACTCGTTATCAGCGCCGTCAGCGCACGCTCATTGGCTTGGCCATCGCCGTGGTAGCCACTGTGTGCCTCGGCATCGTGGTGGGGGGATGGACGTGGTGGTTCGCCGGCATTACCGGTGCCATCACCACTATCTACCTGGTGGCCTTGCGCTCCCAGGTGCGCCGTGAGCAGGAGCTGCTCCGTCGTCGCGTTTACCATCTGCGCCGTGCACGCCTTGGCGTGCGGAACGCGGACAACCCCGCTGAGTCCCTGCCGCCGAACCTCCGCCGACCGGGCGCACTCGTCTTGGAGATAGACGATGAAAGCCCCGATTTCGACTTCCTGCCGGTCTATGACGAGGATGATAGCGATGGCGGCTTTGACGGTCCGCACAGCTCGCCACGTCAACGCCGCGATGACCTCGCCGCGCGCCGCGTGGGTTAACTCCCAAGGACTAGCCTGCCCTTAATCCTCTACCACGTCTGGTACCTCAGGCGACTCGGGCATCTCTGAGGAGGCTGGTTAAGCCGGCCAGATTCCGGAGGTCCCTCGGCGGTGCGAGCCCACGAGGTGGGCATCGACCATGCCGATGGCCTCCATAAGGGAAAAGCAGGTTACAGGTCCGACAAACTTGAAACCAGCTTTCTTTAGAGCCTTGGACATGTCTTGAGCTTCCTGCGTGTACTTGGGGATATCTTCCTCCCGTTCGGGGGCGATGGTCTCCTCCGGGAGGAAGCTCCATATAAACTCATCGAGCCCGCCTTCCTCGCGCAAGGCCACCGTGGCCTTGGCGTTGGTGAGCACAGAGGTAATCTTCAGCCGGTTGCGGATAATGCGCTCATTGTCCATGAGACGTTCAACTTCCTCGTCCCCAAAGCTGGCGAGTAAATCCGCATCAAATCCAACAAAAGCTTCGCGAAAAGCCTCGCGCTTGCGCAACACGAGCTCCCAGCTCAATCCAGATTGAAAGCCCTCGAGGCAGAGGCGCTCCAGCAACCCCGATTCCTCGTGGATGGGCATGCCCCATTCCGTGTCGTAATAGTGCTTGAGCAGCGGTGAAGCCACTGCCCAAGCGGGGCGGCCGAGGCCGTCTTCGCCGTAAACAAGTCCCGTATCGTTCGTCATCTCAGGTGTGGGTGGTGTCATCTCTGTAACAGTCATACCTTCTTAGACTGTGCATACCTCTCAAGGGTTCCCGCCGGTGTGCTCTCGAATGAAGCGTTCTTCAAGCTCCAAGAGGAAGCGCTTAATATCTGGGCCTCCACGGTAAGCGCCAATATGGCCGTCCGCGCGCACCACCCGGTGACAGGGAACCACGATGGGCAGCGGGTTGGTGGCGCAGGCACTGCCCGCTGCCCGAACCGCACCGGCGCTTCCCGCTGCCTGGGCTAGCTGGGCATACGTCCAGCGCCCGCCATAGGGAATTCTTTGTAGTACGTGCTGGGCGCGGCTGCGGAAGGTGAGCGGGGGAGTGGGGACGTCGAGAAGCAGCTCGAAACTCTTGCGACTGCCCGCGAAGTACTCGGCGAGCTGCCGGGAGGCGTCGCTTAACACCGTCAATGCTGTGTCCTCATTCTGATCGTCGTGGGCAAGCTCGACGTTCGTGACGCGAGTGGCTTTCGTGGCTTCGCTGAGGTCAGGTTCCTCGGTGCGAAAGTAGACGTGGGACAAGCCCTCAACGCTTGCGACGAGGGTAAGTGGGCCAACGGGCGAATCCACGCTAAGCCAAGCGCGCATGGTGTGGGAGTCCTTTCGTGGGGCAGTGGGCATCCAGGGTAGTCTATGAAGCATGAATCGACCCGCCGTTCGCGATGCCGCACTGCTCATCCTCCGCGCAGTGCTGGGAATCATCTTTGTGGCACACGGCGTGGACAAAATGTTCTTTACCGGAATGGATGAAACCACCGGCCAATTCTCTGCACTGGGAATTCCGCAACCGCAACTGTCGGCCTACTTGGCCAGCATCGCGGAAATGATTGGTGGAGCGGCCCTTGTCGTGGGATTGCTCACCACGTTTGTTGCAGGTGCATTGGCTCTTCTTATGGCCTGTGCCCTGTATTTTGTGCACTTGGGCAATGGACTCTTTAGCGCGGATGGCGGCATCGAGTATCCGTTGGTCCTCATCGTGTCCCTGCTCATGATTGTCGTGTTCGGTTCCGGCCGCGCCAGCGTAGATGGAGTGTTAAGCCGTGCTGACGCATGAGCAGGTGCAGGCGGCTATCTCCGCACAGCTTGATGGTGAAGCCCCCCAACTATCGCCGGACGTCATTGAGGCGCATGTTTCTGGGTGCGCGGAGTGTGCCGCATTCCGCGATAAGGCCGCCTCGTTGTCACGTTCGTTGAGTCAGGTGGAACCGGCGGGGGCACCTCCGCGAGATTTGTCTGAGGTCATCCTCGCCGGCGTGGAACCAGAATGGCAGCGCGCCTCCAGCGCTCGTCAGGCATCGCTGACGCTGGCGCGGGTGAGTCTTGGTGTTCTTTCCGCTGTTTTCCTCGTATGGGCCATCGTGGTCGTCGTGAGTGCTGCTGGCCTGACCACCTCTGGTACCGAGGGAACCCTCGCGGAAGGAGCGGATCCGGAGCGTGCCCGCCTGCTTATGGACGCAGCCGCTCTGCGTTTCGGGCTGGCTAGTGGATTAGGCTTTGCCGCATGGCGTCCAGCATCGGCGCCTGGCCTGTTGCCGGTGGTGTGCACCATGTTTGCCTTCCTCTTCGGATTTACCATGCGCGACTTCGCATTGGGCACCGTGGGCGCTGGCCAGATCTACATTCTCATCGCTACTGGTTTGGCTGCTGCCGGACTCGGCTGGGCGTGGGCTGCAGACCGAGGTTTTGTGTTGCGCGATGTGTACCGCGCGCTTACTGCGAGCCCCCGCTAGGGACTAGGTCCACGACGGTAGCCACATCATCGAGTGATACCAGGACTCGGGAATCATGAATCCGTAGAGGATAGGGGAGAAGTACGCGAACATGGCTACCACCAGCGCGGCGTAGCACACTGTGAGGAAGGTGCCCAGGGGGACCGCGGAGCCAAAGAGCGACGTAATCCACGGCCATGTGAGCTCGCGTCCACGACCAATCATTTGCCCCAAAGCGAGGGCGATAAGCACGATGACAAAGGGGATAAAAGCCGTGGCATAGAAGAAGTACATCTGGCGGTCAAAAACCATGAGCCACGGCAAGAAACCGGCTGCCGCGCCCACGAGTGGAATAAGGAAAGCTCGGTTGCGGCGCACGAGGAGCGACCACAGGCCCCACAGCACAGCGGGGATCACCAGCCACCAAATGGCGGGAGTACCAAAGAGGAACAGCATCTTGCGGCACTCGCCACCTCCCCGGCAGGTGAGGTCGGTGGAGGAGTAATAGAGAATGGGGCGCGCTGCCACCAGCCAGGCCCACGGCTTGGAGTCCCATGGGTGGCTGTGGCCGCCTGAGGATGTCAGTGAGGCGTGAAACTCCAATACTGAGGAGTGGTAGTAGAACCAGCCGGCAATCGGCTCTGGGAGGTGTAGGAGCCAAGACCCCTCTTCGATGGTGCCGTCGACTTTGGCATGGCGGTATACAGCAGTCTCATCAGCAAACCACGCGCGCCATGACCACACGTAGAGCGCCACGGGCACAGCAACGAGGGAAGCTAGTGCCGCCGGAGTATCGCGAATCAGAGTGCCGACGACATAGCGGCGAACGCCGTAGAGACGGCGTAGGGCCAGATCGGAAAAGACGCTCATGAGGCCGAAGAACATGATGTAGTACAGGCCAGACCACTTTATTGACAGGGTAAGACCCAAGAAAACGCCGGCGGTGAAGCGCCACCAGCGGAAACCAAAACGCGGACCGAAGTCGGACGTTCCCATCGTCCCGGTGATGAATGCAGTGTGGAGGCGCTCACGCATCTGCTGGTGGTCGCGAGCTAGGGCCCACGCAGCGGCGACGACAAAGAAGACCTGGAAGATATCGAGCATGCCGAACTTTGAGGACACCAGCAGCACACCATCGCACACTGCTAGAAGACCCGCCAGGAAACCTACCTGCCAGGAACCAGAGAGACGGCGAGCCAGAGCCATGGTGAGCAGCACGGTGCCGACGCCGAAGAGGGCGGTCATGAACCGCCAGCCCATAGGGGTATAGCCAAAGACTGATTCGGAAAGCGCCACAATTTGCTTGGCGAGAGGCGGGTGCACCACAAGGCCGTATCCGGGGTTGGATTCGATGCCGCCCAAAAAGAGGTTATGCCAGCTGGTGACCATGTCCCAGGCCTGGGGAACGTAGTGCTTCTCATCGAAGACCGGGGTTCCTTCAGAGACTGGCGCCCGCAGGCCTGCGAAACGTGTGATGAACGCCAGCACGGCGATGATAGCCGTGCTGATGGTGTCCGAGCGGGTCCACACGTAGGGACGGGGTGCGGGCGGTGCCGGACGCGTATGGCGACCAGACACATCCTTGCGGTCCTGTCGGACGGGTCGGGCGATGGGCTCTGCGATACTCACTCGGAAGAGTTTAGCGTGCGTGTGCCATGCTGGGGAGTATGAGTCTTCAGCTTGAACCTTTGCCGCGCGGTGTCATTCTCGCCGCGACTCCTCTGGGCAATCCTGGTGATGCGTCCGCACGCCTCATTCAGGCCTTGGGCCACGCCGATATTATTGCCGCGGAAGATACCCGCCGTGTGCGCAATCTGGCCGCTGCTTTAGGGGCGGAGATCCGCGGCAAGGTGGTCTCCAATTTTGACCATAACGAGGCGGAACGCTCTCGCATGCTCGTGGACGCTGCCCGCACGGGAACGGTCCTCGTCGTCTCAGACGCCGGCATGCCGCTCGTGTCCGACCCTGGCCATTCCATTGTGGATGCTGCCGTGGAGGCGGGTGTTCCGGTCACCTGCTTCCCCGGACCTTCGGCAGTACCTACTGCCTTGGCGCTCTCAGGCCTGGGTGTCGGGCACTTCCTTTTCGATGCTTTCCCTCCACGCAAACCTGGCCCCCGCAAGGCTTGGTTGGAGTCTTTGGTAGGTGAGCGCCGCGCGATTGCCTTCTTTGAGTCGCCACACCGCCTGGCGCAGACGCTTGCCGACGCCTCCTTAATCCTCGGCACCGAACGCCGCGCTGCCGTATGCCGCGAGCTGACTAAAACCTACGAAGAGGTCAAGCGCGGCACTTTGGGTGAGTTGGCGGAGTGGGCTGAAGAGAATGCGCGGGGCGAAATCACCGTGGTCATCGAAGGCGGCGCGGCCGAACCGGCCTCTCTGGACGAGCTCGTAGCGCAGGTCCGAAGCGAGGTGGATCGCGGCGTGCGCGCCAAGGATGCGTGCAAGCAGGCGGCCGCCGGTACTGAGTGGTCAAACCGCGAACTGTATGATGCCTATCTTTCCGCCCGTGGCGAGCAGAAGCCGTAGGTGTGGGATTATCTAGCATCGACGGATGGTGGTGAGCACAGTCTCTTTTACGCCAATTGTTATTGCTTCGTTATAGATCCCGCCTGTGTTCACTCAGTGTGGTGGCCTAAAATGAGCCGTCAGCTGCACAGTCGCGGGTGGTTGACGGCCCGGGATGGGGAAGGGGAGGCGTCGAAAAGCACAGGCTACGGCGCCCACTCCAGGTATAACGGCGCTCTACAGTGCATTTTTACGTGGCTCGCAGGTTGACTAGTTGGTGGGATGACACCAAGGTCTGAAGCTATGACAGACTCGACCAATGCAGACAAGCTAAAGGACACGGAGGTGTCGTCGGCCGTCCCGAGCGGAGCTAGCTCCCCGAGCGCGGTGGACGACTACCACACTGTTGACGAGCGCCTCGAGGCTGCCTCCGCTACGAGCCAGCTCCAGGACATGCTGAACAACAGGTCCTTCAACCCAGACGCCCACACGGTTCCGGCAGAAGAGAAGGACACGGCGGAGGAGGACTTTGGCCCCGGCGGTATTGACTCGCCAATCGATTGGACCATTGTGAGCTTCGCCGGCATCCTCGTCGCCGCGTTCGTGGCATGGGGACTTGCTGCACCGGATAACTTTGGTACTTTCGCCAGCAACGCGCTGAGCTTCGTGGTCAACAACTTTGGTTGGGCTTACGTGCTCTTCGGCACCATTTTCGTCGTCTTCGTGCTCTTCATCGCATTGTCGAAGTTCGGCACCATTCGCTTGGGTGAGATTAACGAAGAGCCCGAGTTCACCACGGTGTCGTGGATTGCCATGATGTTCGCCGCCGGTATGGGCATTGGTCTGATGTTCTATGGTGCGTCCGAGCCACTCAACTACTTCAAGAACGGCGTTCCCGGTCATGGTGAACATGAAGTCGGTACGGCCATGGCCACTGCTATGTTCCACTGGACGCTGCACCCATGGGCGGTCTACGCCATCGTTGGCCTGGCCATTGCGTACTCGACGTTCCGCATCGGCCGCAAGCAGCTGCTGAGCCAGACTTTTGTGCCGCTCATCGGTCAGCGCAATGCTGACGGTGCCGTGGGCAAGATCATTGACATCCTGGCCATCTTCGCCACTGTCTTCGGTACCGCCTGCTCCCTGGGTCTCGGCGCTACCCAGATCCAGGCGGGCCTTGAGGCGTCCGGTCTCATTGAGAATCCGTCCCAGAGCGTGGTTATTGGCATCGTGCTCGTGCTGACCCTAGCCTTCATCCTGTCCGCGATGTCCGGCGTGGGCAAGGGCATTCAGTACCTTTCTAACGCCAACATGGTCCTGGCTGCCCTGCTGGCCATCTTCGTGTTCATCCTGGGCCCCACGGTGACGATCCTCAACCAGATTCCTGGTTCCATTGGCAACTACTTGGCCAACTTCACCGAGATGATCGCCCGTACCGCCGAGTCCAACAACGGTACTGCTGGTGAGTGGCTGTCCACGTGGACCATCTTCTACTGGGCATGGTGGGTGTCTTGGTCCCCATTCGTCGGCATGTTCTTGGCCCGCATTTCCCGCGGCCGCTCCGTGCGCGAATTCTGCATCGGTGTGCTCCTCGTACCGGCTGGTGTGTCCACCGTATGGTTCGCCATCTTTGGCGGTACCGCCATCCACATGGAGCAAAACGGCAACTCCATCTCGGGTGACTCCGCGGAGCAGGAGCTGTTTAATCTTCTGCAGAACCTGCCTGGTGGCTTCATCGCTGGCATTGTCGCCGCAATCCTGCTGGCAACGTTCTTCATCACATCGGCAGACTCCGCGTCGACCGTCATGGGTTCCATGTCCCAGTCTGGTGCGACCACCGCTAAGCCGTGGCTGTCCGCCGTCTGGGGTGTGCTCACCGCTGCGGTTGGCTTGACCTTGTTGCTCTCTAGCGAGGATTCACTGTCCAACCTGCAGAATGTCACCATCGTGGCAGCCTTGCCCTTCCTCTTCATCGTCGTTGGCCTCATGTTTGCTATCTACAAGGACCTGAGCAATGACGTCATCTACCAGGAGTACCGCGAATCCCAGGCCTTCCAGCGCAAGCTGGCCCGCGAGCGTCGTCTGCACCGCGAGTTCCAGCGCGCACAGGCCTACAAGGAGCGTCGCCGCCAGCAGAAGCAGAAGCACTAACGTTTAAAACGCTGGCGAAGAATCGCCCGTCAAGCGCCTCACCGCGCCCTCTTTTACACCCCCTCACTGCACGTACGGTGAGGGGGTGTTCGATAGAGTAGAGGGCATGACTGAGACAGTTGTCGTTAATGTTGCTTGGCCTTATGCCAACGGACCCCGCCACATCGGACACGTGGCGGGCTTCGGCGTTCCTTCTGATGTGTTTGCCCGTTTCCAACGAATGCGCGGCAATGATGTTCTCATGGTCTCCGGTACGGATGAGCATGGCACCCCGCTGCTCGTTCAGGCAGATAAAGAAGGCGTGACTGTCCGCGAGCTAGCGGACCGCTACAACCGGCAGATTGTTACCGACTTGGCTGGGCTCGGCCTGTCTTATGACCTGTTTACCCGCACCACCACGCGCAACCACTACGCGGTAGTGCAGGAGCTGTTCAAGGGGCTCTACGAGAACGGCTACATGATTAAGGAAACCACCCAGGGTGCTATTTCACCCTCCACGGGACGCACCTTGCCGGACCGCTACATTGAAGGCACCTGTCCCATTTGCGGCGCCGACGGTGCCCGCGGTGATCAGTGCGATGAGTGCGGCAACCAGCTGGATCCGGTGGACCTCATCAACCCGGTGTCCAAGATTAACGGCGAAACGCCGGAATTCATTGAGACCGAGCACTTTCTCCTTGATCTTCCCTCCGTTAAGGACGCGCTTGAAAAGTGGCTCAAGACCCGTGAGGATTGGCGCCCGAACGTACTGAAGTTCTCCCTCAACCTGCTGGAGGATATGCGCCCGCGCACCATGACCCGCGATATTGACTGGGGTATCCCGATTCCGGTCGAGGGCTGGCAGGATAACGGCGCAAAGAAGCTATACGTGTGGTTCGATGCCGTCATCGGTTACCTGTCCTCCTCCATTGAGTGGGCCTACCGCACCGGAAACCCGGATGCGTGGAAGCAGTACTGGCAGAACCCGGAGGCTCGCCACTACTACTTCCAGGGCAAGGACAACATCACCTTCCATTCCCAGATTTGGCCAGCTGAATTGCTGGGCTACGCGGGCAAGGGCTCCAAGGGCGGGGAGGAGCACATCTATGGTGAGCTGAACCTCCCCACGGAGATCGTGTCCTCGGAGTACCTGACTATGTCGGGCTCCAAGTTCTCCTCCTCCAAGGGCGTGGTCATTTATGTCAAGGACTTCCTGAAGGAGTTTGGTCCAGACGCCTTGCGCTACTTCATCTCGGTGGCGGGACCTGAGAACAATGACACCGACTTCACCTGGGATGAGTTTGTTCGCCGCATCAACAACGAGCTGGCGAATGGCTGGGGCAACCTGGTCAACCGCACTGTGTCAATGGCGTTCAAGAACTTCGGCGAAGTGCCGGCGCCGGCTGCTCTGGAACAGGCCGATAAGGATATTTTGGCCCTGTCGGAGGAGACCTTCGCCACCGCCGCGGAATTCCTTGAGCAGTCCAAGTTCAAGCAGGCTATGACTGCCATCATGCACGTTGTCGGTGAGGCCAACGCCTACGTTGCTGCCATGGAGCCGTGGAAACTGGCTAAGGATGAGACCCAGCGTGAGCGTCTGGCAACCGTCCTGTGGACGGCACTCCAGGTGGTGTCTGACTGCAACGTCATGCTCACGCCGTTCCTGCCGTTCACTGCCCAGAAGGTGCACGAGACCTTGGGCCGCGAGGGCGAGTGGGCCGCGCAGCCACGTGTTGAAGACGTCGTTGACGATATTCCGGTTGAGCTCGTCGGCGTGAATCTCCCACCGGAGAACCACCCATACCCGATCATCACGGGTGACTACACAGGCCAGCAGGCAGTGTGGCAGCGCATCGACGTCACCCCCGGCACGGTGCTGCAGAAGCCGAAGCCACTCGTGGCCAAACTCGACCCTGAGCTCGGTGAAACCGGCCCGGAATGGGCCCCGGTCCAGAAGTAGTTCTCGTGGGTCAGGCGTTCCGGCGCACTCTTGCGCCTGCCTTGCTCTTTACCGTCGTGTGCCTCACGGCGGTAAATTTGCGATCCGGCATTGCATCAGTAGCGCCGGTTTTAGGGCAAATCCAAGACTACTTTGGCATTAGTTCCGGCGCAGCCGGTCTTCTTACTGCGTTGCCTGGATTGTGCTTTGCCGTGATGGGCCTAGCTGCCGTTCCTATTGCGCGCCGCGTGGGGTTGAGCCGCACGTTGGCCGCTGGAACTTTCTTGCTCGTTGCAGGATTGGCGCTGCGCCCGTGGGTAGGTAGTTTCTCGCTGTTCGTCGCGCTCACCTTGTGCGTGGTGGCGGGGATTGCGTTGGCGAATATCCTGCTTCCGGCGTGGATTAAACAGCACGGCTCTGGCCGCACGCTGGTAGCGCTCATGACGACGTACACCACGATGTTGGGCGTCTCCAGCGCGTTGGGACCACTGTCGGCGGTGACGCAGCAGACCTGGCAAGGGGCATTGTGGGTATGGTGCCTGCCGGCAGTCGCTCAGCTCATCGCGTGGAGCGTGGTGCTGCCGCGCGCGGGACGCGATGTGGCTCTTGGTGCGGTCGACGGTGCTGGCGCCCCACGCCCCATGTACACCTCGCCGACTGCTGTGGCCATGCTCTTCTTCTTTGGCCTGCAGTCCACCATGGCCTATGTCCAGATGGGTTGGCTGCCCCGCATGCTCGTGGACAAAGGCGTGGGGGAGAACACCGCGAGCGTGGCCTTAGCCATTATCGGTGTGTTCAATATTGTCGGCGGCGTGGTCATGCCGTGGCTCATTTCGCGGCTGGACCGGTTGGCACCTGTGCCCGTGGTGCTTGCCCTGTGTACGTGTGCAGGATGGGCCGGTGTGCTGCTGGCTGCCGACGCCGCCCCATTGGCATGGGCATCCCTCATGGGAATTGGCGGCATGTGCTTCCCCTTGGCACTGGCTCTTCTCACCGCCCGTACGCGCAGCGCGTTGACCACTGCGCGCTTGTCTGGCTTCGTTCAGCCCGGCGGCTACATCCTCGCGGGGCTCGTGCCGTTGCTTGTTGGCGTCGTGCGCGGCGCCACCGGCAACTGGACTGCCGTGCTTATCGGCCTCATGGTCCTCTCACTATGCATGCTGGTGGCAGGCCTGCGCGCGACCGCGCAGGTCTACATCGACGACGAGCTCGTGTCCTAGACAGCGCGCCACCTCGCCGCGATGCACTCTGTATTCTTAAAGAGACGATGAAAGCTATGGGGGCTGCTACAGAGACTAAAGGAGACTGAAGATGGAAAGCACCGATCTGCTTCCCCCAGTGCATCCGGGAGAAATCCTGAAAGAGGAATTTCTTTAGGAACTGGGGCTAAGCCATCACTCGCTCGCACAGTCTCTTGGCGTTGCGCAGCGTCGTGTCGACGAGATCCTTGAGGGGAGAGCGGACGTAGATGCCGATATGGCTCTCCGGCTGGCCCGATTTTTCGGGATGAGTCCTGAGTTTTGGATGGGAATACAGAACCATTACGACTTAGACACGGCGGAGCAGAAATTCCGTTCGGAATTGGAAGCCATCACGCCGCTAGCGGCACCGCGCTAGAAACGGTCGAAGTCGCGCTGCAAGTGAACCAAGCCGAGGCGCACGCCGTCCTTAGTGTGGATGTTGGGCATGCGGCCGGTTTCTACGAAGCCGAACTTCTTGTGCAGGGCAATGGACGCCTCGTTGGTATCCACGATGTAGGTGATCATGGTCTGGACGTAGTCGTTGTCCTGCGCGTGATCCATGAGCGTGGCCATGAGCTCACTGCCCACGCCTTTGCCGCGTGCGGATTCAGCAATGTAGACGGAGTCCTCCGCAGTGCCGTAATAGATGGCGGGAGTAACGAACTGGAAGTACGCGGCCCAGCCAACGATTTCGTCGTCGTCCACGGCGACGAAGACGGGATAGTCGTCTTTCTCCATCTGTGCCAGCCACTGCTTGCGGTCCTCGACGGATTCCTGCCATGTCACCAGGTTGGCCGCCGGCGTTGCGGCGGAAGCGGCGTTGTAGATGGTGGCGATGGAGGGGGCGTCGTCAAGCACTGCGGGACGAACGTGCATACGGGTAATCCTTAAACCATGAGTTGCAAGTGGGCAAGGTCTAACCACTGCCCAGCTTTGCGGCTGACTTCTTTTAGAGTTCCTACAGTGGCAAAACCGAACTTCTCATGCAACTTGATGGATGCGATGTTGTCCGCCACGAGGAGTACCACTTTCCCAGCCGGGCCTTTGGAGCGAGGTGGGGGTGTGGTAGAGCGCCCAGCCCAACGTAGAGTGGCGGTCACTGCGGGGGACATCGGCGTTTACCGCTTCACCGATTAACCTGCGCGCAAGACTACACTCGCAGCCATGTCTAAAAAGAAGCCACGCCCCACGCCCGTGCCCGCCGAAGGTTTGAGCCAGCTTATCGACGCCCACACGCACCTCGCCTCCTGCCGCGACGCTGACGTCGACCTCGTTTCCCGCGCTCGTGCCGCTGGAGTTGAGCGCATCGTCACCGTAGGTGATGGTCTGGCAGAAGCGGAGAAGGCGCTGGCCGCGGCGCACGAGTTCGACAACGTGTATGCAGCGTGCGCGATTCACCCGACGAAGGCGCAGGAACTAGATGAGGCCGCCCGTGCTCGCCTGAGTGAGATGGCGGCGGACCCGCGCTGCGTGGCCATTGGTGAAACGGGGCTGGATACCTACTGGATTCACCACGAGCCGGAGCGCACTGCGCCGCTTGACGTCCAGGAGGAAGCCCTGCGCTGGCATGCGGAGCTGGCGGCGAAGGTAGGAAAGACGCTCATGATCCACAACCGTGAGGCCGATGAGGACCTCCTGCGAGTACTAGGGGAGTGTGCGGAGGCGCCGAAGGTGATGCTGCACTGCTTCTCCTCACCGCTGAAAGTGGCCGAGGAAGCTCTTGAGCGCGGCTATGTGTTGTCCTTCGCCGGCAACGTGACCTTCAAACGCAACGAAGAGATGCGCCAAGCCGCGGCACTTGCGCCGGCGGGTCAGCTGCTTATTGAGACCGACGCGCCGTACATGACTCCGGAGCCTTTCCGCGGTGCGCGCAATGAGCCGTCGCTTATTGGCCACACTTATACTTGCATTGCTGAGGCGCGTGGTCAGGACGTGGAAGAGTTGGCGGCTGAAGTGAAGGAAACCTTCGCGAGCGTCTTTGGAGTGTAGTTGCCAGCCCAAATTGTGACGATCTTCACTCTTTGAAAACCTGCAGTTCAGGGGTGGCGGGGGTGTTTCTTGTGACGAGTGTGTTGCTAGTGGCTGCGGCGCGGGAGGACTTCTCGATCGTTACGCGCTGTTACCGTATCGTTATCCAAAGTTAGCCCGGCATTGATCTTGCCGGGGCGCGCATTCTGTCGCGCAGAATCAGCTGCCGGGCGGATGCCTGGCACGAAATACTGCAGAGACGAGTAGAGGTTTATGTCCCCGAAGAAGCAGATCAAGCGTATTAACAACTCCCGCTCCCTGCCGCTGCGTATGGCTACCGGCGGTGTCCTGGGCACCCTGGCCGTCGGCGGTGTTGTCGCTGTTGGCGCCCAGAAAGATGTCACCCTCGACATCAATGGTGAGACGACTACCCTGGCCACCTTTGCTGGTGACGTCAACAGCGCTTTGGAGGCCGCGGGCGTCGACGTGGCGGGCGATGACCTTGTCTACCCAGCGTTGTCTGAGGAGCTTGCTGATGGTGACTCCATCACTGTCCGCACCGCCAAGCCAGTAGCTGTGACCATCGACGGCGTGGAAACGCAGCTGTCCTCCACTGACCTCACCATTTCCGATCTGCTCGGTGGGCTCGACGGCATCGTGCCTGGCGCCGCGGTAACCTCCGGGTCGAAGACCGTTGAGGATGATGAGGTGGTGACCGAAGGTATGAACATCGAGGTAGTCTCCCCGAAGATTGTGAAGGTCTCCGATGCCGGCTCGGTCTCCTACGCCAGCATCGCCGCAAAGACCGTCGAGGATGCCCTCGAAGCTCGCGGAATCACCGTGGATAAGGATGACCGTGTGAGCCCTGCTCTGGATACCCCGGTCACCGCCGGCATGAGCATCACCGTGGACCGTGTCGAGGTCTCCGAGGAGGAGAAGACCGAAGACTTCGACGCTCCGGCTGACTATGTTGATGATCCGGAGCTTGAGGAAGGCTCTGAAGAGGTCCGCGAAGAGGGAACTCCAGGCTCGCGCACCGTGACCCGCAAGATCGTCAAGGTTAACGGTAAGGAAGAATCCAACGACGTCATCAAGGAAGACGTCCACACCGAGCCCGTAGCCGCACGTATTGCCCGCGGTACCAAGCCGAAGTCCACTGCTCCTGCCGTAGCAGAAGGTTCCGTCTGGGATGCTCTCGCGCAGTGTGAGGCTACCGGTAACTGGTCTATCAACACCGGTAACGGTTTCTCCGGCGGCCTGCAGTTCACCCCGTCCACGTGGGCTGCCTTCGGCGGCAACGAGTACGCACCGCAGGCATGGCAGGCAACCCGTGAGCAGCAGATTGCAGTGGCACAAAAGGTCCAGGCCGCTCAGGGCTGGGGAGCATGGCCTGCCTGCACCGCAAAACTCGGCCTGCGCTAAAACCTCGGCGCGCCGCGTATTAGTCTGGAAGACATGACGCAACCCCACCTGCTGGGCCCAGTGGAGATCCGCGAGCTCGCTGCCGAGCTAGACGTCACCCCGACGAAGAAGCTGGGCCAGAACTTCCTCCATGACCCCAACACGATCCGGCGCATCGTTGCCGCCGCGGGCCTTTCAGCTGAGGACCGCGTGGTGGAGGTTGGCCCGGGACTCGGTTCGTTGACGCTGGGCCTGCTGGGGGAAGTTGAACACGTCACCGCAGTAGAGATTGATCCGCGCCTGGCGGCGAAGCTGCCGGAGACGGTGGCCCAGCGCGCTCCGGAGCAGGCAGATCGCCTCACCGTGGTGGAAAAAGACGCCCTGACCGTGGACAAGGGCGAGTTGGGCGAGCCCACAGCGCTCGTGGCTAACCTGCCCTATAACGTGGCCGTTCCAGTGCTGCTGCACGTGCTGGAGTTGTACCCTACAATCCGCCGTGTCCTCGTCATGGTCCAGCTGGAAGTGGCTGAGCGTCTCGCGGCTGCGCCCGGAAGCAAAGTCTACGGCGTGCCGAGTGTGAAGGCAGCCTTCTATGGGCCCGTGCGCCAAGCCGGCACAATTGGCAAAAACGTCTTCTGGCCAGCTCCCAAGATCGAGTCCGGTCTCGTGCGCATTGACTGCACACGTCCCTATGACGAGGGACTGCGCCCGAAGCTCTTCGCGCTTGTCGACGCCGCCTTTGCCCAACGCCGCAAGACTCTTCGGGCCGCGCTGGCCGGCCACTACGGCACCGCCGCAGCTGCCGAAGAAGCACTGCACGCAGCCGGCATCGATCCGCGCCTGCGTGGTGAGAAACTCGGCGTGGAGGACTTTGTCCGATTGGCAGGCGTATCATGAGCCAGCCACTCGCGCCGTCCTCACAGTTGTGGCAGGCCCGCGCACACGCCAAAGTCAATCTGCATCTTGGCGTCGGTGAAGCCCGCGAGGATGGATTCCACGAGCTCGCCACGGTTTTTCAGGCTCTCGACGTCCATGATGTCGTCAGCTATCGCTGGTCTGAGGACACCACGGTGGAGGTCACCGGCCGTCACGCACAAGGCGTGCCCGCCACGACAGATAACCTGGCTTGGCGTGCTGTGGAGCTGGTCGCCCAACGCCTCATGCTCCCAGCGACGGGCATCCTAACTATGGAGAAGAACATCCCGGCTGCCGGTGGCATGGCCGGCGGTTCGGCCGATGCCGCCGCAGCCTTGCTCCTTGCCAACCATGCATTAAGCACCGAATTCTCCCGTGAACCTGTAACCGAGGAGAAGCTTGTTGAGCTCGCTGCGGAATTGGGCTCCGACGTCCCCTTCACACTTATGGGTGGCACCGCTTTGGGGCGGGGGCGCGGTGAACTGCTTACTTCGATGATGTCGCGTGGCCTCTACATCTGGGCCATCATCACCAATGCTGAGGGACTGTCCACCCCAACGGTCTTCCGCAAGCTCGATGAGCTTCGCGCGGCTGGCCGCGGAAGCTCCCCGCACCTCGACACCGAGGCGGTTGGCCAAGCGCTCATTAGTGGCGATCCGCGTGAACTTGCCGCCGCCCTGCACAATGACCTTCAGCCGGCCGCGCTGTCCCTGCGCCCAGACCTGCGCAAAATCCTCGATACCGGCGAGTCCGCCGGTGCTCTCAAGGGGATTGTCTCTGGCTCTGGCCCTACCTGTGCTTTCCTCTGTGAGGATGAGGAGACAGCCTGTGAAGTCGTGGCTCAAGTCTGTGCCGATAACCGCGGCACCCGCGGCCTGGTGACAACCGGCCCAGCTAGCGGCGCCACGCTGGTCTAAGCATCCGGCTAAAGGCGAATTGGAGGGGAGGCGCTACAGAACCGCCATTTCTACCGGTTTCATCTCCAGCGGAATGCGTTGCGGTTCCTGGTCTCCTAGCAGATCGACGATGACAAGCTCCTGCTTAGCGGCGTCCGTGATGTAGGCATAGCCATTGGCCGCCTTCAAGATAGGTCCTGGCAGCTGCCATTCCTCATTTTCCTTCCACGGAGCAATAGCATCGATCTTCTTTGTGATCTCACCGGAGTCAGGGTCGATGATATTGAGCTTGCCGTTGGTGGTGAGAACAAGGGCCTCCCCAAGCGGGCCGCGGGCTAAGGAGCGGAACCAATAGGATTCCCCGAGCTCGACTTTCTGGGCGGAGTAATCCTCAGTATTAATGAGCGTGACTGAGGTTGGGCGCTCGAATTCGGCGTCCTTTTCCGTCTTGTTGTCTGCCAAGATCACGGTGGATTCTTCGGAACCGGCGGCGTTACCGGAGCGCTGGTAGCCGTCCTTGCCGGCATAGGAAGAGACATCTACTTTGTGGAAGTCCGTGCCGTCGAAGACAACCGGTCCGTTTTCACATCCGAAGAAGAGCGTGCCGTTCCCAGCGGCTGCTTCGCCGTGTACGCCGGGACATTCGGTAGTTTCCGCCAGGACTTTGCCGGACTTGTCCAGGTGCTGAATGGTGTGGCGTTCCTTTTCAGTGCCCTTGGTGATGACCACTGAGCCGTCCTTGAGCGGTACGGCCACGCCGTGATGAGCTGCACCAGTCTCAACGGTGTTGACCGGCTCGGCGTCCGCATTGCCTATCTCCTCCGTCGCGTAGATTTTCGCCACGCCGTCACCATCGGAGAAGAGCGCGGTAAAGCCGTCATGATGCACCACGTGCCCAGCATGAGGGGCGTCCACGGAAACGTCGCCAAGCTTCGGCTCCGCCGTGTAATAGTGCTTGTGGTCGCCGTGTGGTTTGGTGATGCGCCCAGTATCGAAGGTGAGGAAGCTATCGCCCTTGGTCACCATGACATGGCGGTTATCGCCGGCATCGTTGAGGCGCAGGAAGGCCTTCATGTCTTCGCTGCCAATCACCTCGCCGCTCTCGGCATCGATAGTGGTGAGACCATCTTTGTGGGAAAGCACAATGCGTGTGGGCAGCTGCGCTACCTCGGTCTCACCTTCAGCGGACTCGAACCCATCGTGGCTGTGTTCTGAGCCAGCGGCCGTGGGCTCAGTGCTGTGTGGGGAAGCGCTCTCTTGGTCGGGAGCGGAGCAGGACGTGATGGCAAGTGCGGCTGCGGATAGTGCAGCGCACAGGGTTAGTGTGTGGTTCTTCATAGAGAACGACACTATTGCAATCGAAAATCACATTCAATAAGTTTTGTGGTGCGGGGTAACCGCGGTCAGGCACTAAGATAGATCCTCGTTATGGCGAACCTCATCAACCTCGAAAACGTAACCAAATCTTTTGGTCTCAAGACCCTTCTCAACGGGGTCTCCCTTGGTGTCCAAACCGGCGACCGGATTGGCATCGTCGGTGTTAACGGTGGCGGCAAGACCACGTTGCTGGAGGTCCTTACCGGCATCGAGCCGCCGGACTCGGGCCGCGTATCTCATAACTCGGACTTGCGTATGGCTGTGGTGACGCAGCGTTTTGAGGTCGACGAGTCGCTCACCATTTCCCAGGTCATTATCGAGCCGCTGGGTTTGGAGACCTTTGAGTGGGCCTCCAATGCCAAAGTGCGCGATGTCTTGGGCGGTTTGGGAATTGTTGACCTAGGCCTCGACACGCAGGTGGGTTCACTATCTGGTGGTGAGCGCCGACGCGTCAACCTGGCCGCAGCGCTCGTGCAGGATCTCGACGCCGTGGTGCTCGATGAGCCCACCAACCACTTGGACGTGGAAGGTGTGCAGTGGCTGGCCAATCATCTGCTGTCCCGCAAACTGGCGGTTATCGTCGTGACGCACGACCGCTGGTTCCTCGATACCGTGGCCACTACGACCTGGGAGGTGCACGACGGCGTTGTTGATGCTTATGAAGGCGGCTACAACGACTGGACTTTCGCCCGAGCTGAACGTGCCCGCCAAGCCGATGCCATCGACCAGCGCCGTCAGAACTTAGCGCGTAAGGAGCTGGCGTGGTTGCGCCGCGGTGCACCTGCCCGCACGTCCAAACCGCGCTACCGAATCGAGGCCGCCGAGGCGATCATCGCGGACGTCCCAGCCCCGCGCGACAAGGTCGAGCTCATGGCCTTCTCCAAGCAGCGCCAAGGCCGCGTCGTTATTGAGCTCGAGGACGCAAAGATTACGACGCCGGATGGCCGCACGCTGGTAGATCACCTCACCTGGAGGCTAGCGCCAGGTGAGCGCATCGGCCTCGTTGGCGTCAACGGTTCTGGAAAGACCACGCTCCTGCGCGCTCTTGCCGGCGAGGTGGAACTGGCAGCCGGCAAGCGCATTGAGGGAAAGACCGTGCGTCTGGGGTGGTTGCGTCAGGAGCTTGATGATTTGGATCCGGAGCGCAGGCTTCTCGACGCCGTCGAGGACGTCGCCACCTATGTCCAGTTGGGCAAGAAGGAGCTGTCTGCCTCCCAGTTGGCCGAACGTCTAGGCTTTTCGGCCAAGCGCCAGCGCACTCCGGTAGGCGATCTCTCTGGTGGTGAGCGCCGCCGCCTGCAGCTGACTCGTGTTCTCATGGCAGAACCAAACGTGCTGCTTCTCGACGAGCCCACAAACGACCTCGATATCGACACCCTCCAAGAACTGGAGTCCCTCCTGGATTCCTGGCCGGGCACCATGGTGGTCATTTCGCACGATCGCTACCTCATTGAGCGCATTGCGGATAACACCTATGCCTTGTTCGGAGATGGCAAACTCACCAACCTGCCGGGCGGAATCGAGGAATATCTTCGCCGCCGTCAGCAGATGGAGGCGGCTGCTTCCCGCGGTGTTATTGACCTGGGCGAGAAGTCCTCGACTGCTGGCTCGGACACAGGTGGTGCCTCGACTGATACGACTGTGTCTGAGAACGCAGCCCCAGTCAAGCGCTTGAGCTCTCAAGAAGAACGCGAGCTGACTAAGAAGATGAACGCGCTGGAGCGCAAAATGGCCAAGCTCGATGAGAAGACCTCACAGCTCAACCAGCACATGGCCGATGCAGCCGAGAAGATGGCCTCCGGTGAAGGCGACTCTGCAGAGCTCTCCCGACTAGATTCTGATCTCAAGGCTGTGGCCGCCGAGCGCGAAGAGTTAGAGATGGAATGGCTGGAGCTGGGGGAGCAGCTCGAGGGGTAGAGACGGAGGCGGAAAGGGCGGGTTTTAGCCGAAAAGCGCGGCAATGCCGAGCATGGCGGGTAAAGAGAGGAACGTGGTGAGGAAAACCGTATCGCGCGCTACGGTTTCTCCCACCCGGTAGGTCGCCGCGTAGTTGTAGACATTCTGCGCGGTGGGAAGCGCCGCCAAAATCAGCGCTGCGTAGAGCTCGTTGCCGCTGAGCCCGAAGGTTAAACCTGCGACGAGGGCGATGGCCGGCATGCCAATGAGCTTGAGTGCCGTTGCCACGATGGTGGGCAGGCGATCGTTGTTGAGCAACGAATCACCCTTCAGGGAAGCACCGAAGCTCATGAGGATCATGGGGATGGAGGCTCCTCCAAGGATTTCCATTGGGGCCATGATGACATCCGGTACCGTCCACCCGACAGCAGACACGATGAATCCCAGTACCGCAGCGATGACCACGGGTGCGGTAACGCCTGACATCACCGATGTCATGATGGAGCGCAGGTTCGTTCCCTGCGCATTGAGACCAGCGATAATAAAAGGCGAAAGCACCGCCATCTGCAGTACTAGGGCGGGCACTACGAACGTGGCATCACCAATGACATAGGTGGCGATGGGCAGGCCAATGTTGACGGAATTGTAGTAGCTCGAAGCCGCCGCACCCGCCATGGTTTCCGCGCCGCTGCGGCGAAAGAAGAACATGCTCAGAAGGCCGTAGACGCCCATTGTCGCCACCGACGCGACAGCGATAACTGCCACAACGGGCGAGGCAAATGCTGAGGTATCGGACTGCGCCACGCTGGAGAAAATCAGTGCGGGCGTTGCCGCCCAGAAAGCGACACGGTTGAACTGTAAGCGGGCTTCGCCTTTACCGATGACACCTTTGTGTGCCAGTACGAAGCCCACAGCGATAACCACGAAGATAATCGCAAAGCCCGTTAGGACATCTAGCACTAGTGATCAACCTCTCGGACGCGTTCTAGGAGGCGCCATAGATTTCGGAAACAACGCCTTGGAGCATAACAATGCCATATCGAATGTCCTGTGGGACTGCGAGGTTAGTTCACACAGGAAGCGATTGTATGGCACGGTAGAGGACATGAATGCATTCCGTCGTGTTTCCCGTCTGTCTACCACCGCTGCCCTGACCGCAGTGTTGGCTGTTTCCGGCGCTTCCGCTGCGCAGGCGCAAGATATTAATCAGCTGTCCTCTCAGGCGACTGAGCAGATTAACTCCCTCCAGATTGAGCTGCCTGCTCAGGCTTATGACTTGGCCGAGCAGTACAACGTTAAGTTGCCGCCGTTCGTGAAGACACCGACCCCGTCCGTGGCGAACGAGCTCGTCGGCGCTACCCACTCCCACCTGCTGAAGCAGGGCCACCACGCCGATGACAACGCGAAGAAGATCGCTCAGGAGTGGGCTGACCAGGCGGCTGCCGGCAAGGTTACCTTCCATGACAACGCAGGTGACGGCCTGACCCACTTGGAGGAAGGCAGCGGCAATATTTACAAGCTCACCGAGTCTGAGGCTAAGGACCGCGTGAAGTGGCTCAACCGCGATGTTCCGGTTACCAAGACTGATGGCACCGGCTTCGGCGTTGCCCAGGCCTTCGACGGCAAGTACGTCTACGTGGCGGAGTACTTCTTCAACAAGTAATTCACCACGAGCCTAATTCTCCGGCCCTGCTTTACTATGGCGTGAATAAACCGCTATGGGCAGGGCCTTCTGCACGTTTTCAGGGAGATAGTTACAGTGGGGCCCATGATTTTGATCAACGTACAGTTCCACGTCAAGCCCGAGTACGCCGAGACCTTCCTCGACGAGATTGACTGGTACACCAAGGCCTGCCAGGCTGAGCCCGGCTGCATTGACTTCAAGTGGTTCCGCGATCCGGAAGACAAACAGCGCTTCCTCCTGCTCGAGTCCTACAAGGATGGCACCGACGTTGACCACGTCAACACCGAGCACTTCAAGCGTTCCTGCGAGGAGCTCCCGAAGTACCTGGTTGAGACCCCGGACATCATCAATACCCACATTGATGGAAAAACTGAGTGGGACAAGATGAGCGAGTTCTCCGTCGACTAAGACGCCGCCGCGGTCTCATTGGGGCCCAGCAAGGAGAAAAGCGCCGCTTTCGAGCGGCGCTTTTCAGCATTTCAAGGGCATAAGGCAGGTGTAACTCCGCTGAGGTGGGTCAAGCTTCGCACGCGGTCTCGAGAGACGTGTCGCCGTTGGCGTACTGCTCAAGGGTCTCTTCGAAGGATTCGGCGTAGAGGTTCGCGCCTTCGGGCAGTGGATGCACGCCGTCGTCGTACATCAGCGCAGGGTTCTCCTGGGCAGTGCCGCACCAATCCGCCAGGTACACGTTCTCGCGCTGCGATGCTGCTTGCACGATCTCTGAGCGTGCTTGGCCCATCCAATCACGGTCGCCATAGGGCACAGCGAAGACCACGGTGCGCTCAGGGCCCACAATGTCGAGCAACTCATCCAAGCGTCCCGCATCTGCAGCGCCATTGGTTCCGAGCCCCAAGAAGACCGTTGAGCGCAGTTGCCCAGAATCCTTCAGAGCGCGCAGCGAATCAATGGCCTCAGAGTATTGGCGGGAGACCGCAGCATCAATGAGGATGCCAGGGAATCGCTCCATGAGGGCATCGGAAGACGCGAGCATGACGGAATCACCCAACGCAGTAATCTCTGCTCCGGTGGGCAGGGAGCGCTTCTCCTTCGGCTTGTCAGTAGGCTGAGCAGGCGCTGACGCTGCCGCCTGCTCATTGGCTTGCGCCATGCGCTCCAGTTCGCGCTCGAGCTCCGTTTTATCCTCAGAGGTCGCCACACCATAGACCACGCCAAGGGCAGAGAGCACAACGAGTGCTGGCACAACAGGCCACATGGCTTTGCCAAAGCCCACTTTTATCTCATGCAAGGTGGGGCGGGCAGCCCAGTAGTCGTGCCACGTCTTGACGTAGCCGCCGCGGCGGAAGGGGTTCTCTACAAATTGGTACGTCACTTCCGCCAGAACGAAAGAAAGCGGCAGGGCGAGAATGCCCAGTGCCCACGACGGCGCGTCGGATACGGCGACGAGAATCATGATGATGGGCCAGTGCCACAAGTACAGCGAGAAGGACCGCTGGCCCAGCCAGCGCATGACGCGTGTACGGAACAGCCACGTCAGGGGACCGGTTTCGCGCACAACGGACCAGATCATCGCAGCACCCAGCACGCTGGTGAGAACTAGGCCACCGCGGTAGGTGAACTCGCGGTCCGCACCCATCCACACCAGCTGTGCAAGGTAGGCGAGCAAAGCTAGGGTTCCAACGGTACTGGCAAGGACGCCTTTGCTTGTCGACGCCCACGAGTCCGCCCCAGCCTCATTCGACGTCGAGGTGAGCATGAAGGATAAAAGTGCACCGACCAGTAGGCCGAAGGCGTGGGTATCAGTGCCGTAGTACACGCGAGTGGGATCGTCGCCCGGTGTGAAGAGAAAAGCCATGGCCAGGGCGGACGCCGTCGCAAGCACCAGTGCCACCGCGATGGGCAGGCGTGTAGGCTTACGGCGCGAAACAGCGAAGACGCCTGTCATGAGCAGCGGCCAGATGAGGTAGAACTGCTCCTCCACCGCGAGCGACCAATAATGGGCAAAGACCTGCACTTCGTTGGGCGCGAAGTAGGTTTGGCTGGTGGCGATCTGAGTCCAGTTGTTGACGAAGAACAGGGTGCCGAGGAATTGCTCTCGGATGCCAACAGCAAGGTCACCCCCAATGGCCGAAACCACCGCGGTACACAGACACAGCACCACAAGCGCGGCAGGAAGAATTCGCCGAAAGCGCCTTATCCAAAAATCTGTGAGGCTAATGCGCCCAGTAACGTTGAGTTCGCGAATCAACAGTGACGTGATGAGGAATCCAGAGAGGACAAAGAACATGTCCACGCCCAGGTAGCCGCCGGGCAGCAGATTACCGAAAAAGTGGTAAATCACCACGGCTACCACTGCAAGGCCGCGCAGACCATCAAGCCCCGGAACTTGGCGCAAGCGGGCGCGCCGCTGCTGCTTGACGGTCGCGGATTCTTTCGGCACCGCCAGCACGTCGGTAGTACCGTCGTCAGCGTTCACACGGGCAGTAGCACGGCGCTGATCGCGAGTAGCTTTGGTGGGCTTGAGTTGCCTTTCAGTAGGCGTCCCGACGGGCTGAGAGCGGCGTGCTAGTGCACGTGAAATCTCCGCGTCGGGTGCTTCCTTAGCCGGTTGCGGTTCGGGAAGTGCTGTTGCTTCCTTCGCAGTTGCTGCAGGCGTTGCCGTGTCTTTCGCTGCAGCGGACTGAGCTTTAGTAGGGGGTTCGGCAGTGACAGGGCGCTGGGGTGTGACCGCCCGTGGGATGTGGCGGCGTCGGCGGGGTTTATTGTCCTCAGCCTCCTCGCGGGCCTTGGTGAGCTGTGCCTTCCGCACGGCGGAGGCCTTCGGGAGGGAGGCTGCGTTCAGCTCAAGTGAGGAATTATCGCTGCGCTGCGGGCGCCTGCGTTTCGGCGCAGGCGATAGCTTTGACGCGGACTTCGGCTCCGGCGCAGACTCTGCCTTCGGCGCCGACTTAGCCTTTGGCGCCGTTACTGTCGTCGGCACGGCCGGCGGGGGAGAGGCAGGGGAAGAAGCAGTGGACTTTGAGGGACTTGAGGAAGACTTCTCGCGCTTCGTCGATCCAGACAACACCGACCGCAGAAAATTCTTCACGACAACACTCCGCACGTGGGGATCAGAGGGCTAGGGAACCCGAGTAATCCTACTCCGGAGAAGTGCCTGAACCAGGCAGGTTTCCTGGGAGCGTGTTAAGAGCTCAGAAGCTTACGCAACACCACGCTGACCCCGTTGTCTGTGTTAGCGGGTGCGACGATGTCCGCGACCTCTTTGAGTTGTGGGTGAGCATTCTCCATGGCCACAGCTGTGCCCGCAGCCCGAAGCATCTCTAGATCGTTGAGGTAATCGCCGAAGGCCGCGGTGGCGGCGATGGGAACCTCGGAGAGTTCGGCGAGCTTGGTTAATGCGGCGCCCTTATCCACCCCGCGGGCCATGACATCGAGCCATACCTTGCCGGAGACGGCGACGTTATCGTCCGGGACTGCTTGACGGATCGGTCCGTAGACATACGCTTCCGAGCCTGCCTCGCAAAAGATAGCGATTTTGATGATGTCGGAATCAGGGACGGAGGAAAGCTCCGGCACCCACGTGACAGCTTTGTAGTACTTAGCCAACTCAGCACGAGCGGCGTCCGATACGTCTTCGGCCACGAAGGCAGTCTCTGGCGTGCATAGCACCGTGGTGTGCGGTTCGGTGATGGAATCAGCCGCAGTGCGGGCAGCGCGTACGGTTTCTTCCGCAATGGGGAAGGTGGCGATGATGTCCCCGCCGCGCATAACCACCGAGCCATTTTCCGCGATGAAGGTGTCGATGTGAGGGAACATGTCCTTGAGCGTGGCCAGCTGACGGCCGGACGCCGGTACCAGCTCGCAGTGACGCTCAGCCGCTAGTTTCTGAAGCTCAGGGAAATCAGCGGGAAGCTGGCCGTGAGCATCAAGAAGTGTGCCATCCATGTCGAGGGCAACAAGCTGTGGGAGCACGAAAAGTTACACCGTTTCTGTGGTCTTGTTTGTAAGGCTCGGACACCTCAAAAATGTGGTGGCCGAAAAATGTGTGATATGGAACACTGGTGCGTATGACTACGACTGATCCAGTACTCGTTTCCGTCCGCAACCATACCGGAGTCCTCGAACTCAATCGCCCTAAGGCATTGAACTCGCTGACCCCCGACATGATTGACATCATTCGCCGCTCCCTTGAGGAGTGGGCCAAGGACGACACTATCGAACAGGTCCTGATTCACTCTGCGAGTGAGAAAGCATTCTGCGCCGGCGGTGACGTCCGCCATGCCCGCGAAGGAATAGCGGAGGGCAAGCTCGAAGACGTCGATGCCTTCTTTGCCTCCGAGTACCTCACCAACGGTGATATCGCTGAGTTCCCTAAGCCCTATATCGCCGTGATTGATGGTGTCGTTATGGGCGGTGGCCTTGGTATTTCCCTCCACGGCTCGCACCGCGTGGTGACAGAACGTGCCTTTGCTTCGATGCCGGAGATGAACATTGGTTACGTCACGGATGTAGGCGTGGCTTATGCCGCACAGCGCATGGTGGGCACCCGTGGTGTGGCATCGCCTGGATTGGCTAAGTTCTGGGGCATTTCGGGCTACCGCATGTATGCCGCCGACATGTTGTGGACCGGCGTAGCGACTCACGTGGTCAAGGACGCTTCTGAGCTGATCGAGGCAGCAATCGACCGCGGCATTGATGCCGCCCTTGTGGACCTCGCCTTGCCTGCACCACAGGATCCGGCACCGCTGGAGCAGGTAGCCAAGGACTTGGAAGAGACCTTCGCGTTGCCGACGTGGGAGGAGATCTCTGCAGAGCTAGAGACGCGCCCGCAGATCGCTGGGGAAGTGAAGCGCCTCATGGCGGGCGCCTGCCCGGCAGCGATTATCGCGGCCAATGAGCTCTTTGAAGCCGAGGCGAGGTTGGATGATATCCGCGAAGCGCTCCTGTTAGAGCTCAAGCTCGGCATGCACATGTACCGTCGCCCGGATTTCTCCGAGGGCGTGCGCGCAGTCCTCGTTGATAAGACCCAGGACGCGAAGTTCGACCCCGCCACGACCCAGGAGGTCGATCCGGAGGAGTTCCGCGCGATCCTCAACGCTTAAGGAAAAGCTAGAAACCGCGCTGGCGCTGGTACGCGGCGCGGGCGCGCTGCTCGTCTACGCCCGGGGGAACCGCCACGTTGAGCGTGGCCTGCGTGGCGGCCGGGGATGGCGCAGGAAGGCGGAAGGCGGGGGCGTCGGAAAGCGCGAGGCCCAGACGGCCGTCCGGAAGGTGTACCGGCAGCAGTGTCCACAACCCTAGGATGGGCATGGCAAGCTGCGGCAAGCGTGCCTGGCGGGCATCCGCGATGGGAACCTGCGCGCGGAGGAGCTCCGGCACGGCGCGGTCGTAAGCGAAGCGGCGCAGATTGCTTGCCGCCTGCGCAGCCATAGTGGAGGCGAGCTCGTCAGCCCACGCCCAGGTAAAAGTACCGGCAGACTCGTCCAGCGTGGCAACGAGGTGTGCCGGGACGGTCAGAGAACCGCGTGCCGCGGTTACCACCGTGCGGGATGTTCCAGGGTCGAGCTCGGCCCTCAGATTGGGGAAGCGGGCATCGAGGAAAAAGTTGTGCTCAGTGGCAAGGAAGTGAGCATCCGCAAGGATATCCCGCGCGCGAAGTCCCACCTGGCCATTCAGTTGGGGAAGTGCAACGATGCGAGAACCCTCAAACTGTGCGAGCGCTTCTGGGTTGTTGTGAGGGACATTCATATAGGACGCGAGCTCGGTGGTGGCTATGCGCTCATCCACACCGCCCTCGATGTCCCCGCTTTTCTCCAGACCTGCGAGGATAGCACTGGAGGGAGTCGGGTCGATCTCCGTGAAATCCACTGCTACGAGCGCCTCCGCGTCGCCCTGCGGAACGCGGACGACGGGGCGATCGCCAACGAGACGACGAGCCAGGCCCCTGAGTAGTGCCGTATCCGGCTGGGGGCCGTGGAACTCGGGAAGATCAGCCTGCTGCGCCAAGCCAGTGGCCCAGTGGAACTGGCCATCCTGCATGGACGCCAAGCGCAAACCGTCAAAGTCATGAACTCCGCTACTGGTGGTGAAACGCACCGTAGCGCGCTGGTCATGCTCAGGCTGGTCGGGCTCGGTAGGGGTGAAGTTGACCTCTACGTCCGTGATTGGGCCGAGACGTTGGGCAAAGGTGGCGTCGATGCCGGCCTGAATAAACGCGCCGGCGGAGTACAGGTTTCTCGCTGAATCCATGAGTGCTCCTTGACTAAGAATAAGGTTAGTCCCTGCGGTAGGGGTGCTCGATGGCCTCCTCATAAGCTGCAAGGAGGGCATGGGTGGATTCTACCCAGGAATACTTCTCCGCCTCGCGTCGGGCGGCTGCCCCCATCTCGGATCGCCGCGAAGGATCACGGAGAAGGCTCACAGCGGCGTCAGCCCATGCTGCGTCGTCTGCATCGGCGTCAATGAGATGGCCGGTGACTCCTTCCTCAATAACAAAGGGGATTCCGCCGGCGCGCGTTCCGATAACGGGAACACCCGACGCGAAGGACTCCAATGCCACGAGACCCAGGGTTTCCGTAGCGGAAGGGAAGAGGAAGACATCACCGACCGCGAAGGCGGCAGCAAGCTCTTCACCGGAGAGGTAACCGGTAAATGTCGTGTAGGAGGGATCGAAGCCCGCTTTGAGCTCATCCAAGAAGGGGCCGTCGCCGACGATGGCGAGGTGGACGTCGCCAAGCTCAGCGCGCACCAGCTGCATGACGTGGTCGAGGCGCTCTAAGTCCTTTTCTTTAGAAACCCGACCGATGTAGGTAAGCAGCGGCGCACCCGGGTTTCCGCCGGTGAGACGCTCTCGCATCGCCGCGGTGGCCCGGGAAGGCTGATACGTCTCCGTATCCACGGCTTTGGGCCATAGCTTTACGTTGCGAATGCCCATCTCACCAGCCTTGTCCACCATGGGCCCGGAGGTGCACAGATTGACTGCTGCCTGGTTGTGCAGGTACTTCAGCGCGGCTTCGGTGAGCGGGCGAGTCCAGCCAATTCCTAAGGCATCGACGTACTCGGGCACGTTGGTGTGGAAGCTAGCCACGAGTGGAACAGCGTCACGCTGCGCGGCAAAGACGCCGAGCGCTGCGGTCCAAATCGGGTTGACGGCGTGGATGACATCGGGGTCAAAGTCCCGAATTTCTTTAAAGAAATTCCACGAGGGCAAGCCAAACTTGATTTCCGGATAGACCCACAGCGACAAGCTGGGAATGCGGGTGACCTCGAACCCTGCATACGTGGCAGGAGCTTTGCCCGTAGCGAAGATGCGGACCTCGTGGCCCATCGCCGCCAACTGGTCCAGCGTGCGGGTAATGCGGGTGACCACGCCGTCGATTTTGGGCAAGAAAACTTCAGTAACAATCGCGATGCGCATGGAAGTGATGCTTATGCCTGTGCGGTATCGGTAGCGTGGTTCGCCTCAGTGTCGGGAACACCTGCGTGCTGCTGTTTGGTCCACAGAGACTGTGCTGGAATCTTGGAGCGGTCCACGCGCTCGGCGTACTTGCGGGCAACCTCTTCGACCTCATGGAGCAGGCCTTCCGACAAGGTGGTTGGTTCTAGGCCAAGCTCTAGGAACGTGTCGTTGGTGACGTGAAGTTCATTTTCTGCGGACTCCTTGCGTGGATTGGGCACGTAGGCTACTTCCGCGCCAGAAATCTTTGCCAGCAGCTCCGCCAAGTCGCGCACGCGGTGGGTTTCGGTCATCTGGTTGATGATCTTGACGCGCTCGCCACGAGCGGGCGGATTATTCAGTGCCAGCTCAATACAGCGCACCATGTCACGGATGTGGATAAAGGCGCGAGTCTGGCCACCAGTACCGTGCACGGTCAGTGGGTAGCCGATACCTGCCTGAATGAGGAAGCGGTTGAGCACCGTGCCATAGTCGCCGTCGTAGTCAAAGCGGTTAATGAGTCGCTCGTCCTTCTGGGTTTGCTCGGTGTGCGTGCCCCAGATGATGCCCTGGTGCAGGTCCGTAATGCGAAGCTCATCGTTCTTGGCGTAGTAGGCAAAAAGGTGTTGATCCAGAACCTTCGTCATGTGGTAGACCGAGCCCGGATTGGAGGGGTAGAGGATCTGCTGCTCGACGATGCCGTTCTCACCAGCATCGACCTGCACATCCAGGTAGCCCTCCGGAATCTTCATGCCTGCGGTGCCGTAGCCGTACACGCCCATGGTGCCCAAGTGTGCGACGTGAATATCCTGCTCAGATTCCACGATGGCGGCAAGCAGGTTGTGGGTAGCGTTGATGTTGTTATCCACCGTGTAGCGCTTGGTGCGCGAATTCTTCATGGAATAAGGAGCAGCGCGCTGCTCAGCGAAGTGGACAACGGCATCTGGGCGCTCCGTGGTGAGGAACTCCAGCAGGCCGTCATAGTCCTGAGCTACGTCGAGGTTGCAGAATCCAATGGTCTTGCCGGAGACCTCAGTCCATGCGGCCAAGCGCTCTTCGATGGACACGATGGGAGTGAGCGATTCTGCGCCGAGTTCCTCATCGATAGCGCGGCGGGAAAGGTTGTCCACGATGATGACCTCGTGGCCCTGATCGGAGAGATAAAGTGAGGCTGGCCAGCCGCAAAAACCATCGCCGCCGAGAATCGCTACCTTCATGTTTTCTCTCTCCACATCATGATTGGGGGCATTACCTATGGTGCCGCCGTCGACGGAAAACCCGGCGCGGCGGCACACACTTTTATCCACCTTACCGTTGACAGCGTTCACGCGGAGGGCATGCTGGGTAAACAGTGAGTGAATGTTTCCTAAGGCTGCACGATGACGTAGCAGTGAGACGACTGCTAGTAAACTAGCCCGCATGCTTGAAGCCGTGCTCAATGCCTTCGCCGATTCTGTCAACGCCCTGCTCATCGGCATCCTCGTGGCCATTGGCATTATGCTTCCGCGAGGTAGTTACCGCAAGATTGCTGCGCTTGTCATCGTCGGCGATTGGTTCGGTGTGCTCACCGCTGCCGCCGTGGTCATGTTCGTTTTCGTGGGGATTCAAGACAAGGTGGCCGCCGCCTTGGAGTCTCCGGCGATTGGCTGGGGCCTCATCGTCATAGGCGTGGGCCTCGGTGTTCTGGCGTGGCGCTCGAAGGGCGAGCCTAACGATATGGTTCAAAAGCTCCTCGGCCCGCTGCGCACGCCCTCGCCTAAGACCGTTGCGGTGGGCTTCCTTATGGGAGTCATCCAGTCGCTGACCTCCGTGCCCTTCTTCTATGGCCTCATGCACCTAGCAGCCGGGGATTTCAGTAATACCGTGAAATATGGCGGCCTTTTCTTCTATGCCAGCTTCGCGCTGTCCTTGCCCACCGTGTGCGGGCTCTTCATTGCGCTCGTGCGTGCCAAACCTCATTCCTGGGCTGGTCGGGCTTTCGCGTGGGCGCGGGAGAATTCAGCCGCCGTTGCACTGTGGAGCGGCTATGGCGTGGCTGCCTTCTTGGTAGTTATGGGGCTCGTCGCTCTGCTCTAGCACTTTAGCCTTGAGAACGTTCGATTAGGGGTTTAGCTCGCGGCCTTAGCTTGCGAACGGAACTTCCCTAGTTGCCAAAGATCTGGTCAGATCCCGCGGCGAGTTCAAGAGTTTTGGCAACAACGGCAGTTTGAAACAGTCTTGGCGCTAGTCGTAGAGGACTTCGTCGAGGGGGAGGGCTTCGCCAAGCAGCGCCTGATTCTTAGCAATGTCGACGTAGCGCGCGGCGTGCGGGATGAAGGCGTCGGATTCCTCCGAGCTCAACTCACGGCGCACCTTGGCGGGTACCCCAGCAGCTAGGGTGCCGGCGGGAATATTCTGGCCTTCCAGCACCACCGCGCCGGCGGCGACGAGAGAGCCTGGGCCCACGGTGGAGCCCGAGAGTAGGGAAGCCTTCATCCCAACGAGCGTGCCCGCGCCTACGTGCGTGCCATGGAGCATGGCCATGTGGCCCACGGTGACGTCATCCTCCAAGATGCACGGGTTTGTGGACTCTACGTGGATAACGCAATTGTCCTGGATATTAACGCGTGAACCGAGGCGGATGGAACCGACGTCACCGCGAAGCACACAGCCGTAGAACACGGAGGAGTCCGGGCCAATAGTGACATCACCAATGATGGTGGCATTCGGTGCAATCCAGGCGCTGCGGTGAATACGTGGGGTCTTACCTTGGAAGGGGAGGATGAGCATGGTTTAAACTCCTTCAATCGCTATGGCCAGGGCCGTTGAGATTTCATAATCTCCAGGCTCTGGGCTGAGATTCTTAAGAAGAGAGAGTTCTTCAGGCGAGAGCGGGATAACCCAGCCCCTTTTCGGATCATGCACTGCGCGTTCCTGCGCAGTCGTGGGGGACAGGTACACCGTGGTGTGTGGGCCAGTTCGTGGGCCGCGTAATTGGGCGGCTTCGCCCGCACGGGCCACTTCCGCCAGCACCTTAGCGCCGGAAGGGGACGTCTCCACGATGATGAGCCCATCCGCCGTGTGCACGGCAAGGCGGTCCAGCTCAACCTCAACGGCATGTGGATCGGGGGAGGCCAAACGCGCGCCGGGGGAGCCGACAAGATTCTTCAGTGCAGAAAAGAGACCCATGGCGCGATCCTAGCCTGCGGGTACCATCGGGCACTGTGATTGACGCAAAAGATACAGCACTCGTCATTGAAGGTGGCGGCATGCGCAATTCCTATACCGCCGCATGTATCGTCAAACTGCTTCAGGAGGAGGTGGAATTCGGCTGGGTCGGTGGTGTTTCCGCAGGCTCGTCGCACACCGTTAATTTCCTCTCGCGCGATCCCATCCGCTCTGAAGAATCCTTCGTAGACTTTGCCAAGAACCCCAGCTTCGGTGGTCTAGGTTCTCTACTGCGCGGCAATGGTTATTTCAACGCCGAATACATCTATGAGAAGTCGGCCGACAAAGATATGCCCTTCGATTGGGAGACCTTCGAAGCCAATCCAGCACAGATGTGTATCTCGGCCGCTCGGGCGGACACCGGTGAGAGCGTGTATTGGGGCCGCGAAGACATTGAGACCCAAGAGGATCTGATGGTGCGCGTGCGTGCGTCGTCGACCCTTCCTCTCATCATGCCCATGCGTGTCATTGACGGCGCACCTTATGTGGATGGAGCCATGGGTGAATCTGGCGGCATCCTCATTGACCAAGCAGAAAAGGCTGGGTTTGAGAAGTTCCTCTTTCTCGGCTCCAAGCCACGCGGCTATGTACGCCCCTCAGTCAGCCGCCCCACGGCGCTGCGCCGCGTCTTCCGCAAGTACCCAGCCGTGGCTGAAGCCATGATCGAGCGTCCACCGAAGTACAACCGCTCCAAAGACCGTCTCCTTGAATTGGAGAAGGAAGGACGCGCCCAGCTCTTCTTCCCCGAGGATATGCAAGTGACGTCTACCGAACACGATGTGGCTAAGCTGCGCTCCAATTTTGAGGCGGGCCGCGCACAGACGTATGCGGAGTGGCCGGCATGGAGGGATTTCCTCACCGCCTAGTTACCTAGCAGCAGCTTCCGGTGTTGATCACCGAGCATCTGCAGGTGTGAGACGTGCCTCGTTTGCGGCCATAGCAACATCATGGAAAAGGCGGTGCGCTGCAAGGATGCGGTTAATGGGTGATTACAGGAAACGCCTTTCACATGGCTTTTTCTGTGCAGTTTCCTAGAATGACAGACCGTGTTGGCACTATTTGATGGAAATATTTGGCTGAGCATCTTTTTCATTGCTCTGCTCGGCACATTGTTTGGCATGATTCCCTTCGGCCCGCTGCGCTTTGGCGCGGCGGGAACGTTGTTCGTCGGTTTGGCTTTCGGCGCCTTCATTGAGCTCGATGGCGCAATCCTCAGCAGCTTGCAGGAAATGGGCCTTGGTCTCTTTATCTACATGCAGGGTTTGTCTGCCGGTGAGCGATTCTTCAAGGGATTCTCTGAACAGCTCAAGCACATGATCACCGCGGCGATCGCCGTGATTGCGGCCGCGGCTGTAGCGCTGCTTGCCGGCGGATGGCTTGGGTTGTCACCTTTGGCTTCGGTCGGCGTCTTCTCGGGTGCGACGACCTCGACGGCGTCGCTGGCGGTTGCTCAGCAGCAGACGGGCGAAGAGCTACCAGCTGTGGGTTATTCCCTGGGGTATCCGGTCGGCGTTGCAGTGGCCATTCTGCTTGTGGCGATGCTGTTGAAGCAGTCCTGGCCGGGGTCGAAAGACAAGGACAATTCTGCGGAGGAAATCTTCCGCTCCCGTACTATTCGCGTGACGAAGAACATCACCTACGACGAGCTACTGGAACGCTTCGAGGACCAATTCGTCATCGCCACGATTCGCCGCGGGAATACGAGAACTGTGGCCGGTGACCACCCGGAGATTCGCAAAGGCGATATCCTTCGCGTCCTCGTAACGAAGGCGAAGAAACATGAGCTTACGGCCGCCCTGGGTAAGCGTCAGCCGCAGGTGCCCTTCATAGACAAGCGTCTCGTCATTGAAAACGTCGTGGTGTCGAACTCGGACATTGCAGGCCGCACCATCGAGGAACTTGATCTGTTTAAACGCTACGGTGGCCGCATCATCCGCATCCACCGCGGCGATGAAGAGTTCCTCGCCAGCTTTGACACGCACCTCGACTCTGGTGACCGTGTCGACATCATTGTTGACCAGGACCGTCTGGGCGATATCCGTAATTATTTCGGTAATTCGGTACAGGGCTACTCGCAGCTGAACTGGACCGCAGTAGCTGGCGGCCTGTTCTTGGGCTATCTCTTGGCACTCGTTGTTGTTCCGATGCCGGGCGGTGCGTCCTTCGAACTGGGCTTCGCGCTCGGCCCACTGATTACTGGTCTCATTCTGGGTGCACTACACCGCACGCGACGCGTGCCGTGGAAGGTTCCGGCCTCCATCAACACCGCCTTCCAGCAGTGGGGCCTCGTCATCTTTTTGGCCTCTGTGGGCCTCGCTTCCAGTGATGCGTTCCTCTCCACCGCCTTCTCGTGGATGGGTGTGAAGTGCATGCTGCTGGCCGCCATCGTCACTGTGGTTGCCATCGCAATCTTCGCTGTGGCGAACCGCTTCCTTGGTCAGTCCGAGACCCGCACCGCCGGTGGTATCTCCGGTATATTCGGCCAGCCAGCCGTGGTCAACTACGCCACGGGAATGAGCTCTGACTCCCGCATCATGACCGGCTACGCAGCCACGATCGTGGTGGCGCAGATAGTCAAGATTGCGGTTATCCCCATCATGCTGACTTTCTAGTCAGCAACTAGCCATCTAATCCGCCACGAGCGTTTCGATGGTGAGTTCCGGGTGCTCCTTCTCAATGAAGGCCAGCTTCCACTTATCGCCAAACAGGGCGATGAGCTCGCCGTCGGTGCGGGTGAAGATCTCTACGCCGCGCTGGCGGCCCAGCTCTGGTGCGGACTCGGCGTCGGTGCGGCGTCCTACGGAGTAGGGGATGGGCTCCGTGACGGTTGGCACGTTGTACTCGACTTCCATGCGGGCCTGCATGACCTCGAACTGCATGGGGCCGACGGCGGCCATGACGGGAGCGGCGTCACCACGGGTATCGTTGCGCAAGATTTGGACAACGCCTTCGGCCGCAAGCTGGTCCAAGCCTTTGCGGAAGGCTTTGTAGTCGCCCAAAGACTTGGCGCGCAGGATCTGGAATGACTCAGGAGCGAACTGCGGCATGGGCTTGAACTGGACCTTCTTGCCGGTATAGATGGTGTCACCCGGCGCCAAGGAACCGGCGTTAACCAAGCCCACGATGTCACCCGGGAAGGCGGAGTCCACGGTGTCGCGGGTACGGCCAAAGACCGTCAAGGCGTATTTCGTGGAGAAGCTGCGGCCGGATTGGGCATGGTTTACCTGCATGCCACGCTCAAACTCGCCGGAGACGACGCGCATGAAAGCCAGGTTATCGCGGTGCTTGCGGTCCATGCCTGCCTGCACCTTGAAGATGACGCCGGAGAACTCATCAGTGACCTCACGGACCTCATCGATGGCGGCCGCACCACCGGAGCCGGCAGCTTCAATGGCCTTAGGATCCGAATCGCGCGAGCGCGGAGCCGGGGCAATGGCGCACAGCGTATCGAGGATTTGGTGCACGCCGAAGTTCAGCATGGCGGAAGCGAAAATGAGCGGGGAGGTCACGCACTGCTCGAAGAGCTCTTGGTCGTGCAGGGCGCCGTCGGCAGCCAGCAGCTCGGCTTCCTCCACGGCGGTTTCCCACGCATCTTCTTCCTTTGAGGCGGCGTCGGCAGGCGCGTAGTGCTCCTCCGGAGCAATGGTGGAGCCACCTGCGGTGCGCAGGAAGTGAATGTACTCGTCGGCTTCACCATCATCATTAATGTGGGCTAGACCGCGGAAGTCACCAGCAATGCCGACCGGCCAGTAGAGCGGGGTGGGTTGCAGCTGGATTTCGTTCACGATTTCGTCGACAAGCTCCAGCGGCTCACGGCCCACGCGGTCCCACTTGTTGATCACCGTAATAATGGGCAGGCCACGGGCCTTACACACGCGGAAGAGCTTGAGGGTCTGCGGCTCGAGGCCCTTGGCGGCGTCGATAAGCATCACGGCAGCATCCACCGCCGTGAGCACGCGGTACGTATCCTCTGAGAAGTCCGCGTGGCCCGGGGTATCGACGAGGTTGATCATGTAGGGCTCGCCCTCATGGCCCTCCGGAGCGTACTCAAACTGCAGGGCTGAGGATGCGACGGAAATACCGCGGTCCTTCTCCATCTCCATCCAGTCAGACACCGTGGACTTGCGGTTGCCCTTACCGTGCACCGCGCCGGCTTCATTAATAACGTGGGCATGCAGCGCCAGCGCCTCCGTGAGCGTGGACTTACCAGCATCCGGGTGGGCGATGACGGCGAATGTGCGGCGGCGGGAGGCTTCGGAGGCAATACTCATGCGGGTTAGTTTAGCCGCTGGGTGCTACCACTCCACATCGAGCTGGCGGCCTAGATCATCAAAGATGCGCCGCGCCACTGAGAGCTTCTTTGCAATTGGGCGCCGCAGTCCTGGCTTGCGCTTGTCGTTATAGTATTCGCCGGACTCGAAATGGATACCCGGGGTGCCGGTGAGGAAGAAAGCGAGATTCTCGCCACCCTGATCAGCCGTGCCGAAGCGCTTGCCCAGAACGCTGGAATACAGCGTGCTCGTCTTGCTCGTCGAGGTTTTCGCAAAACTGGTCTTGAGCACACCGGGGTGGAAGGCCACGGCGGTCAGCCCATGGGAGTCGAAGTAGCGGGTAAGCAGAATATCGCCGAGCTTGGCATTGCCATAGGCGCGCTCCGCGGAAAACTTCTCAAAGGTGTTCGGGTCACCTGGATCGAAGGAGGACATCACCATATTCGCCACCGAGGCGGTCTGCACCACCGTCGCATCGCTATCCCGCAAGATATCGCGCAACAAGGACGTCAGCAGGAAAGGAGCCACAACGTTGACCTGCCACGTGCGCTCAAAACCATCGGCCGTGGCAAAGGGACCATCAAAAATCCCGCCAGCATTGTTGCCCAAGGCATGGATGTTCTCGTACTGGCGTAGTTCCTCCGCGAGGCGACGTACCTGACCCAAAGATTCAAAATCCGCCACGTGATAGTTAGCATCGATTTCCTCAGCCACGGCCTGTGTTTTCTGCGGGTTGCGGCCGACGAGCACGAGCGTGTCCTGTGGGCGACGCTTGTGCAGAATGCGGGCGGCGGAGGCCCCCACTCCGTCTGAGGCGCCAGTAATGACGATGGTCCGTGGATCCAGGTTCGATGAGAAGGCGTGGCTCATACTTCGATAGTCTAGGGCGATCCACGCGGACGCGCGGGTTTACTTTCCGCGCGAATGGATCTCGTTCTGTGCCTTGTTCATTCCCTCGGACACAATGAGGCGCGCGGCTTCCGCAGCGGTGGCGATGGAGCTTTCGAAGGCCGGGGAGGCGTCGACAGGCGCGAGCACCCAATCCGGAATGGAGCTACCTTTGGGCGGGCGGCCAATGCCCACGCGCACACGTAGATAGTCGCGGGTTCCCAGGCGTTCAGTCAGCGATTTCAGACCGTTGTGGCCATTCTCATTGCCGCCTTTCTTGATACGCACGCTGCCAGCGGGCAAATCGAGCTCATCATGGATGACAATAATGTGCTCCGCCGGCACCCCTAATTGTGCAGCCAGGGGCGCCACGGGGTCCCCGGAAAGATTCATGTACGTGTGCGAGCGCACGGCCAGAACCTGCGTGCCGTCCACGTCAACGGGCGCGGCGCTGAGCTTGTGTCCCGTGACCGGCTCAAGCACATCACCTGCATCAGCAAGGAGATCATCAACTGTCATGTAGCCCACGTTGTGGCGCGTCGCCGCATACTTCGCGCCAGGATTGCCCAAGCCCACGATGAGCCACTCAGCGCTGAGCGCAGCGGGGTCCAGCCCAGCAGCCGGTTGCGGCGACGGTGCAGCGCTGTTGCCGAAAAGGCGGGCAAAGAAGTCACGGATGGAGGACACAACTACTCCCTTCTAGGAAGTTCTTTATTCTGGGACCATGAGTAAGCTTCTTGAGACTATCACTTGCCCGGTTCTACCTGCCCCGATGGCCGGTGGGCCCACCACGCCGGCTCTGGTCCGCGCGGCCGCAGCCGCCGGTTCTTTCAGCGCATTAGGGCTAGGCAGTGCGTCCGTTGAAACTGCCCGGGCAGCCATTAAGGACTGCGCCGGCACGCGCTTTGGTGTCAACCTCTTTTGCCCACAGCGCGAGCTCACTGCCACTGAACGGGCTGCGGCGGAAGCCCTCGCGGCAGAAGAAAATGCCGTGCTTGGCGACGTCCCCCTGACCTTCGGCTGGCAGGAAAAACTCACCGCCGCGCTGGACGGCGGAGCAGCAGTGTTGTGGTCCATGTTCGGCGTCTTCAGCGACGCCGAAGTTCAGCGCATCCACTCCTCCGGCGCGGAAGCGTGGACCACGGTAACCACTCCGGAGGAAGCCCTCGTTGCCGCAAGCCGCGGCGTCGACGTGTTGTGCGTGCAGGGCCCGGAAGCCGGTGGGCACCGCGGCGTGTGGGACCCAGCTGCTGAACCAGATCAGCGCCCGCTGGAGGAACTTATCGGCGCCGTCCACCAGGTCACAGACCTTCCGCTTATTGCCGCCGGAGGAGTGCGCACCGCTGCGGATGTTGCTGAAGCCCTCTCTTGGCCTGGCGTGGTTGCGGTCAGCTGCGGCTCGGCTTTCCTGCTGAGTGAGGAAGCTGGTACGAGCGAACACAACCGTGCGTTGCTTCGACGTGGTGGGCCCACCGTGTCCACACGTGCGTTTTCAGGGCGCTACGCCAGGGGACTCGAAACGGAGTACACCCGTACCCATCCCGATCTGCCTTTGGTGTATCCCTATCTCAACGCGTTGTTGAAGCCGCGCCGTGCCCGCCATGACGCGGAGGTTGGATACTGCCTCGTCGGGACCGCCGTAGAGAAACTGGGCGGGGGTAGTGTGGCGCAAATCCTCGCGCAACTATGCCCAAACGGACATCTTTAACAGTTAATATTTACGGTTGGATAGAGAAGTACACCCCTCTTTGAGAAGTAAAGGATACAGAGCACGTGACTGCAAACGCGCATATTGGGCACGAGGACTGGAACGAACGTCTGGAGCTGGCCCAGGAGATGATCCCGCTCATCCACCAGCTGCACCGCAATAACAACGTCGTGACCTCCATTTACGGTCGCATGCTTATCGGCGTGACCGATATTGACATCATCAAGGCTCACCGTTATGCCCGCCGCATTGCTGAGCGTGAGCTCTCCACTGCTGAGACTCTGCCCATCCTCAAGGAACTGTGCACGATGAACCTGGGCACCGCCTCGATTGACCTGGGCCGCTTGGTCATGGGCTTTGAGGAGTCTGGTTCCGATAATCTGCGGAACTACCTGGAGGAGACCTTGGTCGACCTCGTCGGTGCAGGCGTGGATAAGGAATCCACTGACGTCGTGCTCTACGGCTTCGGCCGCATTGGCCGCCTGCTGGCCCGCATCCTTATCGCCCGCGAAGCTGCCTACGGCGGTGTGCGCCTGCGCGCCATCGTTGTTCGCAAGAAGGGCGACATTGACATTCTCAAGCGCGCCTCCCTCCTGCGCCGCGATTCGGTCCACGGTGCCTTCAACGGCTCCATTGCTGTGGATGAGGAGAATGAGGTCATCTGGGCCAATGGCACCAAGATTCAGATGATTTACGCCAACAACCCGGCAGAAATCGATTACACCCAGTACGGTATCGACAATGCCATTGTCGTCGACAACACCGGTGTCTGGCGTGACCGCGACGGCCTATCCCAGCACCTGCAGTCCAAGGGTGTGGCTCGCGTGCTGCTTACTGCCCCGGGCAAGGGTGACCTCAAGAACATCGTGTACGGCATCAACCAGGGGGACATCGAGGAGTCTGACCAGATTCTCTCCGCCGCATCCTGCACCACCAACGGCATTACCCCGGTGCTCAAGGTCATCAATGACCGCTACGGTGTGGTTCACGGCCACGTGGAAACCGCGCACTCCTTTACCAATGACCAGAACCTCATCGACAACTTCCACAAGGGTGATCGCCGCGGCCGCGCAGCGGGCCTGAACATGGTCCTCACCGAAACCGGTGCGGCCAAGGCCGTATCCAAGGCGCTGCCGGAGTTCGAGGGCAAGCTCACCGGCAACGCCATCCGCGTTCCTACCCCGGACGTGTCCATGGCTGTGCTCAACCTGGAGCTGGAGAAGGAAGTAGACCGCGACGAGGTCAACGACTTCCTACGCAACGTTTCTCTGCACTCTGACTTGCGCCAGCAGATTTCCTACATTGCTTCCCCTGAGGTTGTGTCCTCCGACTTCGTCGGCTCTACCCACGCTGGTGTCGTTGATGGTCTGGCGACCATCGCCTCCGGCAAGCACCTCGTGCTCTACGTCTGGTACGACAACGAGTTCGGCTACTCCAACCAGGTCATCCGCATCGTCGAGGACATCGCTGGCGCCCGCCCGGTGGTGTACCCGAAGCGCGTTGACGTCTCTGAGCTCTAAACGCTAGAAATACGAACACCGCCCGCGCTGCATGGCGTGGGCGGTGTTTCGCTGTTTTAGGCTCCTGCTCGGCGTGAGCCCTAGCTTTGCCAGGATGCTTCAAGCGCGCAACTGCCCGATCTGCCAAAAGTACGGGCCAAGATCGAAAAATCTAGACTGCTTTTGTCAGATTCGTCAGTTTTAGCGGGGAGACAGCGCACGCGTGTGGAGCAGACGCCGTGCGAGCAACGCGGCAGCCGCACAGAGCACCGCAGTCAGGGCCATAGCGATGGCATAACGCATAGGTGAGAGCGCAATCAAGGGCCAAGCCGGGAAGGCAAGGAGCCAGAGGCCGGTATCTGCCAAGACGTCGCCGCCTAAGGTGACGGAGACGATCGTGCCTACGATGGTGAGGGCGATAGCACTCACAATGCCGAGGCGAATCATCAGAATGAGTGACACAGCCGCGATGACAAAGCCCACCCCAACTGAAAGGGGGAATGCCGAAATCTGGGCAGTGACATCGCTACCTGCGAGTGCACTGGCCAGGTAAGCGGCAGCGCATACCGCCACGATGATGCACAGGAACCAGAGGAGAATCCCGGATGCGCCGAACCGTGTTTCCATATGTACCAACGGCCATGATCCAGCTACACGGGGCCAAACGAGGACCGGCAAGATACCTGTGCCGACCGGTAGCAGAAAGAAGTGAAAGAAGCCTTCGACGTAGTTAGCGGGATAAAGCAGTGCTACGAAACCGAGCGTGAAAACGCTGAGCAACAGGCAAGAGAACACCGCTGGGCTAAAAGCCGCATGGTGCAGCCCCAACAATGTGGACCACGGCGAGGACTGCGCTGCGGCACGGGAATGCTCCGTTGGTTTCCATGGTTGGGCTTCTTCCACGGTGGCATTAGTTCGCGTCACCGTAGACTGTGTGAAGGCGAAACGCAGCGGGAATACTGGCCGGTATCGACGCGGCGTGTAGACCGCGGCTAATGACCCAAGCACGGCGAGGATGACACACAATATGAGAGCTGGAAATGGACTGCTGGTCAATAGTGGGTCGTTTGGCTCAAGGGGCACCGAGTTCTGATGAATACGCAGTGCGGGCAGAAGAAGCCGTTGCGGCCATGCTGGTAGAAAGGCCCACCACCTGCCTGTTTCGACAGTGCTCGGAAGAATGCTGACAAGCTGCCACAGAACCGCTGCCACGAGTGCTAATGCGAAGCCCAGTCGACGGGTACAGGCCGCGGAAAGTCCGGCAATGCCAAGCGCGCCAAGGAAGGAGCAGAGCCCAGCTACGAGGATAAGTTCATGATTCTCGCGCCCCTGGGCAGCGACAACGAACCAGGAAACACCAAAGTTCAGAATATGGAAGACCGCAAGGCTGACAATGACGACGATAAAGCGGGCAGCATTCTCGAGACGCGGGTTGAGGTTTCTCCATTGCGTTCCGCCGCTGCGAGTGATGGTCTCGCGGCGTTCTGGAATGGCAGCGAACAGCCCAATAAGAGGGGCATACATTCCGGTAACAAACAAGGACTGCCAAGCCAAGACGCCCGTGGCATCAGTGTGTGCTGAGGCCATTGATGAGAAAATGATTGTCATGATGACCAGCGGTAGTGCCAGCAAAGGCAACCACTGTAAGGTACTTCCGCGGCTGCGTAGTAGTTCTGCAGAAAGGTAACTCGGGCGAGGTGCTGTGGTGTGCTTAGTCACGTGATTCCCCTTCCCGAGAGATAGATGCTTGGGAGGCACGGCTCGGTGACGTGAGCCGGAAGAATTCCTCTTCCAACTGGCCACGGGGTGCTAGCTCGTGTAGGGAACCGGAATATCGAATCGTGCCCTCGGCCAAGACCGTGATGTCATGTGCAAGATGCAGAACTTCACCAAGCTGGTGGGAGCTGACGATAACGGTGTGCCCAGCCGCGGCCAGTTGCTGTAGCAGCTTTCGCAATTCCATGATGCCTTGGGGATCGAGGCCATTCTGAGGCTCATCAAGGACAAGAATCTCTGGATCACCGAGGAGTGCTTGTGCCAAAGCCAAGCGTGCTTTCATACCGGTGGAAAAGGATTTCGCCTTCTTGGCACCAACGCCGCGGAGCCCAGCGATGGAGAGGACGCGGTCAATCTCAGAGTCGGGAAGCCCCAGCAGCCGGGCATGAACACGAAGATTTGCCTCGGCGGACAGATGGCCATAAAAAGCCGGTCCGTTGACTGAAGCACCAATCTGGCGAAGCACATCGCGTGTCCATGGTTGGCCAGCCACGCTCATGGAGCCAGAGTCAGCCGGCACGAGGCCTAAAAGAATGGAAAAGAGTGTTGATTTTCCTGCCCCGTTGCGTCCGAGGAGCGCATGCACGCGGCCAGGAGTGATACAGAAAGAGAGGCCATCGAGGACTCGTTGCTGACCAAAAGTCTTCGTGATGTTCTCAAAAGAGATGTCGCAATTCATAGGTTGCAGTATCGCCGGGGTGCACCATAAAGTAATCCGACTGCATGATGGTTTTCAGCGGGGAGATCTCCTACCGTGGTAGGAGATTAGGCAACCCCAGCGCGTTGGGCTAAGAGAACGAGGGCCACGCGGTCGCGTGCGGCGAGCTTCGACATGAGCGCGGAGACATGTGTTTTTACCGTGGTTTCCGCGATGACCATGTCGGAGGCTATCTCCGCATTCGTAGCACCACGGGCTAGCAATGAGAGTACTTCCATTTCGCGCCGCGTTACCAGGCTGAGTCCTTGGCGTTCCTGGGCGCTGAGGCTATCGTGCGTGAGCGCGGAGCGATAGGCCTCGAGCACAGGGCCGGTAACCTCGGCGGCCAATACCGATTCCCCCTGCGCCACATCGCGCACGGCGGTCACGAGAACCTCTGGGTCGGCATCCTTCAATAGGAAGCCGTTGGCACCAGTGGAGATGGACTGCGCTACGAGCTCTTCATCGTTAAAGGTGGTGAGCATGATGATGCGGCACTCTGGCTTTCGCTCGAGTATGGCTTGAGCCGCCGAAATGCCGTCCATGCCGGGCATGCGAATGTCGAGGATAGCCACATCGATGTGGTGAGCGAGTGCAGATTTTACGGCTTCCGCTCCCGAGGTAGCGGTAGCCGTTACTTCGATGTCTTCTTGCGCAGTGAGGATAGTAGACAGTGCTGAGAGCAGCATTGCTTGATCATCGGCCAACAAGACGCGGATTCTAGAGCTGCTGTGCGGCATTTTTGGTGTCCTTCATGGGTATTTGTGCGTGCAGGTTAAAGACATGAGCATCGCCGGAATAGTCGAGGCGACCGCCAAGGGAACGAGCACGTTCTCCTATCCCCACTAGGCCTACGCCGCTGCCCGAAACGTTGCTCGGTGAGGGGTGTTGATTGGTGGAGGTGAGGGTGAGCGAGGGGGCGTCGTCAAGCGCAAGCTCAACCGTGACATGCGTGCCGACGCCCTGATGGCGCAGGGCATTCGTCAATCCCTCCGTGATGATGCGCACCAGTGCCATCTGAACCAACGACGGTACGGCAAATGAAGCGGGGAGGTTTGCATCGATCTTCAGCCCTGCAACGCGGAAGCCTTCGAGGATTGCCTCGATGTGCTCGAGTTGTTGAGCAGGCTCCAGCGACGTGGGACCAGGCGAGCGTAAAGCAGCGACAATTCCCCGAACCTCGCCCAATGCGGAATCTGCGTTCTCCCGGATTGACAGAAGTGCGTCCTCAGCCGCGCCGGAATCCGATGTCGCTGCAACGATGCCCGCATTAGCCTGAACCTTAATCAGGGTGAGGGAATGGGCGAGGACATCGTGTAGCTCCCGTGCAATGAGGAGGCGTTCTTCTTCTTGTGCCTGGTGGAAGCGCTCGCGGGCCAGTGCCTCTCGTTGGCGATCACGGTCGAAATAGCGGGCAGCAATGAAGTATGTGCTTCCCAGTACCGCCCAGTGAGCCACAACCATAGCGAGGAAGTGGGTGTCCACCTCATAGCGGAGAAGATAGGATTCAACATCGATCCGCCACATGAAGGGGGAGATGAAGGTTCCGAGCGCGGTGATGAGGAGGATCGCCCGAGGAAGTAGCCTGTGGTTTATGTACCGCGAGGTGGTGTACACGGCCATCGGGGCGGTCAACGCCCAAGGCGGCAAGCCGCTATTAGCAGGAAGCTGGCTCATCCACGTGACTGCCCAGGCTGAAAGAAGAACTAAAAAGCCTGCCGCACTTAGGACTGGCTTCGAGCGCCACACGAGGAAGAACGGTATGAACAGCAGGGACAAGAGAGCTTCGATAACCTCTACTGTTCCGGCGGAGGAAGCCGCCAAGGCACAATAAAAGGCCGCTACGAGCCCCGCGACTCCTGAGAGTAGTGCGTCCCCCAAACGCACCGAGGTCAGGAAGGCGCGCGCGGTGCGGGAAAAGCTCATAGACGGCCATGGTAGTACATGCAGAGAGTACTACTTCTTCTTTTTGTCCTTCTTTGACTTGTTTTTCTTGCCCTGCTTCTTGCCGTCACCGTTGACCTTGGCACGCTCCAAGTCGGCAGCGACATCCGGAACGTAGGCAAAGCCGTTGCGCGGCGGGCGGACGTATTCGGCTTCGAGCTCAGGTCGGTTCGGGATCTCAGGTACGTCCTGCTCCACGTGCTGGTAGGGAACCGTCTTGAGGATGTGGTTGATCACGTTGATTCGTGAGCGCTTCTTGTCCTCAGACTCCACGGTGTACCACGGTGCGGATGGGGTATCCGTGTGGACGAACATCTCATCCTTGGCCCGGGAGTAGTCCTCCCACCGAGTGATGGACTGCAAGTCCATGGGGGAGAGCTTCCAGCGGCGCAGCGGGTCGTTACGGCGAGACTTGAAACGAGCGATCTGTTCTTCATCGGACACCGAGAACCAGTACTTCAGCAGGATGATGCCATCCTCGATGAGCATGTGCTCGAGCTGCGGTGCCTGGTGGAGGAAGCGCACGTACTCCTGCTGGGTGCAAAAGCCCATGACGCGTTCCACACCGGCGCGGTTGTACCAGGAACGGTCGAAGATGACGATCTCGCCAGCGGTGGGCAGCTTTTCAATGTAGCGCTGGAAGTACCACTGACCGGATTCACGGTCGGTGGGCTTGGGAAGTGCTTCAATGCGGCAGGTACGCGGGTTCAGGTACTGCGTAATACGCTTGATAGCGGAGCCCTTACCGGCGGCGTCGCGGCCTTCCATGATGATGACCACTCGGGCGCCGGTCTCAACCACCCATTGCTGCATTTCGACGAGCTCAGCCTGGAGGCGCTTGAGCTCGTCCTCATAAGCTTGCTTGTCGAGCTTCGGAGGTTTGGAGGGAGACTTCTTTGTTGAACTCATACCATTAAATGTACCCTTTAGCTGGGAAAATACCTAAACGCGGGGAGTTTAGTCGACCTCGTGCTCGAGCACCGCGCCAGTGGCAGCGTCGACATCGTACTCATACTCCTGGCCGTTGGATGTGAACTCAATTTCCCAGTGCGGGCCCTTGCCATCGTCACCGTCGTCGTAGTCAGCTTCCTTTTCCGTGACGGTGCTGGCGTCTACGCCGGCATGGGCATAGGCGGCAGCCACGGCATCGTCATCGGTGAGTGAGTCAGTGGCTTCTGCCCGCTTGTCGTCGCGGTCATCACGGTCGTCGGTCTTGGCATCGCGGTCATCGTCGTCCTGCTCGACAACAGTTGTCCCAAGCGTTTCAGTGACAGTCTCCATCGGAGGAGGAGTCGTGGCGGGAGCTGGGTCTGCCTCCTTGTCTGAAGAACATGCGACCAGTGCTGCAGATACAGACACTGCAATGCCGGCGGCGAGGACACGGGAGAGAAGAGTCATAAAAGGCTCATCCTTTTTGGTTGGGGAAATGTGCTTCCCTACAGTAGCGATGCGTCGAGTAGCTCGCAGAACTAATAAAAGGTCTAGCCCGAAGTGCAGGTGCATCCCTCACCACAGCTGTTGGTGGGTGGTTCCCCAAAACGCGTGGTGTTCTCGATCGAGCCCAGACCGTCGATGCTGATGCGTGTCACGGAGCCGTCACCCAGCATCGCGTCCGCACCCCGCGCAAACCCCACGCCTTCCGGGGTACCGGTGGCAATGACATCACCCGGGTTGAGCGGATAGAGGGACGAGCAGAAGGCGATGAGCTCAGCCACGGAGAAGATGAGGTCATCGGTGTTGTCGTCTTGGCGTACGTCGCCGTCGACAGTCGTGGTCAGCCGCGCGCCGCGGCCCGGTGCCCAGTCATCAGCCGTGGTGAGCCACGGTCCGAAGCCGGCGGTGCGGTAAAAGGACTTACCAGCGTGAAACTGCGAGGTAGCGCGTTGATAGTCGCGCAGTGTGTAATCGTTCATGATGGCGTAGCCGGCAACGTGGTCCAGCGCATCGTTTACTTTCACGCGGTGTGCGCGAGTCCCGATCACCACGGCGAGTTCGCCTTCGTAATCCAGCTTCTTCGTGGCAAAGTCGGGCACATACACATCGTCGTAGGGGCCAGTGAGTGCCTCCGGAAACTTGATGAACAGCGTGGGCTGGGTCGGAAGGTCGCGGCCCATTTCCCGGGCATGCTTGGCGTAATTCACGCCCACACAGATGATCTTTCCCGGGTTCGGAATGACGGGGGCAAGGTCGGCGGCGTCAAAAACGACGGGTTCTCCTGAAAGCTGTGCTGCCTTGCGCCAGTCTGGGCTAGCGAGCAGCTTGCCGACGTCCTCGTAGTCCAACTCCGTGCCCACATTCGGGCCGTCGATGCGAATAGCGCAGGTACCGAAACTGGTGCGGAGAGTAGCGAGCTTCATAGCCGCTAGTCTAACGCGCGAAGAATCTCATCCACCGCGTCGGCACACATGATGGGAACCTCCTGGGCCTCCTGTTTGCTCCACGGTTTGAGTACGAACGAGGCCGGATCCATGCGTCCAGGCGGGCGCCCAATACCCACGGAAAGACGCCGATAGTCCTTCGTGCCCAAAGATTTCGTCGTGGAACGCAGACCATTGTGGCCATGGTCCCCGCCGCCGAGGCGCAACTTGATCTGGCCAAAGTCCAGCTCGAGTTCATCGTGTACCACAATGATGTGTGCAGGGGAGACGTTGAAGTACTGCGCGAGGGCCTTGATGGGCCCGCCGGAGAGATTCATGAAGCTGCGCGGCTTCGCGACGATCACCTTGGTGTCCCCACGCCGTGCCTCGGCAATATCCGTGTTCGTCTTCTTGTGAACGGAAAAAGAAGCGAAGAGCTCGTGGGCCAGTTCATCAGCCACGTCAAAACCGATGTTATGGCGGGTACCGGCGTACTTTGGGCCGGGGTTGCCCAGCCCCACGACGAGGAAAGAAGAAGTAGTCACGCTGCCTATTCTAAACAGCGCGTGGGCGAAAACGGCGAACCGCGCCTGCCTCCCATAAGCAGGGAAGCGGGCGCGGTGCGCTAGCTAGGTGAGGGGGATGGAGGATTTACTCCTCGTCCTTCTTCTCCTCGGAAGCCTCAGCGCCTTCCTCGGAGTCGGCGCCAGCCTCAGCGCCGCCTTCCTCAGCAGCCTCAGCGGCAGCCTCGACGTCCTCATCAACCTCCGGCTCGGAGATGGAGACGATGACGGTGTCTTCCTCGGCCACGAGGGTGGTGCCCTCCGGCAGGGTGATGTCGCCAGCGGTGACCACGGTGCCATCCTCGAGACCCTCGATGGACACGGCGATCTCTTCCGGAATGTTGAGTACGTCGGACTCGACGAGGAGGACGTCGGCATCCTGGATGAACATGAGGCCCGGGGCCGGCTCGCCCTCGATGGTGAGCGGAACCTCAACCTCAACCTTCTCGCCACGCTTAATGGAGAGCAGGTCGATGTGGTCGATGTCGAAGGTCAGGACGTTCTGGTCGATGTGCTTGACCATGACCAGGTGCTGCTCGCCCTCGAGCTCCAGCTCGAACACAGCGTTGACACCGTTGGCACGGATCAGAGCGGTCAGCTCGAGGCGGTCGACCGAGAAGTGCAGAACGTCAACGGCGTGGCCGTAGACAACACCCGGAACGCGGCCGGCTACGCGCAGGCGACGGGCAAAGCCCTTGCCAAATTCAGAGCGGACTTCACCTTTGAGTACGGGGCGCTCAGAAGCCATAAGTAAATCTCCTTAAAGTATCGTTGTGCGGCAAGGGCTGATGAAGGACCGTGTAGATACGACAAAAGCCTGCCGATGGACGTCTTGGACGAGTCATCGCAGGCTTAATTCTAGATTCACTGCTTAACTTGTGCTATCGCGTCGATAACGGATTTCTCCCTCGCCGAGACGCACAAGATTTTAACAGCAGCGCTGTCGTCGAACCAAATTTAGTGGGTTTCGAAGAGCGTGGTCACAGAACCGTTCTCGAAGATCTCGTGAATGGTGCGCGCCAGCAGTGGGGCAATGGACAGCACCGTGAGGTTGTCCCAGCCCTCGGTGGACTGCGGCAGGGTGTCGGTGGTGATGACTTCTTCAGCGCCGCACTGCGAGAGCCGCTCGCGGGCCGGATCGGAGAAGACACCGTGGGTGCAGGCGATGATGACGGACTTAGCGCCAGCTTCCTTAAGCACACGAACCGCGCCGGCGATGGTGCCGCCGGTGTCAATCATGTCGTCGAGAAGCACGCAGTCCTTGCCCTCCACGTCACCCACCACGCGGTTGGAGACGGTCTTGTTGGCCTCGGTGGTGGAACGGGTCTTGTGGACAAAGGACAGCGGGGCATCACCCAGCTCGTGTGCCCACTTCTCTGCCACCTTTACGCGGCCGGCATCGGGGGAAACCACCGCGAGGTTATCCAGCGAGTAGTTCTTCTTGATGTGGTCCGTCAAGATCGGCATGGCGTGCATGTGATCGACCGGGCCGTCGAAGAAGCCCTGAATCTGGTCAGTGTGCAGGTCCACGGACACAATGCGGTCAGCACCAGCAGCAGCCAGCAGGTCAGCAACGAGGCGAGCGGAAATGGGCTCGCGGCCAAGGTGCTTCTTGTCCTGGCGGGCATAAGGGTAGAACGGCAGGATGGCGGTAATACGCTTGGCGGAGCCGCGCTTGAGCGCATCAATCATGATGAGCTGCTCCACGAGCCACTTGTTGAGCGGCTGGGAGTGGGACTGCATCACGAAACAGTCGGCACCACGTACCGACTCCTCGAAGCGGATGAAGATTTCGCCGTTGGCGAAGTCGCGGGCGGTGGTCGGAACCAGTTCAGTCTTGAGCTCCTTGGCCACAGCTTCTGCCAACGCCGGGTGCGCACGCCCGGTGAAGAGCTTCATGTTCTTGCTGCTGCCGGTAACCTTGCCAGTCATCAGAAAATATCCCTTTACGTGTTGTTAGTTAGTGGTCTGGTCATCAGCCGGAGCGTCCTGAGCCTGTGCCGCGGCCTCAGCCGCTGGCGTGCCCGGGCGCTTCTTCTGGACCCAGCCCTCGATGTTGCGCTGCTTGCCGCCGGAGACGGCTAGTGCTCCTGGGGGAACGTCGTCCTTAATCACTGTACCCGCCCCAGAGTAGGCACCGTCACCCACGGTGACAGGAGCGATGAACATGGTGTCGGAGCCCGTGCGTACGTGGCTGCCAATGGTGGTGTGGTGCTTATTGACTCCGTCGTAGTTCACGAAGACAGACGACGCACCGATGTTGGAGTAGTCACCGACGGTGGCATCACCGATGTAGGTCAGGTGCGGGACCTTGGTGCCGCGGCCGATCTGCGCCTTCTTGGCCTCCACGAAGCCACCCAGCTTGCCCTCTTGGCCCACGATGACACCGGGGCGGATGTAGGTGAAGGGACCAACCGTGGCGTCCGTGCCGATGACGGAGTCAAAGCCGTGCGTGCGCACAACGCTTGCGCCGGCACCAACCTGCATGTTCGTCAAGGTGGTATCGGGGCCCACTTCGGCGCCATCGGCGATGGTCGTCGCACCCCACAGCTGGGTGTTGGGGTGGATGGTGACATCCTGGCCAATGGTGACGTTTACCCCAATCCAGGTGGTCTCCGGGTCAACGATGGTGGCGCCGCCACGCATAGCCTTTTCCACCATGCGGCGGTTGAGCAGGCGGCCGGCTGCAGCCAGCTGTACGCGGTCGTTGACACCAGAAAGCTCATCGGGATCACTAGCCACGTGAGCACCAACGCGGTGGCCAGCCTCGCGGGCAATCTCCAGCACGTCGGTGATGTAAAGCTCGCCCTGGGCGTTATCGGAATTGAGCTTCGTCAACGCGTCACGAAGCACGGCGCCATCAAACGCGAACACTCCAGAGTTCACCTCGCGCACCGCGCGCTGCTCCTCGGAGGCATCCTTCTGTTCCACGATGGCGGTCACGGAGTCATCCTCAGCGCGCAGGACTCGGCCGTAGCCAGTCGGATCCTCCAAAGTCATGGACAGCACAGTCACGGCATTGCCCTGGCTGGTGTGAGTCTCATGCAACTCGCGGAGAGTGTCCGGGCGCAGGAGCGGAACGTCACCGTTGGTGACGATAACGGTGCCGGTGAAATCGGGCAGTGCGCTCAGACCACACTGCACAGCATGGCCGGTACCGTTCTGTTCCTCCTGGACGGCCTGGGATACCTCGCAGTCGAGCTCCTCAGCAATGGAATCGACGGCGGGGGAGACCTGGTCACGTTGGTGGCCCACGACGACCACGAGGTGTTCCGGGTTCACCCCGGCGGCGGCATGGAGAGCATGGCCGAGCAGTGACCGCCCGCCAATCTCATGCAAAGTCTTCTGGGTTGAGGATTTCATGCGGGTACCCGCGCCGGCAGCAAGGACGATGGCGGCGCAGTCGGTTGTTTCAGCCACGAGTGTGTGCGTCTCCTGTGTTTGGGGTGTCAGGACTTACTGCGATTCATCATAACGCGCCCGCGCTACTTTCCGTGAGATACCTCCGGAAGAGCGCGAGCTCGCCATGCACCGAGCACACCCACGATAGCGAGGAAAAGGATAGCCGCGGACGGGCCCGCCAGCGCTATGACTGCTGAGATGCCACCGACGATGAGGAGAATGACACCCATCATCGTGTTTGCAGCACCGACATAGCGGGTGCGCTTGTCCTCACCGGCCATGTCCACCACATACGTCTTACGGGCCACGCGAATACCGGCGTGCGCCAAGTTTACCAGGAAGAATCCGACGGGCAGAGCCCACGCGCTTATCGACGCCGGCGCCCACGCCGCGCAGGACACAATCGCCAGCAGAATCACCGCGGCACATCCCGCGGCCCAGGACATGACCAGGCGGGAAGACTTATCTGAGAGGACACCCGATACGCGCCCACCCACCAGGCTGGCTAAACCGGAGGCGAGGACGAAGCCACCGAGTCCGCTCAGCGCTTGGGAGCCGACGCTTTGGGAGAGCACGACAATAAAGGACGTCGACAACGCTGAAACCAACAGCAGTGCACGGACGTTGACGAAGCTGCGGAAGCGCGCGTCCTGGGTGTAAAGCTGCCACGTGTCCTTCCACCAGCTGGTGTTCATCCCCTGCTGGTCCGTGTTTTCTGGCACGGGTTCAGCGATGGTGCGAAAGACCGCTGCGGCCATAAACCACGTGGCAGCGCCAATAGCCAAGAGAACCGCGAGCCCCCAGCGCGGCAGCTCACCCAGGAAGGCCAGGATTCCACCTGTCACGAGCGTGACCGCACCACCCAGCTGCGTTGCGCGGCCGGTGACCAGTCCGCGGCTGCCCTTCGAAATGGTGCGTGCCTGGACGTCTTTGCCGGTGAGGGAACACAGCGCGCGCAGAAGCGCGAGCACTGCTAGGGCGAGGCAGACGACGAGGCCGAGGAGGGGGCCGTCGAGAAGCACCGCGGCCGCCGCAATGATCGCCGCACACACGCCCTGACCCACCGAGCCCAGCAGCCACAGGCGCTTGCGCGCTGGATGCGAGGTGACCCACGGAGTTAGCGCTGCCTGCGGAAGCATCGAACCGGACTCCCGCAACGGCACGAGAAGGCCGGTGAAAAATCCCGGTACACCAGCAGCGCTAAAGAGCCACGGCAGGACGGTCTTTCCAGACAAGAGCTGATCGCCGACTCCCTGCAAACCGCTGGACCACACAAACTTCCGGGCATTCGAGGATTCTTTCGCGGGGAGAGACATGACTGTGATCTTAAGCCCGGCCAGGCCAATACGAAGGTTAAGGTGTGCCTGACCACCTATCCTGGGATGCATGCCTGTCTCTGTGTCTCGTCGCGTCTTTGTCCAGGGAACTGTCCTTACCATCGCTGGTGCCTCCGTCGCCGGGCTTAGTGCCTGCTCCACGTCGTCTGACCAACCCGCGCCGCTCGGCTACGACGGCGAACCCCGCGCACTTCCCATCCCGCCCGTAGAAGAGGGCACGATGGAAGGCGACACCCGAGTCATCAAGCTCACGGCCCAAGACGGCCACTCGGAGGTACTTCCCGGAAAGGACCGCACGCGCACGTGGGGCTTCAACGGGCCCTTCTTGGGGCCGACGTTGCGTGCCCACCGTGGGGATAAAATCCGTGCCGAAATCACCAATGACCTCATTGAGATGACCACCGTGCACTGGCACGGCATGCAGCTTCCGGCGTACTCCGATGGCGGCCCACACTCGCCGATTCAGGTCGGTGAAACGTGGAAGCCGGAATGGGACATCATCCAACCTGCTGCCACGGTGTGGTACCACCCGCACCCGCACCTGGCGACGGCCACGCATGCCTACCGCGGTTTGGCAGGAATGTTCATCATCGACGATGACGTCTCTGACGGCCTCGACTTGCCGCACGAGTATGGCGTGGACGATATCCCCGTGGTCATCATGGATGCCAAGTTCACCGAGGATGACCAGCTCGATGAGAAAAGCGACAACACCCTGGGGCTCCTCGGTACGACGCCCCTAGTCAACGGAATTACTAACGCCCGCTTTGAGGCCACGACGCGCCGGGTTCGACTGCGCCTGCTCAACGGTGCCTCCATGCGCTTTTACACGCTGGAGGTAGGGGAGAAGCCCTTCCACGTGATTGCGACGGACGCCGGGCTTCTCGACGCCCCCGTGGAAGTCGACTCCCTCCTCCTCGGCCCTGGCGAGCGTGCCGAGGTCATCGTGGACCTGGAGCCCGGCAAGGATATCCAGCTGCGCTCGGTTCCCCGCAAGGACAACTTTGGTGTGCCTACTGACGATAACGCCGCTGACTTCGGCTTCCGGGATTCCTTTGACTTACTCACCATTGTTGGTCCCGAAGAGTCTGCTCCGGAACCCGCGGCGCTGCCAGCCACGCTCGATCCCGCTGCGGGGGAGACCCCGTCCACCGCGGGCCTCACGGAGCGTGAGTTCATCCTCAACACCTTCATGATCAACGGTGAGCAGATGGACATGGCCCGCGTCGATACCGTCATCGACGAGGATGCTCTGGAGCTGTGGACCGTCACCAACGAGAACTCCGACTGGCCGCACAACTTCCATATCCACAACGCCCGCTTCAAGGTCGTGGACTGGGACGGCGATGAGAAGATGAACGTCTTCAACTCCGGCTGGAAGGACATTGTCAACCTCCCGCCGAAGGCCACCGCCCGCCTGCTGGTGGAGTTTGGCCACTTCCCGGACAAGACCATCCCGTACATGTACCACTGCCACATGCTCCTGCATGAGGACCAAGGCATGATGGGGCAGTACGTCATTGTGGACAAAGGCGAGAAACCCGACGTGCGCGTGAAACCGGGCGCACTTGTCTTTGACAAGGACGCTGCCGGCCACGCTGGGCACGCCAGCCAGGTCGTGGACTCTTCGCGCAGCCCGTATGCGTCGCCGGAGGCTAGATCGTAACGCAGTGAAAGCCATTGGAGAACTCTAGGGCTCAGACTAGGGGGCGTCGAGTGCCCACACTCTCCGAGGATCAGATCTCGTTACACGACGCAAAGGGCTGCCTGACATAGACCATCCGGGATAGTCAGGGTTGATTGCGCCTAGCACTGAGAGCATGTCATTGAGTCGACGGTTGACATTTGTCGATAGAAGGTTCTCTTGGTGGGAGACACGGTTTCTCAAGTGCGTTATTCTTTCGAACTTTCTCCCAATATCTTCGCGGGAGGTATCCAGAGCGGGTACCTGCGCAAATGCCTTGTGAAGGCATTCACTCCACAACACTTTTGCGCTCTCATGGTGCACGGGCAGGGCTTCACCAAGCAGAGTCGACCAGTTTCCGAGCGTGAACTGTGAAACCACATCATCATGCGTGAAGGATGCATTTCTTCGTGCGTGACCGACTTTCCGTCTTCGAGATTCTTGCTGTGCCCGCTTACGTGCTTGGGCCATAGGACGACGCAATATACGGTAGAGCAAGCCTGCAGATTTTCCCTCAAAGGACCACTCTCTGTGGCCACAGACTTTGTAGTTCCACTCACGAAGAGTTATGTCAATTGCGTTACGGGTGAGTACTTCGAAGTGAGAAAGCTGATAATGGAGAGCACTGGAGAGTTGGGCGTTCCATCGGTAGAGCGAAACCGCCCTTTCGACGTCACCGTCGGCCTCACGTAAGTATGTGGCAAACCGCGCCGCGCCGAGCATTACTTCAAGATCGTCTTTAGGTTCCAAATTTGTGTGCTACCCTCCCTAGTGAGAGCGTCAACGTAGGTTGGCGCATTATCCCCCACGACCCCAAGCTTAGCGCTTGGGGTCGTTGCTTTCCTCAGATGTGCGACCCCCAATAGAGGCCTCGGAGCCTTATCCGTACGCTAGGGTCAGTAAATGTGATTCAGGACATCGACCCGCTCATCCAATCCCTGTACCAAGTCTTTGACCTCATCGGAGTGGTACTCAACGGCATCATTGGCGGCACGATTGCGCGCCGCAGGGAATTCGACATCATTGGCTTTGTCTTCCTCGCGCTCTTTTCGGCGCTGGCGGGCGGCATGATTCGTGACATGCTCATCGCTAGTGGCCCAGCAGCAGCGATCTCCGACCCGCTGTATCTCACGCTCGCGTGCGTAGGCGCTCTCATTGCCTTCTTGATAGACCTGAAAGGCAAAGCGTGGGAAATTTTCCGTGAGCACGCGGATGCTGTCATTTTGGGAGTGTGGTGCACGACTGGCTGTGTTAAGGCACTGGCGTATGGGATGCCGTTTATCGCCTGCGTTTTCTTAGGCGTCCTGACCGCAGTAGGAGGTGGCATGGTGCGCGATGTTGCCTCCGGAATGATTCCTTCAGTTTTTGGTGGAAGCCCGCTCTATGCGGTGCCGGCAGTGCTTACTGGAATCGTGATGGCGTCCTTCGCACACGTCGATAAGTTCGCCCTCGGCATGATAATTTCGCCCTTTGTTGGATGCGGCTTGGCCATCTTGGCCTACTGGCGTGGGTGGGTCCTTCCGCGAGCTGGCACCGCTCCCTTTAATTCCACCGCCACACAGGTGGCAGCGATGGCGAAGAAGGCTGAGCTCAAGGGCTTTCGCCGTGGGCGTAGAAAACAGAAAAAGCTTCCCCACCAGGACTCGAACCTAGAATGAACCGGGCCTTTTACCAGGCTAAACGGCCTTTCTGTTCCCCTTTTGACGGAGTTTTGACGGAGCTTCAGAAAAATCCACCACCTCCGCAAGCATGCCGTCCATCGTTTCCGCGACCTCGTCCAGCATGTCTGGGAACAAGTCCGCATACGTATTCAGTGTTTCCGCCGCGTCCGCATGACCCAACTGGGTCTGCACCACCTTGACGTTCGCCCCGGCATTCACCAGCAAGCCGGCCGCCACATGCCGAAGACCATGCGGAGTGATGCGCTCAAATACCCGCGGCTCCGGCTCACCCGCCGCGCGCGCCTCGGCGATAGCCTCCTTCGACTTCACCTGCATACGCTTGACCGCGCCGTCAAACCACGTCCTGTGCCCCGGTGAGTGCATAGGCGTGCCGCTGCGCGACTGCCAGATGAGCTCATCGCGGCCGCGTTGCGCGGCCACCTCCAGCACCTGGTCCATAACCGCCGCAGGCACCGCCACGCTCCGCCGCTTATGGTTCTTCAGCGTCGTGTTGATATGCCACCGCTTCTCGTTATCCAAATACACTGCGTTGCGGCGCACATGGATACGACTATTCAGCGGGTCCAGGTCCTTCGGGCGAAGTGCCGCGAGCTCACCCCAGCGCAGCCCAGAAGTGCCCAGCAGCATCACAATTTCACCGTGACGCGCGCATTCATCGGCAAGATCTTTCAGCTGCTGCATCGTCAAATACACGTGTACTGTCTTCACCTTGCGGGGGAGGCGCACACCGCGGGCGACGTTCTTCTTTACCCGCTGGTCTTTGACTGCGACGTCCAAAATTTGGCACAGCACACTGTGGCAGTTGCGTACCCAAGAGGGGGAGTAGCCCATGTTGGAGACCCAGCGCTGTACCTCGCGGTGCGTGATGTCCTTGACCTTGTGGTCTCCCCAGTAGGGCTTGACGGTGCCGCGCCAAATGGTGAGGTTCATGTCCATGCTCGAGGGCTTGAGTAACTCGTTGAGTACGAGCCAGTCCTCGGCGACCTCATGGACTTTTGCCGCGCCCTTGGTGGGGTCCACCCAGTCGCCGTCCGCGATAGCCACCGCGTTACGGCTGGCCCATTCCTCTGCCTGGGGCTTGCGCTTGAAGCCGCGTTTCGAGGTGTTCTTGCCGTCGGGTTTGACGTAGTCGACGCGGTACCTGCGGCCGTGCTTAGTGCTGTATTCCTTGATAGATGCCATAGAATAGACACGTCCTTCCTAGAATCTGGTTGGATACTCCGGCCCTGGTGCTCGCGACTTCCACATGTTGAGCACCAGAGGCCGGTTTACTTTATGATGACTGTGGCCCACAATCCCCCCCCGATGGGCCTAGGGTACCTTCGCGTATTGAGCTCAGCTCCGCGAAGGCATACCTATTCTTCACACCCGTAGTACGAGTAGCTGCCGTCTTCGTTCATTGTCGCCCCCTCGCAGCCAAGGTCCTCTGCGATACCGTCGGCGATGTCGTCGGAGTTAACAGCCTCGGGGGTTGGTGGGGCTAGAGTTTCGGTATTGATGTCGAACTCGTCGGCAAGGGCATCAGCCATGGCGCCATAAAGCCCGTCCTGCAGCTCCTCCACGGTGTTGAACGGGCCCATGCAACCGTTCGGCGTGTTGTATTCAGGAACTTCTGGATTGCCCTGTGGAGTTGCCTTGTCGCATAGCCAGTAGCGTCCCTGGTTGTCCTGGAAGCGGTTGACGCGATCGGCGTTGGCACCCTGCTGCTGCATGTCTGCTTGCGCTGGGTAATCGCCTGCCGGGGCTGGGTCGTCTTGCTCAGTGGGGGTCTCTGATGGCGTAGCGGTGGTGGTGCTCGTCGGGGATGAGGTCGACGAGGTGGCGTTAGTCGTCGGCGCAGTAGTAGCCGTCTCGCTGCTATCACCAGATGTGCCGCATGCGGACAGGGCGACGGTGAGGGCTGCAATGAGAGAGATGGAGAACTTTTTCATGCTGCTTGCCTTTCGTAGAGAGATTTCCAGATGGTGGTGAGATGGATGGTGACGCCAAGCTCGTGGGCTATTGCCGCGGGGTGCGGGCCGTGAAGGTGTTCGGCCAGTGCGTAGTCGACGGGGGAGATGAGAAGCCTTGCGGCGAACTCGTCGGCCTGGCGCTCCTGCGCCCCATAGTGTCCGGGCGGGTGACTGTAGTGCGCGTGCCCCAACTCGTGGGCTAGGGAGCATAGGGTGGTGACATCGTCCATGCCGACGCGCAACGTGATGGTGCGTTTGTGTGGCACCCATGCTGCTTTTGGCCCGCCGCGGTGCCACCGGATGCGGTAGCCCCGGGCCTGCGCCACATCTATCAGGGCGTCGGTGTTAATCAATCAAATCTTCACCTCGTTTCTCGCGCTCTGCCTGCTCGTCGGGGGAGGAGTCAGCGGCGTGCGGGATGCTGTCATCCCATTCCATGACGGTGCCGTCATCCTCGTCCTGTAGTGAAGCATGGGCGTCGGACACGGGGGTGAGATGCGGGGCTAGGCCGATAGCGTCATCGTCGACGTCGTTGCCAAAGAGGTAGCGAGCCTCGGGGTCGGAACGGCGCATAATCTCGTCTAGCAGCTGCTCGTTGGTGGCTTTGCGGAGGGCTATCTCTACGTCGGGGCCGTGGAGTTCGTAGTCGTTGATGTAGCCGGTCTCTATGAGGCCTGCGACGGGGGATCGGTCGTAAGCGCGGCAAAGGGCAATGATCATCTCGGGGGAGAGGTGCCCGCGGGAAAGCTGGCGGGAAATGGTGGTTTGCGCATATTCCGTCTTTTGGGAAGCGGTGCGCATCGAATCAGTCCCGATTAGCTCCGCTAGCCAAGTTTCATGTGTCATCTCGTTCATAACGCTAACAGTATTGCATTTAGCCGCCACCCGCAATAGATGCAGGTCACGGGTGTTGGTGGGGGTGGTCGATGGGGGTGGGGTTTATGTAAGGCGTTGCGTTATGCCGCCGAATGCTGCAAACTGTAATCACCGGCGCAGAACAGCACCGCACAAACACAAGAACCACATGGAGGTAACTACATGGCTGTCATGGCACCGCCCCGGTTCACCTTCCGCCCCGGAGCCCTAGACGCAATCATGCGCTCCAGGAACCTACAAACCGAAGAGCAGCTAGCCCTACTCATCGGAGTACGCGCCGCAGACATTCCGAAACTGCGCGCAGGGGCGAAGGTAACCGCGGAACTCGCGCTGCGAGTAGCCGCACTACAAGGCGACAAAAACTACATCGGCGCTTGGTTCGACCAAGTCAAAGAACAGGAAGCAGCATGACCCGCGATGAAAAGGAAACCTCCGGCGCTGCAACGCCGAAGGTGACCGTAGAACTTAGCGGAGACCCAATCTTCAACAAGGAAGAAGTGCTAGGTCTCGTGGCCGGATTTAAGGCCAAAATGGACGAACTGATTGTCGCTCAAGAGAAATTTAATCGAGCTTTCTCTCAAGGTCGACAATCCGAGCCTCTAACAACCCAAGGGAATACTGCATCTGATTTAGAGCTTGAAAAATCAGCATTCGGTCATCGCTTGCGGCGGTGGCTGGGGTTAGCTGTTCGGCGAGGGCTTCGATTTGCTCGGATACGGAAGTCGAAAACTGCCGAGTAACAGCCAGTTCTTTGGGTAGCGAGTCAGCACTATTCGCGAATGTTGCTGCCACGCCTTTTATCGACGCTCGCAGAGTTTTGAACTCGTCATTCATCATTTTTCACCTCACTTTCCAGGGCAGACCGCCCTGAATTAAGTGAAGCACACCTAGGAAACGAAAAGGCCCGGTGCTGGAACACCGAGCCAAAAAAGAACTACTAACAAGGAGATTACCACAATGGGAAACCAGCTAGTAACTATTCCGGTTCCCGGAACTTCCAACCCCATCATGGCGGTGCAGCACGACGGCACCGAATGGGCCGCCGCTCGCCATATCTGCGACGCGCTCGGCATCGACTGGAAGAGCCAGCATCGCAAGCTCGAGTCCAAGAATTGGGCACGTGTGGTCATGATGACCACGCACGATTCCAGCGGGCGCCAACAAGAAATCAGCATGGTTGACCGCCGAACGCTGACGATGTGGCTCGCCACCATCGACACCAACCGCGTCAATGAAGCGGCCCGCACCACTCTTGAGGCCTACCAGCTCGAAGCCGCTAACGCCCTCGATTCTTATTTCCACAAAGGCGGGGCCATTAACCCCCGCGCCGAGGAGCACCAGTTGAACGCGCTCATGCGCCAATCGCAAATGCAGATGGAACTCTGCCAAGCAGCGAAGGGGCTTATCCACCCAGACCACCTGGAGGCGAAAGCTCGCATCGTCTTGGCGCGCGGCCTAGGCGAGGCCCCGGAGCTCGACCCGAAGACCCGCCCCCTGTACACCGCGGACTTCCTCAAGTCGAAGAACCTCTCCAATAAGAAGATGAAGTCGGTCGCCCCGATGTTCGGCAAGCGAATGAAGGCACTGTACACGCTGGAAAAGGGACGCGAACCAGAAAAGTACGACCTCACCCTGCCTAACGGTCAAGTGCGCCAGGTCAATGGTTACACCGAAGCAGACCGACCGTTGATGCAGCGCGTCTGGGACCAGTACTACACCACCGCATAAGGACGAAGACCCATGAACCTCGCCGACATCCACGCTTTCATGCTCGGCTACATCGAAGCCGCAATCAAAGAGCAAATCGACCCCAAGGAAGTAGACGAGCTCTTTGCCGAGGCGGAAGCCGTAGCGCGCAAGACCCTCAAGAAACTCAACCAATCCAAAAACCAATAGCCCGACCTAGCAGGCAGGGGAGTGCAAGCCTCCCCACGGGCACCAGGCCGCCGAACCCTCCTGCCCCAGGGGATAGGACAGGAACCAGCTGGCCGCGATGACTGAAAACTGAAAAGAGAGCCCACCCCGGCAGAGAACGGTAGCCGGGACGTGTCCCCGCGGGACTACTTGGTGCAGCGAGCATGTGTCTTAGATTGCGATTGACCTGCACCGCCGACAGGCAGAAACCACCCGACCGCCGTAGCGGGCCAAAGGTGAGGCAACACCGCATAACCGGGCACGAAAAACACGAGTTGCGAAGGAAACTCGCCGGGTTCAAGTCCCGGACGCAACACCAAGACTACGGGCGCTTCCCACACATAGCGCCGCATCCTTGCGGTCTGCCCATAGTCCAGCTCCTGCACGATGTCGAGGTGCAGGAGCGCCTAGCCTTTCTAGCTCACTCGGTGAGAGCACACGCTACTAGCCCCAGTGGGGGTGGCTGCCCGGGCGGCGCCTGCGTGGAGGCCAGGTTAGAAACCTGGGAAAGGCACTCGGGGTGTCCCGGGGTACGCAAGCCGGGGTAAGCGGATGAAAGCACATCCTGCACCCATCTTTTCCAAATTTATCGACTGAAAATTTCAAGAAGCGAGGTCAAGAAATGTCAATCATCACCCTAGTGAGCTTTGGAATAGCGTGTGTAAGTATTGGATACATACTCGGGAACAAGTATTAACTTGCCCGCCACGTTTGCTCGCGGGGAATTTCATCCTCGCCAGCCCAACTCAAGCGGGCCGCCCCGCCTACGCTCCGTGGAATCATCTTTGTATTTGCCCTCAACGTTAGTCGCACCTCACAGTGGGGCTCCAAACGACTTACGGTGACCGGAGAGTTCGCAACTTCAAAGTAGTCAACTCGAAGACTTCGCACTACATACCCAAACGGGTTGAAAATGATCAGATTCTCGTCTGCTTCATCGATTCTCACTAGAAGTTGATTGGTTTCTCTTGCGTTAGTGATTTCTTGGAGCCGAGCAAGCTTGCTGTTTGCAACAGCGATGGCCTCTTGTGCTGCGAGCGCTCTTCTGGCCGCAGCATCGGCATTCACGCGTTCGACCCTCGCGAGCACGGCGCTAACTGCTGCGATAGCCGCGCTAATGATGGATGTCCATTCTTGTATGTTCATCCCTTCATTAAATCAGGTCAGTTGACCTACCACGGTGGGTTGCGCACACCGTTAATCACGCAAGAAGCACCCCGCGGCCAATACCACTTAGCGCGGGGTGCTTTCCTATCGAACCCAATTTGAAAGGAGTCCTAGCCATGGACTTTATCACTAATCTACTGCGGTGTTATCGCGGTCGGCACCGCAAGCCCCGCACCCGCACCTTCTGGCTGGTGTGGCGATGACCAGCAAACAACTCATGGAAATGGTCGAGGCCGTCCTCGGCAAAAGGGTCGCCAACCTGACTGTCCAACAATTCGCCGACATTACCGGCCTTTCGCACCGCACCATCCGCCAAGACTGCGCCGCCGGCCGACTACCCGCATACCAAAGCGCCGTAGGCACCCCGTACCTCATCCACTACACACACCTGACCCGATACATGGAGATCAACCATGCCGCCTAACTTCGAATTCGTCGACATCGCGTCCCACTCGCCGCGCTTTTACATGATGCGGAGGGGCTAATGAGCAAGTTTGAGATTCCACTCGACCAAGCCGCAAAAGAATTCTACGAGATTGAGGGCCGATACCTCGCTCTCTGCCAACTCACCCGCCTACCTGACGGTATGCGCAAACGCATCCGAGACGCCGCCGCCTACGTCCGCCACCTCGCCATCCTTACAGAGAAAGAAGCCAAGAAACGATGACCACCACTAATCGACCCCCACGCACCACACTGGATTCCCGCCGCGTCGCCTACTGGCAAGACATCGCAGCCAAGCGCACCCGATTGGCCTGGGCTACTGGCATCCTCGGAGGCCTCATCGGCTTCGTCCTCCACGCCTTCATCAGCATGCCCCCGGTGTGGATGTAGCCATGCCGCTATTCGGATACGACGCGGCTGAGCCGTCGCGTGAGGCACGCAAAATTGCCCTCGCCCGTCTGGAGGGCGAAGTCTTGGATTGGATGCGCGACCACGGCGATGCTTTCCCCGTGTTGCGCGATAAATGCTTCGAGATTGAGACCTGCATCGACATGGAGCGTGGAGCCCTATGAGAGAAGACGGGCTCCCAAACCCGATCTTTGACAGCACCAGATGGTGGGTATCAATCCCCACACCAAAAGCATTCAAGACACGCAAAGAAGCTTGCGAAGCCCTCGCCACATACCGCCGAGAAGAAAAATGCCTGTACCTCGGATGCTGGGCAGAAGGCGCCGACGACCTTGGCTGGGGAAAAGGCTTCCGATTCTGCCCATACCACGCACACCACGCACGAAAAACACTCAACCAAAGGACAGCATGAATTCACCATCACAGATGCCCTCACACATCAGCTCACAGCGCCGCCACCTCGACGAGCTCATCGACCAGGCCACTACCACCATGCAGGCCTTCCTTGCCGCAGGACTCACCGAGGACACCGCGCTCGCACTGACTGATATCACCCTCGACCGCTTCGACCAAGGAGCCAAACTGTGACCGCCAATAATGACCGATTCACACTGCGTCGCTGGGCAGCAGCCAAACACATCACCAAAGCCCAACTGGCTGACCTCATCGACAAGGGCTACATCACCACCCTTGACGACGGCACTCACCGGCTCACCCCAGTCGGCACCGCCCTCATCACTGGAAAGGACACCACACTATGACCTGGATGAATAAAGATTTGACCCTCGACCTGCTCGCTATCGGTATTGACACGCTGCAGCGCACCTACGACCGCATCAAGCAGGAGCCGGATACTGTATCCCCCTGGCCGCAGGTGGAGAGCACGCAGGCCGCGCCGGGCGCGGTAGAGGAGAATCAGGCGCCAGCGCCAGCGTCACAGTCGCAGCCAGAGCCGGCACCCCAGCAAGAGCCCGAAGACCAGGCCACAGACCGCCTACCCGAAGCCCAAATCATTCTCCGCCACATCAGCCTCGCAGAAGGCCCAGCATGGATCACTGGCGAACTATTCCCGCACTTCGGGGTCAAGACCCTGACCGACGTGCCGAAGGAGAAGCTGCCGGAGCTCATCAGCATGGCCACCCAGTACAAGGAGGCCCTGAATGAGTAGCTACCAAGCACTGCTTGCCATGCCCGACACCATAGATGACGAAGAACTCTCCCACATTGAGGACGTCATCAACCAGGCCGGCATCACCCACCTAGAAGACACTGATGGAGTTATCCGACGCATCGCCGGACACCTCAACAAAAAGACAATTCCGCTAGCGAACAAGAACGGCGACGGGCCGACACGGCTGTCTTTCGGCAAGGTGAAAACATTGGGCGCTCTCGAAGAAGATGCGCCCGAACCTGTGGGGCACACCGCGCGCTCCCACGCAGTACTCTCCGCCTCCAGTGCTCACCGCTGGCTGCACTGCACCCCAGCCCCACGGCTAGAGGAGCAATACCCGGACAGTAGCTCTGATGCCGCCGCCGAAGGTACTGCCGCCCACGAGCTCGCAGAGCACAAGCTCCGCAACCTCCAGGGCCTGCCCAGCACGCTTACCAGTACTGACTGGGTGACTGAGGAAATGGACGACTACACCGACGACTACGTTGACAACGTTGTTGCTGAGCTCGACCGCGCGCAAAAGTCTAGCCCGGCCGCGTTCCTCGCCATCGAACAACGCCTCGACTTCTCGCATATCGTGCCGGACGGCTTCGGCACCGGTGATGCCCTCATCGTCGGAGACGGCACCATGACCGTCATCGACCTGAAATACGGCAAAGGCGTAGAGGTGTCCGCGGTGGGTAATCCTCAGATGGCCCTGTACGCCCTGGGCGCGCTGACCCAGTTCGGCATGATTTACAACATCGACCGGGTGCGCATGGTGATTTTCCAGCCGCGCCTAAACAACGTGAGTGTCGATGAGGTCAGCGTGGCGGAACTGTTGCAGTGGGCTGAGAACGTGGTCAAGCCACAGGCGCAGGCTGCTATCAAAGGTGAGGGGGAGCTGATTGCGGGGGAGTGGTGCCGCTTTTGTCGCCACGCCCCACAATGCACTGCGCTCGCCACCAAGTACTTCGCCCCCATCCCCAAGGAAGCGGACGAGGTGACCCCGGCAGCGCCCGCACCGGAGACACTTACCGATGCCCAGATAGCCAACATTGTTACCTGGTCTGGGGAGCTGAAGAAGTGGCTGGGCACGGTAGAAAAGTTCGCCCTAGACCAGGCAAACAACGGGCGCGCGTACCCGGGCCTGAAGCTTGTGGAAGGCCGCAGCGTGCGCCGCTACACGGACGAGGACGCCGTAGCCAAGGCGGTCGAAAAGACCGGCCACGACCCGTACGAGAAGAAGCTGTTGGGTATTACCGCGATGACGAAGTTGCTCGGCAAAAAGCAGTTTCAGGACACGCTCGGCGACCTGGTCCACAAGCCTGCAGGTAAGCCAACGCTCGTGCCTGAGTCGGATAAACGCCCCGCACTGCAGGTAGCCACCCCGGAAACCGTATTCAAACCACTAGGAGGAACCACTAATGACTGACCAAGAAGTCGCGTACCGCAAGATTCAATCTGTCTTTAACCCGACAGGGGAGAAGTTCGGAGACGACCCGGAGCCGGATTACCCGCCCGCCGCCTAGCCCCCGTGTCCGCCGCTGGTCGACGAGATTCACCGGCACCAACAACCCACCACCAACCATCACCAACTAGTTCCAAGGAGGAACCACCACTATGGCCATCACCAACCGCGACGTCACCTTCCCCGCACGCCTCAGCTTCAACGACCTATTCACCCCACGCGCACAAGCCGAAGGAGCCGACCCGAAATATCAAGCCGTCCTTCTCATCCCCAAGAACGATGAGAAGACCATCGCCGCTATCAACGCTGCGATTGATGCCGCCGTCCAGGACGCAGTCACCCGCGGAACTATCAAGCAGGCGATCGACCCGACCATGACCCAGTACCCGCCGCTGCGCGACGGCGACCGCCCGAAGAACAACGGTGAGGCCCGCGGAGACGCCTACCAAGGGCACTGGTTCATCTCCGCAAAGGCCCCTGAGAGCCGCAAGCCGTTCGTCGTTGACGGCAATGTTCGCCCGATTCTTGACCAGTCGGAGGTCTACTCCGGCATGTACGTCAACGCCGCCGTGCAGTTCTACGTGTACTCCACCTCTGGCAACGTGGGTGTGGCCGCGTCCCTGAGCGGTATTCAGAAGGTGAAGGATGGGGAGCGCCTGGGCGCTGAGCCCACCACCGCGGAGGACGTATTCTCCACGCTCGGCGGCCAGGCTGCGCCGTCCGCAGGCCTCGGATTCTAAGTAAGTCCCGAGAAAAGATCGCCGTATGGAGCAGCAGGAGGATGTGTTACAGAAATCGGGTTCAATCCGGTACAAGCTTTGATTAGCTTGTCATCGTAAGTGAAAACGGATTGGCAACTGGCAGCAATCCCGGAGGCAACAATCATTGCATCTGCCGGGCGAATAAGCCGCTCAAGACACAATTCTCCTGCTGTCTCCATCACGAAACTATCTGCTTCAACAAGAGTGAAATCTCGTCTGAATAGAAAATCTTTTGCCTTATTTACAGCTGCATTGCTAATCGGTGGGGTAGATGCCCCTGCCCTCATAGCTGGAGTACCCAGCAACTCAACGCCAACCATTGTCGGTATAAATACCTCGTAGGCATCGCTCTCAATCACAAACTCAACTGAGTCTGCGTAACTCTTTGCCTTCGGAATATGCGGATGATCGAGAAACAAATAGATCAGTGCACACGTATCTAGCACTACACGTTGCAAAACTAATCAACACTCCTCAATCGGTCAATAAAATGCACTGGGTCCTCAATCGACTGTCGATATTCAGACCAAATGCCACGTCCATTAGAAAGACTTCGATCTGGTAGAACATCAACTCCATAAAGATGAACTAGTTCAATCTGATTCGTATCGAAATTTCGATGGACTTTCCCACGAACACGCACCCGCTTGTGCATTTTAGACAGAACATCTTCACGTTGGATTTCCGAAAAAAGAACCTTTACAGAAGCATCAGTCGATTCATCTCTGATCCAAGCTTTGAGCTCATGCGAATCAGAGCCGTTGTAACGGTTTAGTTCGCCGGTAACAGATCCAATTGAAACGAGTGACGCTGAAAGTGCTTTTTCAATTGCTTCTTTCAAATCTGCGTCAATCGGAATCCAATCACTTTGTTTTATCGACAGAGTCGCACCGTTGGTTTTTTGGCCTTCTTTGGCAATCTCGCGAAGATACCTAAGTTGCTGTCGATTCCAGCCGCGAGGTATCTGGCACGTGCGACTGATGGATTTAATTCCGGAGTAAAGCCTGTGAAGCGATTCATCATCAATCAAAACTTCAGTGACAACGCTAGATTGACGGACGCCTGACATTTTTACTCGACCCGAATTTGATGGAAACGCTTGAATCAACTTTGCTAACGATTCAAGAGCTCGAGCTACTGAAAGAGCCTCTATGTTTTCTATCTCGCCATTGAGCGTCAGTTCGAGCTTTTGCATTTCATCTCCTTCCTAGGTTGAGCAAATTAGTAAAGACCTTTCTCGAAGCAATCATAGTGCTCAGCGCTGTACAAGCTAGCGAGTTTTAACAAATTATCTCAAAACCACCGCAACACGCCCATGACCCACACACCGGGCACGAGAAGCCATGCGCGTCTACCTGCGCCAGCGGGGTATTCATCATTGCACCCCCACATGCATCGACGCCCTCATCAACCCACCCCTTCCAAGGAGGAGAAGCCCCAATGAAAAACCGCGAGCTCAAAATCGCCACCGCCACCACCCGCACCTCCTCCCTCTGGACCAACCAACTCACCTCCCTCCAAGACCTCACCGCGCGCGCGTATGAGCCCATCATCGTCAACTGCACCAAAGACGAGTACCGCAGCCTCGCCAAGGCAGAAAAGGACAAGCACAAAGACGTCGGTGGTTTCGTCGGTGGTCACCTCAAGCACGGGCGCCGCCGCAAAGGCCACATCCTCGCCCGCTCTCTCATCACCCTCGACCTCGACAACATCCCCACAGATGTCGACCTCGCTGCCGCCCTGGCCGACACCCTGCCGTACGCTTGGCTCGCACACACCACGCTTAGCCACCTCACCACCGAACAACGCTGGCGGATCTGGGTCTGGCTCCACCGCGACGTCACCGCCGACGAATACGGCGCCGTCGCCCGCAGAGTCGCCCAAGACATTAACCCAGGATTGAAGTGGTTCGACCCCACCACCTTCGAACCAGAACGATTCTTCTACTGGCCCGCCACCCTGCAAGATGGCGACTACCACGTCGAAATCAGCAGCAAAAAGGACATCCTCAACCCCGACGACTACCTCGACCGGTACGACACCTGGCAGGACGTCACCACCTGGCCCGGCGTCACACCCGACGACGCCAAAGCCATGCTCGGCACCTCCAAGCTCGACGACCCGCGCGACAAGCCCGGCATGCTCGGCGCATTCAACCGCGCCCACCCAATCCCGCGCGCTATCAAAACCTTCCTCGCGGACGTCTACAAGCCTGGCACCACAAAGGACCGCTACACCTACACCGGCGGCTCATCCTCAAATGGTCTCATCGTCTACAACGGTGGCCACTACGCCTACTCTCAGCACGCTACCGACCCCGCCGCCGACGGGCACTCGCACTCCGCGTTCGACCTCGTCCGCATCCACAAATACGGAGACCTCGACACGGACACCCCGGCAGGCACCCCAGCCAACAAACAACCCAGCTACACCGCGATGATGGACTTCGTCAACAACGACCCCGGCGCCAAAGCCGAAAACGCGAAAGCGACCGCGGCAAAAATCGCAGACGTCTTCCAACCCATCACCGAGGACCAGGAAGCGCGCGGCGAAGAGGACGACGCAACACCACCCGAGGCAGGGGACAACACCACCGAGGCAGGGGAGAAGGACACCGCCACCTGGCTGACCCAACTCGAAACCAAAAAAGACGGCGGCTTCAAAGACACCATCGGAAACTTCGAACTCATCCTCACCCACGACCCACGACTCAACCACATCGCCTGGAACGCCCACGCCAACCGCCTCGAAATCCAAGACCCCCAAGCCCTCCCATGGGAACAACTCACACCAGGATGGACCGACAACGACGAAGCAATGCTCAAAACAGAAATCGCCCGCACCTACCAAGGCCTCTACTCACCCACCAAAATGCACGACGCCCTCATCGCAACCGCCACCAAACGCGCATTCCACCCCGTCCGCGACTACTTCAACCACCTCCCACCCTGGGACGAAACACCCCGCCTCGACACACTCCTCATCGACACCCTCGGCGCCGACGACACCGACTACACCCGCGCCGTAACCCGCAAAACCTTCGTCGCAGCACACCGGAGAACCTTCCAACCCGGCTGCAAATTCGACCAAGTCCTCACCCTCGTCGGACCCCAAGGCGCCGGCAAATCCACCATCTTCAACCGCATGGCCAACCCCTGGTTCTCCGACTCACTGACCATCACCGACATGAAAGACAAAACAGCAGCCGAGAAACTCCAAGGCAACCTCATCGTCGAACTCTCCGAGCTCGCCGGCATGCGCAAAGCCGAAGCCGAACCAGTCAAAGGCTTCATCTCACGGACGGAGGACAAGTACCGGCCCGCGTACGGCCGCACCGTCATCACCTACCCACGCCAAGGCATCATCGTCGGCTCCACCAACGCCGACGAAGGCTTCCTACGCGACACCACCGGTAACCGCCGCTGGTGGCCCGTCCACGTCACCGGCCAAGGCTGGCTCGGCAAACCACACGACCTAGACCAGGCCACCATCGACCAACTCTGGGCCGAAGCACGCTACCGCGACCAGCAAGGAGAAAAGCTCTACCTCACCGGCGACCTCCTCCACCAGGCGGAGCACATCCAAGCCGAATCAGTGGAGGCCGACGATCGCATCGGCATCGTCCAGGAATATCTCAACAAGACACTGCCCGAAAACTGGGACGCCCTCCCACTCAACGTGCGCCGCGTCTGGCTCGACGGCGGAGGCCTCCCAGAGCACTTAAAAGACAGAGGGAGGCCCACCAACTACTACACGCGCGACAGCGTGTCGAAAATCGAAATCTGGGCCGAGTGCTTCGGACGCAACCCGGAAGACATGCGCAAGATTGACTCCCATGAAATCACCGCTATCTTGCGCCAGATTGACGGGTGGGAAGACAGCGGGTTTCAGCGCAGGCTGCCAATCTACGGCAAGCAAAGAATCTTCCGACGCGCAGAAGTGGGAACAAATGTTCTGGCCTGAAAAAGGTGGAACAAAGGGTGGAACATTGCTTTGTTCCGGCTTTGTTCCACCCGGAACAAAAGACGAGATTGTTCCACTTTGTTCCACCCTTTGTTCCGGGATGAAAACCCGCACTATCCAGCAAGAACAGTAGAGGTGGAACAAACGGAACAAAAAAATGTACTTAGAAACATTCCATAGGAAATGGGGGGTGTTATGTATAGGAATACGTACATATCCCCTAAATACAAGACCTATATAGAAACGCCGTTCCGTTTGTTCCACCCACCACCGCAAGACAGGAAACCAATGCTCGAACGCGAAGTCGAAAAAGCACTCATCCACCAGGTCCGCAAACACGGCGGAATCACCCCAAAACTCACCAGCCCCAACAACGCAGGCATGCCAGACCGGCTCATAATCCTCCCACCCGGAAAGGTCTGCTTCGTCGAACTCAAAGCCCCCGGCAAGAAACCCCGCCCCCTCCAAGTAAGGCAGATGGAACGCCTCACTCAGCTTGGCTGCATGGTCCGCGTCATCGACCACCCCAACCAAATCCAGGAACTCATCCATGAAATTCAAGCCGCATGACTACCAGCGCTACACCATCCAGTTCATCATCGACCACCCAGAGTCTGCGATATTTCTAGGAATGGGCATGGGCAAAACAATCTCCACCCTCACCGCCATCAACGACCTCATCCGAAACCGTTTCGAAACCCAGCGTGTACTTGTCATCGCGCCCATCCGCGTCGCCCGCGACACTTGGCCCGCAGAAATCCACAAGTGGGACCACCTGGAAGGCCTCGCCGTCAGCCCCATCATCGGTACCGCAAAGCAACGACAAGACGCCGCCAATCGTCGCGCCGACATCTATACCATCGGACGCGAGAACATTCCCTGGTTGGTGAAGCACCACGGTAACCGCTGGCCCTACGACATGGTCGTCATCGATGAACTCTCATCGTTCAAAAACCCGCAGGCGAAACGCTTCAAAGCCTTGAAGAAAGTCCGCCCCAAAATACAACGCATCGTAGGCCTCACCGGCACACCCGCCCCCAACAGCCTGCTAGACATCTGGGCACCATTCCGACTCATCGACAACGGCCAACGCCTCGGCAAGTACATCACCCACTACCGAGATCAATACTTCACCCCCGGCCGGCGCAACGGTGCGGTCGTCTACAACTGGAACCTACGCCCCGGCGCAGACCAAGCAATCTACGACAACATTGCCGACATCACCGTCTCCATGCGCACCACTGACTACCTCCAACTGCCAGAAGCCACCCACCAGCACATAACCGTCCAACTCCCCGCGAAGGCGCGCAAGCACATCGACACCCTCAAACGTGACCTCGTCCTGGACCTCGACGACGACACCATCGACGCAGCCAACGCTGCCACCCTGTCACTGAAGCTGCAGCAGCTCGCCGGCGGCGCCATCTACAACGAAGAAGGTAATGACTACATCACCATCCATAATGAGAAGATCCAGGCACTAGCCGAACTCGTTGACCAAGCCCAGGGCAACCCGATACTCGTCTGTTACTGGTTCAAGCACGAGCGCGACCGCATCCTCAACTCCATCCCGGGCGCGCGCGTACTCGACACCCAGCGGGACTTTGAGTGCTGGAACGCAGGCCTCGTCCCCGTCGCCCTCATCCACCCCGCATCCGCGGGCCATGGCCTCAACCTTCAAGACGGGGGCCACATCATGGTTTGGTACACCACTCCATGGTCACTGGAGCTCTACGAGCAAGCCAACGCCCGCTTGCATCGGCAGGGACAAACTGAGCCCGTCAGCATCATCCATATCGACACCGCTGACAGTATCGACCAAACCGTTCACCAGGCACTTACCCGTAAAGACACCACGCAGCAAGCACTCATTACAGCCGTTAAGGCCCAACTCGAGGAGGCAGCATGAAACAAGTAGACGAATTCCACCTACGTGATACCGCCCGCGAGCTTGCAGAGCTCTACATCGAAATGCACGGACTGAAAGACACCACACCTAACCCGCCGGAGGTCAAGACCAGAAACAGCATCAAAGGGCTGGGGCCGAAGTCGCCTGGTAACTGGCTATGGGTGCACCGATACGTGGAGATGGAGCAGAACCTCCGCGAGCTCTGCCTCAACGCCTTCGGTACCGACGGCATCAACGTGCGCATCCAAGAATCTGACTTCACTGCACCACGCCTATGCGGTCTCATCGCCTGGCATGCGCAGCCACTGTCCGAACTGGACTGGGCGGCGGACTTATTGCAGGAGCTTGAGGACCAGGCGCGGAAGATGAACCGCTGGGTTAACCCGACTGACCAGGCTGACGCGCTGCTGCGGAGTGCGAGGGTGAAGCGGCATCTAGTTGACAAATATGGCCCACAACTTGACACAGGCCAAGAATGACATGCTACGCTAGCGCTAACGAAAGACCCCCGGCAAGCGCTGGGGTTTTTGTCGTTTTACATAGGTCTTACCGCCACCCCTCATCCCCATTGCAAGAGTTGAGTGGTTTCGAGCAACACCCGAGGGGCGCAGGCCGCCAGCTCACGACTGGAGTAAGACACAAAGAAGTAGGGGAGGTGACCATGGCTCTCATCGTCATCACTGGCCCGCCGGCGGCAGGCAAGACCACCTACGTTGCCGAGCATGCGAAGCCTGGCGATATCCGCATCGACCTAGACCACTTCGCCAATACTCTCGCAGGTGAAGACATGGGCAACCATGAGCACGCGGCGCACATCCTCACCGTGGCTAAAGCAGCACGGCAAGCAGCTATAGACGCCGCAATCAAACAGGACGCCACTGTGTGGCTTATCCACACCAAGCCCACGCCTAAGCAGCTGGGCAACTACCGCGACCTGGGCGCGACCATCCACGAAATCAACCCAGGTAAAGACGTGGTCATGAAACGCTGCAAGCAAGAGCGGCCCAAAGGCTCACTCATCGCAGCCGCCAAATGGTACGACACACACGACAAGGCGACCACGCATCAAAACCCCACCACCAAGAAGAAACCCAATTTTCGCGAACGTGGATACAGCTACCATGACCACGACCTGCCGCGAAAACGCCTACTCATCGCACTAAAAGACGGATCGCCATGCTGGTGGTGCGGACTACCGATGCACAAAGACAAAAAGAGGAATTGGGACGGCTGGGCGCTTGCTGCAGACCACTCCAACCCGCACGGCGCGAAAAACGGTGAGAAGCCTGACCGGCTACTGCATGGTCGGTGTAATTCACAGCGCCAGGATGGACGCTATGACAAGCGCAGACCAGCGTTGACTGGAAAGCACCCATCGGAGCCGCTAGCCCCACAGACAGGCCAGCAGGCACCGCCCCGTCCCCAGCAGAGCGGCGTCGCCGCGGCATTCGTCTGGAAATAGACCGGGTGGCCAGAATCTTAGGCCGTATCCCCAGCGTGCCCCTACCCTCATGACGCCGAGCACGAGGATTTTTTACACTCGGCCCAAAAGTTTCACTGACCAGCGTTAATGGAGGTTGGGATGATGGGGGAAGCCAACGAATTAGAGCATTTGGAACACCTCTACGAAATGGAGACATTCGAGCGCGGCGGACGTGACCTCTGGGAGCACATGAACGACCCGCGAGACCCCGCAGACGTTACCGCCCTGGTCGTGGAATCATGCCGCGTCAAAGACCGCCTCGACCGTCTACACCGCATCTCTACGCGTGATAACCGTGAATGGGGGCGACTGTTACCGACGGAAATGGAGGGCGAGTTCGTTCTCAAGATAGGGGATGTTCTGCGCGAGCAGCGGCAGACGGAAACCGTGTTCAAGCAGTTGATTGCGGAGATTGCTAGGAGGCGCAGTGAGTACGACGACGATGGAGAGGACGAAGAGGGAGGATTATCCGACCTGTGATGACTTCCCGTCGTTGTCGGGTAAGCAAACGCCGCTGAATCTCCGTGAGGCTCCCGGCATTCATGAGCATGGGCGCAAGAACATTGAGCTGTCTCGGCGTGTTGGGCTTACGGCGTTTCCGTGGCAGTGTCACGAAATTAACGCTATTAACGCTACGAACCAGGATGGTACGTGGGTGCATTCGGATGCGGTGCTTATCTGTCCGCGTCAGAACGGCAAGTCACTGTTGGTCGCGCTCATCGTTCTTTACCGCATCTTTGTCCTTGGTCAGAACGTGCTGTTTACTGCTCAGCAGTGGGAGACTGCGAAAGATCTGTGGGAGCAGACGTGGAAGATTGTTCGTGGTCGTAAGTTCATGTCGAAGCTGGTCACGTCGAAGACGTGCTCGCAGGGGCGTGGCACTATCTTCCTCTCTAACGGCGGGCGCGTCGTGTTTACTACCCGCTCTCAGGATGCAGGGCGTGGTTTGACCAAGGTCGACCTACTTATCTACGACGAGGCCTACAATCTGACGGACTCGGAGATGGCGGCGCTGGCGTTCCTCGTCCAGGCGGCGGACGACCCGCAGGTATTCTTCATGTCTTCGTCGGTGCACCGTGACTTCCCGCAGCACGCGAATGGCCGTGTGCTTTCGTCGATGCGTGAGCAGGCGCTGACGGAGTTCGATGAGAGTGAGCCGGTGTACTTGTCTGAGTATGCGGCTCCGGAGGATATGGACCCAGAGGATGAGCAGACTTGGCGGGTGGCTAATCCGTCGTATGGTGTGATTTCGAATGCGAAGAAGATGCGCAAAATCATGCGTCGTATGAACACGGAGGAAGGTCGTATCAACTTCGGTGTCGAAGCGCTTGGCTGGGGCGAGTGGTTCACACTCAAGGACTTGGATGATTTCACGCCGATTGTGGATCCGGATGTGTGGGACTCGTTGGCTGGCGCGCCGGAGGGAGTGACTGTGGATAACGTGGTTGCGGTTGATACGACGCCTGATGGTGAGAATGTGGCGTTGGTTGCCGCGGTGCGGCTAGGCGATGGGCGCGTGTTTTTGTCTTTGTCGCCGCATGAGAAGTTTGAGCGTGAAGTTCTTGTGGAGTCCGTGTGTGCGTCGATTGATGCTAACGACCCGTTGGCGTTGGTGCTTGATGGTTCCGGCCCGGTCGCGACGCTGATTGACCCGCTTGAGCATTCTGGTGTGGAGCCGGAGGTGTTGACGGGCGGCAAGGTTTCTGCGGCCTATGAGTTGTTCTTGCGGATGATTGCCGAGCGGCGGATTGTTCATGATGATGATCCGCGTTGGGCGGCGGCGTGGGCTGTGGCTGAAGAACGCGCCACGTCGCGTTACCGCAGCCTGGACCGTTATAAGGGTAATGTTTCCACCTTGAATGCCGCGGCGTTTGCAGTGTGGGGGCTGCAGGAGTTTTCAATCCCGGAGGAAGTGGACGTAAAGCAGAAGAAGCGTTATGTCGGTGCAGCTGTTCCGGTTGAGTCGGTGGGGGTGCCGAGTGTTGCGGCTATTGATTTTTAAGGAGGTGTGGTGATGGAGCCTATTGTTCGTCGTGAGGTGGGGGCTGCGCGCACGGTGTCGAATACTGCATTGGCGGAGGATAACTGGGCCTTGCGGTTCCCGGCGTCGTCTCGCGTGTTTGCGAAGATGGGGCGTGAGGACGCGCAGGTGAAGTCGGTGTTGCGTGCTGTGATGCTGCCGATTCGTCGTGCGACGTGGTACTTGGAGCCGAATGGTGCACCTGATGAGGTCGTGTCCTTGGTTGCTGAGGATTTGCGAATGCAGGTTAAGGGTGAGGACCCTAACAAGCCTGTGGCGGCGCGTACGGGCCGCGTGTCGTGGGAGAAGCACCTGGAGGATGCGCTGCGAGCTCTGCAGTTTGGGCATATGTTCTTTGAGCAGGTGTATGCGCCGGGGCGTGATGGTCGTGACCATTTGGTGAAGTTGGCGCCGCGTTGGCCGGGCACGATTACTGATATTCAGGTTGCGGCTGATGGGGGTCTAGCGTCAATCAAGCAGCGGGCCGCGGCGGGCGTGAAGAATGCGGAGTCGGTGGAGATTCCAGTCTCGCGCCTTGTCGGCTATGTCTTTGATGATGTGGGCTCCCAGTGGATTGGGCAGTCTGTGCTGCGGCCGGCTTATAAGCACTGGAAGCTGCGCGATGAGCTTTTGCGCATGGAGCTTAATGCCATTGACCGGAACAGCATGGGTGTGCCGGTGTATGAGGGGTCGGAGCTTGCTTTGGACCCTGATACGGATTTGAAGAACGGGCAGAAGATTGTTCAGTCTTTTCGTGCTGGTAAGTCGTCTGGTGCTTCGATTCCGGCTAAGGCGAAGCTGTCTTTGGTTGGTGTCAGTGGTCAGGTGATGTCGCCTCGGGAGGCGATTACTTATCACGACAACATGATTGCTAAGAGCGTGTTGGCGCACTTCCTGAACCTCGAGGGCAAGGGAGGCTCCTATGCTCTGGCGGAAACTCAGTCTGACCTGTTTATCCAGTCTTTGCAGACCACCGCCGAGTGGATTGCTGATGTCGCTACCCAGCACGTGGTGGAGGACTTGGTGCGTGTGGCGTTTCCGGAGCATGACGGTTTGATGCCGCGCATCACCCTGGACCCGATTGCGTCGAAGAAGGAAATCCAGCCGGGCGACCTTGCGCAGCTTAAGAACGCCGGCCTCATCCTGGCGGATAAGGACCTTGAGGAGGACCTACGCCGCCGCTATGTGCTTCCTCCGAAGCAACGGTTGACGGATGCGCTGCAGTCGAAGAAGGACCTGCAAACACTCGAGGAGCAATTCGGGGTCACGTTGAGTTCTCAGGATGAGGTTCCTACTGATTCTGCCCTTGCCACGTTGAAGAGCTTAAGGAGTAACCCTTGAACGAGATTCTCATGTATGGGCCTATTGGGCCAGATTTTTGGGAACCTGAGAATGCGATTACTGCGAAGTCGGTGATGGCTCAACTCTCCGAAATCTCCGGTGACGTAACGGTGCGCATTTCATCTGGTGGTGGTGATGTGTACGAAGGCATTGACATCATGAACGCCCTTAAGGGCTATGACGGTGAGGTCACGGTGATTGTGGAATCACTGGCCGCGTCTGCCGCATCGTTCATTGCGGTCGGTGGTGCTGACCGCGTACTCATGCGGGAGTCGTCGGAGCTCATGATCCATCGTGCGTGGACGTTTACCGACGGCAACGCGGATGATGTGCGCAAGACGCTGGAAGACCTGGAGCGGCAGGACAGCAAGCTTGCCCGCATCTACGCCGGTAAGGCCGGTGGTGAGGTACAGGACTGGTTGGACGCGATGAGCGCGGAGACCTGGTACACGGCGGAGGAAGCTGTGGCGGCAGGCTTGGCAGATGGGATTGTGGCGGAGAAGTCGTCCGCTCCGGCGCCGTCGGCGTCGTTGGCGAAGCGTCGTTTCAAGTTCGCTAACCGGGCTGCGGCTCCGCCGCCGCCTGTCACCCGGTCGGAATCGGGGGACATGACATCTAAGCCCAGTGATGGGCAGATTGGAGACAAGATGAGTATCTTGAATCAGCTCGCCAAGGAGCTGGGCAAGACGCCGGAGGACGTGCAGAACGCACTCTCCGGCTTTTTTAATGAGACCGTTCAAGTCAACACCGAAGTGGAGATTTCCTACCCGGAGGGCACACAGGTCGTGCCGACGGGTAAGGCAACTATCACCCCGGTTGGCGACGTGCCGACTGGGCTGTCGTTCGCCCTGGGCGAGGTTGCCGAGGGGTGGTCCGCTGAGGTTGCCGAAGATACCGGTGTTATTACCGTGACTGCGCCGAACTCGGAGCCTGGCGAGCAGGTCTCCCTGACCGTCACCGTCCAGTCTGGTGAGGGTGAGCCGACCGAGCTGACCACTGGAGTCATGGTTAAGGCTGCTGCCGATGATGAGGGCGAGCCGACATCTGTGGAGCCGGCCGCGCCGGGTACCCCGGGTGAGCTTGGTGGAGACACTGTCTCTCTCGACAGTGAGACTTATGCGGAGCTCAAGGCTGCTGCCCAGTTCGGTTGGAAGGCGATGGAGAAGGACAAGGAGTCCAAGCTTGTCGCCGAGGTTGATGGATGGGTTAAGGATGGTCGCATTTCCGCATCTCGTCGTGCGAAGGCTGTGGCTGCGATGAAGCGTGACCCGCAGACCGCCCGTGACCTTTACGGCTCCAATCCGAAGGGCACTATCCCACGGGCTGAGTTGGGTTACGGAGTCGATGACACCGCCGACGGAGAGCCTGACATTCCAACCCGAGAAGACCTGTACAAGCGTGCCGAAGAACGCCGGGCCACCCACAAGTAACCACATTCCGATAAGGAGAAAACATGTCGAATCCTACTTTCCGCAGTGGCCCGATTACCTTCGAGGCCGCTACGAAGCTCGAGAAGTTCCGTCTTGTCGCCGTCGCTGACGGCAAGGTCCAGCATGCTGCTGCAACCGGTGGAGTGTTTGGTGCGGTCACCGAAAAGGCAGACCCGAACAACAATGCACTGCCGACGGACATCGCCGTCCACATTGGCCCGGCGTCCGTGAAGCTCGAGGTCGATGGTGGCGACGCCACTGCAATCAAGGCCGGCGCCGCGGTGTTTGCCGCAGCCGACGGCAAGGTTGCTGCTGAAGGCACCGTCCAGGTGGGTGTCGCCGCCTGGGATGGCGAAGGTGACCGCGTGCTGACCACCTTGACCACGCCGATTGCCAACAGCTAATCGTCAACCCATACACAAGGAGGGGTCGTAAATGACCACTATCAATTCTGCATTTGACCGCATGTCCGGTCTCACGGTTGACGAGATGCTCGCCAACCCCACTATCCTTCCGGAAATCTTCCGTGAGTCCTTCGAGGGAGAAGAGGCACACCGTCTGTTCTTCCGCACTATCCCGTCCGCATCGAACGTGGTCGGCTACTACGAGGCGCAGGCCAACTTCCTCGAGGACGACGTTCAGAACGTCGCCGAGTTCGGGGAAATCCCGGTCTCCGACCCGACCGGCGCCGAGTTGCAGACCCTTAAGCTCGCGAAGAACGGTATCGGTATCCGTGTTTCCTGGGAGCAGCGCAACGATAACGACGTTGATGCTGTCCAGCGTGAAATGGTATCTCGCCAGAACACTTTGCGTCGTAAGGATGGCCGTGATGCTCTCGCGGCACTGTCCGCTGCAAAGATTCAGACGTTTGCTGCCACTACTGCCTGGAACCAGGAAGGCTCCAACCCGGCTTCTGACATGCTCGACGCGATTGAGCTCATCCAGGGCGCCGAGGACATCAATGGCAATTACTTTGAGTATGAGCCGGATGTGTTGTGGATTAACCCGATGACGTTGACTGCGCTTAAGCGCAATGCTGAGGTACAGAAGCTCTACATCGGCGACATGGCTCACGAGAACCCATTGTTTACCGGTATTGCTGCGGAGCCGTTGCTGTTCGGCAACCTTCAGGTTGTTAAGGATTTCACCGTCCCGAAGGGTGAGGCTTTCCTTGGCGTTGAGGGCATTTCCGGTTTCATGGCGCAGCGTGAGGACCGCAAGGTCACTGATTTCTACCCGGAGCGTGGAGATTCTCAGCTCGGTGGTGCGAATATGTCGTTCCGTTCGGATGCTGTTCATCGTCGTGGCTTCGGTGTGGATAATCCGAAGTCGGTTGTGAAGCTGACGGGGTTGATGTCGTAATGGTGCGCGTGACCTTGGCTAAAGGCTGTCGCCTGCCGGGTCACCCGGTCAGGCCAGCGGGTTACACGATGGACGTGAGCCAGGACATTTTCGACGAGTTCGCACCCCGTGGCTTCTTCGTCAGTGATACTGGCGATGAGCCAGAACCTGTGGAACCAGTTTCTGAGGAGACCGCCCCGGTGCCGGTGGACGATGAACCTGCAGATGAGGTAAAGCGTCCTGCAAAGACGGCACCGGTGGACGCATGGCGTAAGTACGCAAAGTCCATGGGCGTGGAGGTCAAGGGCTTGTCGAAGCAGGAGATTATCGCGGCGACGCAGTAAGGAGGCCTGCTCATGGAGATTTCGGTTCCCGAGATTGAATCGCGCCTCCCGCGCCCATTGTCGGCAGATGAGCGTCCCCGCATGAAGGCGCTTCTTGATGATGCGGTGGAATATCTCGAGGTGGAGTTTCAGAAGTGTGGGTGCTCGCTTGATGCGGCGTTGGCACGAACTCCGTGGCTTGAATCGGTAGTACGTCGCGTCATTCGTGAGATGGTGTCTGCAGCTGTACTAGTAGGCCCCAATGTGGGTATGCGGTCGGCATCATCTACGACGGGCCCGCAGTCAGATTCCATCACATTTGCCGATGTTGATTCCGTTGGTTGGGGTGGTGTCCGGTTGACTCCGGCGCAGCGTCTCGACTTAGGGTTGTGTATGCCAGGTGGTGCGCGGGGTAAGTTCCCGCGCCCGGCTTACTGGCCGGAGAGGATCTGCTGATGTTTCCTGACCAGCATGGCGAGACAATCAAACTCCTAGGCGAGCCGCGTTACTCCGATTATGGGAAGCTCCTTGGTAGAGAGGTTATCGGCACGGTTGAGCATTGTGTCATCGGCCCTGCCGGAGATTCAGAGGTCTCAGATGATGGCTATTTCACTGCGGACGTAAATCGTCTTCAGGTATTCGCCCCGCCGGGGACGGTAATAGAGGACCGGGCGCGGGTAGATATTCGTGGCCGTGTCTACATCGTTGAGGCGCGTGGCTTTGACTACTCGCTGGGTAGGCGGCCCATTGTGGCGCGTCACCGTCCGAAGGTTGTGTTCACGGCTGTCGCGGCGGAGGTGTCCGACGATGGCGAAAGCTAAGTATTTTCGCCCGTCTTTTCATTGGAATGATGGGGCATTTGAGAAGCTGCTGGCGCAGCCGGAGGTCGTCGAACAGGCACAAGCTGCGGCGGAGAAAACATCGCAGATTGTGCGGGCCGCGTGGCCTTCCGACAAGAAAGAGCTGACACCGGACACGCCGGGTTTCAAGCACGGCTCGCAGTCTGAAGTGTTCAATGTCGAAGTTGGTGCTGGGCGTAATGGTCGTCAGCGTGCCGTCTTGCTCATTAACCATCCCTACGCGGTGGCTTTCGAAGCCCGGCTAGGGGCTATCACGAATGCGATTCATGCGGCGGGATTCCAGATGAACCAGCCGGGAGCGTAAGGGGAGGTGCCTGATGGACTCGATTGCTGGGTTCCTTTTCTCACAGGACCCGGCCCAAAAGCTGTACGCGCAGCTGCGGCGGGCAATCCCCTCGGAGGTGACGGTGTGTGAGCATTCGTTACCGAAGGGGTGGAACCCGACGATGGGGGCTGCTGTTGTGGTTGCCGATGGGGCACCGCAAACCCGGGATACCGGGCATGACCGCACTTTGGTGCGGGTGACTGTTCATGCTCCGACGTTTGCCATTGCGCGGCGGCTGGGGCGAAGTATCAACGAATATTTGCTCAGCCCTATGGGTGGGCTGGGCCTTTCCATTTCCAGAACCCGTTCGACTGGGGTCATTGTTGGCCCAGACAGTCTCAAGGGCGGGTACGTCGCCACATGCTCCTATAGCTGTGGCACCACACGAAAGGTTGTATAAACAATGGCGAAGAAGCGTACTGCAGGACTGAACATTCGAGTCCTCGAGGACAAGGAAGTCCTCATGCACTTCGGGGAGAACCCCGCAATCGACACCCAGACCGGCACTTTCGGCCCTGGCTGGCACTCTGCAGGTCTCGAGCCGAACGATTCCACCTGGAACGAAGCGCGAAACGTGGATTCCAACAAGACACCGCTCACCGGTGGACAGTCTTCAACGTCCTACACCGCAGGCGACGTCAACGGCTCCGTTGACCTGATTCCAGGTTCCCCGGTCCTCGACTATATCGAGTGGCCGGACACCGTCAACCAGGACTCTGTGCTCTACCGCAAGCACACCAACAAGGTTGCCCAGGCGTATGTCGCCCGCGTCCACAAGTTCCAGTCCGGAATCATGGGAATCAAGGTTTCCCGCGAGAAGGCAAATCTCACTGTTCCGGACCGTAACCAGGGCAACGACCCGACCCCCCACACCCTCAACATTGACTATGTCAACGGTGATGATGAGGTCATGTTCGAGGAAAACTACTACCTGATTACGGAGGATTCTGTTGTGAAGGTTGAGAAGAAGATCTTCCAGGACATCGATGACCTCGAGTCCAAGATCGACTCTGGTGAGGCATTCATCCCGCAGGGTGGCGAGAAGGGCACCGTGTACGTCAAGGCCACCGATGATGTAGACAAGGACGTCGACGGTGTGGACCTTACCGAGTTTAAGGACCCGGAGACTGGTGAGCCGGCCGAGGTAGATGGCGCTAATACTGGTGACCCTGCCGCGTAAATGTTTCGGCGGGCACTTTCACCGTGACCGCTGATTCCACCACGATTCCCGTGGCCTAACTGTTACGTCGGTAAATCTGCTGGGGGTGACGTCCCCAGCTCTCTGCTGGTGTAGCTCATTGGAAGAGCGCTGGCCATAAGGATTCAAGAATGCCGGGCCGCTGCAGGTTCGATTCCTGCCACCAGTACTCGGCGTTTTCTTCTCATCTTCGGGTGGTCCCTGAGAAGAAAACGCCTTTAAACATTCATCTGGGACCACCTTGTCATACCTATTGGAGGGACCACGCATGACTGCACGAAAGACCACTAGCAACAAGGTGGAAGTTGCCGAGAACACCGACGAGAAGACCACGACCGCGCAGGAGGCCACGACAGTGGAGACCATCGAGTTCCCTGTCACTCTCGCCAACGGCAACAAAGTCACCCTAGAAGCCATTAAGAACACTGAGGACATGGATTTCGACTTGCTCGAGCACGCGCAGCGCGGCAACTATGCCGTGTTCCTCGCCGGTGCTCTTACAGCTAAGTCTCGTTTCCTGCTCAAGAACGCGGGCGCAAAGGTTCGCGATTATGAGACGGTGTCCACCGCCTATGGCGAGGCTATGGGCGCGGTAGACAACACCATCGACCACGAGGACTAGCCTGTGCTGCCCCTAGAACTTGATGCGACGGGGGCACGCACCGTCAAATTCGATGTTCGCCTAGGGTCAGGACGCACAGTCCATCTTGAAGCTGTCGCTGACCCCGTTATGGCAGGATTTAACTCCGCTATCGAGCTTTTCCGCGGTGCAGAGATAGAACTGAATTTCCTGACTGATAAGGCAAAAATGGCCTGGGTATTAGCATTCCCCAGGCCTGGGGACGTGCGGCGCCTAGTCGAATCATGGCTCGAGGCGATAGGAATTAACCGTGAAAGAGTCGACGTGCTCTTTGGAGTCGTTGACCATCTGGAGCTGGTCGAAGCTGACTTACAAAAGTTTTACAGTCTGGATTTAGGTAGCTGGCCTAGGGGTGAATTGTCGACCAGGCGTCTTGCCGTGCTCATCGAAGGGCTACGGCATCGTCCGGATTCACTGTTTTGGGCTGAGACTCAAAGCGAATTCGACCCGATGAGTACCGAGGCCGTCATTCTTGCCGGGATTTTTGGCGCACTCACGGGGGAGCCGCACCCGCTTCTTATGGCTCGGAAGAACCGCGAGGAGGTCGCCCAGAAGGCCGCGGCGATGGAGCGCATGACAGCGCGTGGCTTAACAGCAGGGGATTAATACAAAAGGAGATTTTCACAATGTCAGATAATGCTCTGGGCTGGGTATCCGTCCCATTCGTCCCCGTTTTTGATGGGATTACCCAACGCATTGAAAAGGGCATGGTGAAGCCCATGACCGCGGGGTCTAAAAAGGCTGCGGATGCGGTACAGAAGACCGCGGATGACATGGTGAAGTCTCTGGAACGACAGGCTGCCGCATCTAAGAAAAAGGTCGATTCCCTTGGTAAGGCTGCGGAGGATGCCGCTGGCAAGGAGGAGGTGGCCCGCCGGAAGGTGCAGGCGGCCATCGCTAAGCAGAAAGCCGCGGAAGAGGACTACCAGAAAGCGTTAGCCAAGGGGGAGTCCGGCTCAAAAGAGCTCTCTAAGCTCGAGGATGCCAAGGCAAAGGTCACTGAAGCGACGATTAAGGCGAAGAAGGCGGAGCAGGACTCTACCGATGCGCAGAAGAAAGCCAAAGACCAGGCCGAGGACTACGCAAAAACAGTCGGCAAGCTTGAGGATGCGCAGAAGTCTGCAAAGGATGAGGAAGACCGTCATAAGGGTGTTCTGGGCGGTTTGCGCAAAGAGATGGATAAGGCGAAGGCCGCAGCTGATGAAGCGGGAACCTCGTTTCACGATATTGGCGCCAAGCTAAAGACCGGCATGGCTGCCGCGGCCGGTGCTGTGGCCGGTGGGCTTGCGGGCCTTGTCAAGGTCGGAACGACTTTCGACAACACGTGGGACACGGTGCGCGCTGGCACTGGTGCCACGGGTGAAGCATTCGAGGCGCTCAAGGAAAACATTCGCAACGTCGCGAAAGAATCTGTAGGCGTTGGTGGAGACTTCGAGGCTATTGGCTCGACCGCCGCGGATTTGAATACTCGCCTAGGGCTGACCGGTAAGCCGCTCGAGGATATGACGCGGTCGATGATGCAGCTGCAGGAGCTGGGCGTCGACGCGGATATTAACTCGTTGTCTCAGGCTATGAACGGCTTTGGCGTGGAGGCTGAGGATATGCCGGCCATGCTGGACAAAATGTTCCAGGTGTCGCAGGCTACGGGTTTGTCGGTGTCTGAGCTTGCAAACTCCGCGGTGAAGGCCGGCCCGTCGTTGCGTGGCTTTGGCTTCGACATGGCTGATTCGGCTGCCCTGGTCGGACAGATGGATAAAGCTGGTCTTGATGCGGATAAGACGTTGCAGTCGATGCAGCGCGCTCTCGCGGAGTTTGCTTCCGAGGGGCGTGATGCGCCGGAGGCGTTGAAAGAAACGATTGGCAGTATCGAGGAGCTTATCAACGCGGGTGACGAAGCAGCTGCGATTGATATGGCCTCAAATATCTTCGGCACTCGTGGAGCTGCGCAATTTGTGGATGCCGTTAAGACCGGCACGCTGTCGGTAGACGATTTCATGGCGGCGACTGGTGCGACATCGGACACGATTAATGGTGTTGCAGAGGAAACTGCCAGTTTTGCGGAGAAGTGGGATCAATTCAAGCTGAATGCGCTGGCTGCTTTGGAGCCGGTGGCGTCTAAGATTTTTGACTCTATTGCTCCCGCGATGCAGCTGGTCATTGATAAGGTCATGCCGTTGGCGGCGTCTTTTGCGGAGCAGCTCGGCCCGGTGCTTGAGGATGTTGTCGGTAAGCTCACCTCGCTTGGTGAGTGGATACTCAAGAATAAGGACTACTTGGTCCCCTTGCTTGCTGCAGTGGGTACTGCGATTGGCTTGTGGAAGGCGTGGGCGCTCGGTATGACTGCCGTGACCACGGCGCTTAAGCTCGCTAAGGCTGCCCAGGAAGGCATGAACCTTGCGATGAAGGCCAATGTTATTGGCATTGTTGTAACGGCGATTGCTGCTTTAGCTGCTGGTCTTGTGTGGTTTTTCACTAAGACGGAGACGGGGCGTGAGCTTTGGGAGAAGTTCACCGCGGCGTTGGTTGACGGCTGGCAGTGGGTGTCGGAGAAGTTCTCCGAGGTATGGGGTTGGATTCAGAACAATGTTCTCAACCCCATGGTGGATCTCTTTCAGAACGTACTTTGGCCGGCTATTCAGTCCGTTATTGGTTGGATTGGTGAGAAGTGGACCTGGCTGTCTGAAACACTGTCCACCGTGTGGAGCTGGATTTACGACAACGTCATTCAGCTCATGGTTGATGGTTTTAACCGACTCTGGGACGCGGTATCTGCAGTCGCCGGCTGGATTTCTGACAAGTGGAACTGGCTATACGGCGTCCTGTTGAATGTGTGGAACTGGTTGGATGAGAATGTCATCCAGCGTCAGATTCAGGGTTTCCACCTTATGTGGGATGCCGTCCTCGCCGTAGCTGGATGGATTGCTGATAAGTGGCAGTGGATGGCAGACCGTCTACGCGATGGTTGGGTATGGATTGATGAGAATGTCTTCAGTCCATTAAAGAGCGGTCTTGACACGGTTAAAGGCTGGTTCTCCACCGCTGTGGATGCCATTGGTCAGATTTGGGATGGCATCAAAGAAAAGACCAAGGCCCCGGTTCAGTTCGTGGTGGACGTCGTCTACAACAGCGGCATTCGCAAGGCGTGGAACGCGGTCGCGGGCCTCGTCGGCCTGGATAAGCTGAAGGAAATTAAGTTCGCGACCGGCGGTATTCTGCCCGGCTACACCCCTGGGCGTGACCCGTACACCTTCATCGAGCCGCGCACCGGTATGCGCATCGGACTGTCTGGTGGTGAAGGCATCCTGCGCCCGGAGGCGACCCGCGCCCTCGGCAAGGACTGGCTGGACAACGTGAACGCCGCTGCCCGGCAGGGCGGCGTGGAGGGCGTACGAAACCGCCTGAAGCACTCCCACTTCGCTAGCGGTGGCGTTATAGACCTGGGCAATTTCGCCAAGGGCGGGTTCACCAATATTGCTGGCGCTCTGTCTGCTATCCAGCAGTCGCATGCGAAGTTCGTGTCCCGATTCTTTCCTGGGCTGTTTACGCTGACCTCGGCGTCCCGTAGCGAGCCGGGCTCGATGCATGATTTCTCTCGTGCAGCAGCAACCGACTGGCAGGCGTCGGATGGTCAGTATGCGACGCAGATGCCTACCCCTGCGTCGAAGGCGCTGGCTAGGGCGATTCACAAGAATTTCCCGAACACCACCCAGCTGATTCACCACCCGCTGGACGGTTGGCAGAACCTTCTGAATGGTGCTCCTTTTGACTATGGTGCAGGGACTAATTCCCAGCATGGTAATCACGTCCACTGGGGTACAAACTCTCCGCTCCGCTTCGATGGTGACGACATTGTCCTGGACGACGTGCCTGGCGGCACCTCTTATAACCCAGTTTCGATGGTTAAATCTCTATGGGACTCGGCAATCAAGAAGATCGGTAGTTTTCCGGGGGCTGACAACTTCGGTGATTGGGGCAAGCTGCCCGGCGCGTACCTCAAAACGATGGCTGAGTCTGCCTGGAACTTCATTAAGGAAAAGGCCGACAAGCTCAAGTCTGCTTTTACTGGTGGCGGTGCTCGTAACGTCCAGGAGTGGGCTCCGGCTGCTACTGAGGCGCTTCGCCGAGCTGGCTACGATAACTCTGCGCTGCAGGCCATGCTGGAGCAGATTGCTATCGAGTCAAACGGCGACCCGAATGCGGTCAACAACTGGGACGACAACGCGGTGAAGGGTACCCCGTCGGGCGGTCTGCTGCAGGTCATCGAACCGACATACCGGGGCATGCGCAACAAGTACCCGGAGGCCTTCGAGGGCTTGCCAGATAACCGCATGGACCCAGTCACTAACATGACCGCGGCTCTTTTGTGGACGAAAACCAAGTATGGTGGGCCATCTAATGTGTGGCCAACCCGAGGCGGTTATGCCTTGGGCGGTGTTATCGATTTGCCGAAGCTGTTTGACCAGGGAGGTTGGCTGGAGCACGGCAAGTCTGCTGTGAACCTCTCCGGCAAGCCAGAGCCGGTGCTCAACTTCGACCAGTGGAAGATGGTCGCTCAGATGATCCGTTCTGGTGCGTCCATGGGTGATGTCGTGCGCGAGCTCGGGCGCCTGGTTCCACAGCTGAAGCAGCAGACTGAGGTGTTCGCTCGGTTTGCTGACAATGCGCAGGCGTGGATGGCTAAGGCCGGTGATTACAACAGCATTGAGGGCATTAATGCCCGTCAGGGTGTGCGCCGCATGCTGGACCTTGGCTTGGATTTGCCGGGGAGTGACGTCATCAAGACGGTTCTTGATGGTGAGGAAGCACTGTGGGATTCTCGCGCCCGCGCCACTAAGAACCTTGACACCATCGTCGAGAAGGAAAAGGCGCTGGAGGAGGCACGAAAGGCTGCATCCGATCTCATGTCTGGGCCTGAGGGAATGTCTAAGTCAGATAAGCGCAAGCTAGATGACGCGCAAAAGGCTGTTGATGAGGCTAAGGCTAAGCAGGCTGAAGCTGATTCGGATGAGAAGCGTGCTAAGGCCGCTGACAAGGTTGCGGATGCTGAGGAGAAGCTGAAGCGAGTTCGTGAGGATATTGATGAGCATTCTGAAGAGAATGCGAAAAAGCATGCTGAGGAGGTGAAAAAGGCTAACGAGGAGGTTTCTAAGGCGGAGCAGGAGCTGGCGACAGCTCGCCGTAAGCAGGCCGAAGACCTCGACAACGTTGTTCTCATCTCGCAGCAGCAGATTGAGAGTCTCATTCCGCAGGCGGAGGCCCTGGCCTCCAAGCTTGTCGGCATGGGCGCCCCGGCCGGTGCTGTTGGTGCCGGGCTGGACATGGTGGTGGGCAAGCTCGCCAGCATTGCCGGCCTGGCTGGCCCGACTGGCCTGACCCTGGGTATGGCAATGGACATGCTCAAGGTCGGCATCGGCATCATCAAGTCCATCGTGGGTGCGATTGTGGATTTGATTCACAGGATTCAGGATGCGCGCATCGCCGCGGTGAAGACCTTGGCCGATGGTCTGCAGGTTGTTGCTGATTACGCTGAGCTCAACTTGCAGCTGCAGGCTAATGTGGCTGAGCTGCAGCAGCAGCTGGTGCGCGGGCTGAACGAGCAGCGTGTGGCCGCGTTCAACCTGGAGATTGCTAACCGCGACCGTATGGTGGCGGAAGCTGAGGGCATGTTGGCGATTGCGCAGGCCCGTATGAAGCTCGACGGTGAGATTGAGAAGGGCGCGAAAATCGCCCAACTCAAGATGATGGGACTGCACGAGGACTGGGACTCTTACAACGCGTTTCAGGCGCAGGTGGGGCGCGGCGTGCTGGCCCAATGGTCGGATGCTGCTCTGTCCGCCCTGTTCACGTATGAGAAGGCGCGTGCGGAGGCTTTCCAGAAGGAACTCAACGCTAAGCTATCTCAGCTGGAGGCTGAGTATGAGCTGGCGGAGCGTGTACGGCAGAACGCCCGCACTCAGGCTGATTTGATTACTGCGCAGGAGCGCGTGATTAAGATGGCCGCCCGCATTTCCGGCATGGACTTGGAGGGTGCTACCGGCCAGGCCCAGATTGCCAAGCTCATGGCCGAGATGGCCGAGAACCAGAAGAACCTGGATAACAATGTTTTCGGTCGCTGGGGCTACAAGCTGGGCGCGTCTGGGTCTCACGCCACGGAGTACCGAGGACAGCTGGCACGCCAGGAGTCCCTGCGCGCCGCGCTGGATGCGGTAGCACGTGAAACGAACATCAGTATTGATGAGGGCCGATTCGATAGCACTCTCAAGAAGATGTCCCGCACGTCGTTCCGTGGTGGTGACCCTATGTCGGTGCTGCGAAGCGAGATGCCAGAGTTGGTGGCTGCGGAAACTGCACTGAAGGTGCAGGAAACGATGAAACCGATCTGGGATATTCGTGACCAGAAGCGCGACATTGACCGCGCGTCTGAGGATTTCCGTGCTGAGGTGGATCACTTTGAGAAGACGCAGCCGCTGAAGGAGCAGATTAAGGGCTTGGATTACGCGATCCGTGGCCTGGAGGCTTCTTCGGCTGCGTTTGCTGAGGGTAATGAGAAGGTGCGCGGCGAGTATTTGGCTGTGGCGCGTGCTAATCAGGCTTCGGCGGAGTCTTTGGGTGTGCGGTGGAAGATGGACCCGCGCTACGCGAGTGCGCATGACCAGGTTCGTCGTGAGACGACGGTGGTGATGCGCGGGGATGAGATGTACACAGCCGACCAGGTGGATCGCCTGCTGGCGGATGTTACGTCTGGGACGAATGCGAGTGTGAAGACTCGTATCTCGTCGTCGTTGCTGGCTAATGCTCGTAGGAAGGAGCTTCGCTGATGGAAGTGACGTTGGTTACGGGTACTGGCGAGGAGTATCTGCTGACTGGGTCGGTGCATACGTCGAAGGTGCTGGCCCCGGTGGGCGCGTTGGTGTCGCTGACCGGTGAGGCTGAGAGGTCTGACCTGGCGGTGCCTGCGCGCTCTGGGGTAGTACCCGGCAAGCGTCGGTTTAAGTCGATGGATACCACGATTGAGTTTCATCTCGTGGCTGATAGCCATGAGGAGATGGAGGCGTTGTATTGGTCGTTTCGGCGTGCGTGGTTGAAGACTGTGGCTGCGAGGGATGCGGCCCCGTGTGTTTTCAGGATTGAGGGTGCGCGGGGTACGTATTTTGTTGACGCGGTGCTGGGAGGCGTGCTGCCTGGTGTCGATGTGGAACCGAGTCGTCGTTTGTCGATGCAGTTAGAGGTTCCGGTATTCAACTCGCGCGGGCTGGCTAGGTCGGTGGCGTTCCTCGAGAGGGGAAGCGTCACAGTTACGAATACGGGCGATGGTGTTATATACCCCAAAATCCGACGAAACGGGCGAACCGGAACACTCACATACCCATCCGGCGCCACCTCATACCTGACTGGCTACATGCCAGAGGTTATTGACACTGACCCGATGGTGCTGCGCGAGGACAAGGTATACCCCGAGGGCGTGGAGCGCGGGGATAGTGCGAGCTGGTCGCTGCCGTCTGGGATGCAACTGGAGTGGTGCCAGCTCGTAGCTGACCCATGGGGATAGAAGGGAGACCATAATGGCTACGGACTGGGCTGCTTGGCGTAAGCACGTCGACTACGTTGTCGACAAGCGTGACGTGTGGTACGGCATCGGCGACGGGGACGGTAATCCGCTATTCACCCTGCCGGAGCCGATTGATAAAGACACCCCGGACCAGTGGATGGAGTCGACTGACCTCGAGGTGACGTTCTCTGCCCGTGGCACGGATGGTGAGATTAACCGGTTGACGGATCTTCTCGTCATGTCGGCGCTGCGTGATTTCGACCCGTCTGGCAAGCTGCCCACCGCCCAGGGTGACTACATGCTGCTAGTCGCTTTTCCTGGTGCGGATGGGGTGGTACGCCGTGGTGGGATGATTACTCACGTGGAGGCCAGTGACACTGACAATGATGGGGTGCCTGCCGAAATCACCGTGCATGCCCTCAACATTATGGATGTGTGGAATACGATTCCTGCGGCGTCATGGCCTGCTGCATGGTGGGCCGCAACCCCATACCAAAACACGGGTGACGAGGCGGGAATCGTGTATAAAACACCCCGGCTCATGGCGAGAATTGAGCTGGCCACCCGCACCACGTTCACATGGAAGCACGGCCCAGCGGGGTTCGTCATCCGCCGCCTGGCGCAAGAATCACTCGACGCGACGATGATGACCCAACAGGACCCTGACGGGAAACGCTGGGTCGACGACCCGTACCACATCGTGGAAGTCCCGGAGACCGACCTATCACCCACCATCGACCTAGAGGCCAAAGACGGTTTCCTGTGGGAGACGGTGGCTGGCCAGGCAGAGAACGCCGGCCTGATTCTGGGTGCGTATTTGTGGTGGCCGGGGGATAAGCCGGTGCGCTCATGGAGCCTGGCGAAATCCCACATGGGCCCTGCTCAGGTGGATATTAGCCCCTCGCAGGGCGCGTCCCAGCGGCGGGTTATTACGCAGACTTTTAGTCACGCGATGATTGTGATGACTGTCAAGGAGGTGCAGTAAAAATGCCTACCCCGTATTTTGTGGCTGACGCAGCACAGGTGACTGTAATGCGGTCTTTGGCCTCCACAGCTTTCGGTACGTACGACCTGGTCTTGCCGGAGGGGATTGCGCTCGAGGACTTGTACGCCTTGGCTGCGCCTGGCAACAAACTGGGCTATGTGGCCGCGCTGGGCGGGGAGCGTGTGGGCGGTATGGCCCGCCGCTTCGTCCGCTCTGACGTGTCCATCACAACCGCGATGGGCGAGCAGGAACCTGCCACCAACGTGGAAGAAATCCTAGACGCTGCCGCCAAGCGCACCAGTGGCGATTTCTTCCTGGAGACGGACATCTCGAAGGCAGGACTGGGACCGTGGGTGCCGTTCAAGGATTTCCAGGTGGGGGACAAGGCCCGCGTGGAAATCTGGGGTACCGTCGTCACCCTGCCAATCACCCGTATCGACGACGACGTGGTGCATGTTGGTGGCCAGCTGGTCTCTGACGCTGACGCACGCCTGGCGGAGAATGAGATTGTACGCCGGGCCCTTGTGGACGACCGTCGAGACCTTTTCGGATTGGACGAGAAGATTGAGTCGTCGGTGTCGTCGGCAACGAAGGAGTGGGATGGTCGCCTTAATGACACGGCGTCAAGTCTCAATAACAATCTCGATGCTGCGACGAAGACGTGGAGCGAGCAGTTAAACTCCACGTCTACTGAGTGGCGAACCCAGCTCGAAGCTTTACAAGCCGGGTTCGTTCAAGACTATGGGGTGCTGGAGTCCCACCTAGAAGAAGCGATTGAGGACGCTGAAGCCCATAGCAAGAAGCTCGAAGCTTTGACCCGTGCTCTGCAGGGCGAGAACCAAGACCTGGACGCCGCATCCAAACTCGTCCTGCAGCGCATTCAGAATTTGACTGATACGGCAAACACGGCCGGGGACTGGGTGGCCGAGAACCAGGACGACGTCAACAAGGCGATCGCCCTGGCCTTGTCTGCGCAGGGTAAGTACAACGAGTTTAACGACATCAAGTGGTTCAAAGACTCGGAGTGGAAAGAACAGCAGATAAAAATTAACCAGTCGAACCTGCTTTTCCAGAAAATGCAGGAGCAGGTCAACGGCCTATACCGGGTCCAATTCATTGACCTGTATGAGTGGCGGAAGCAGGTTAACGACCTACAGGACGCGCAGGACGCGATTAACCTCGCGAACAGGAAATTCCAGGCCTGGCAGCAGAACTACAACGAAATGAACGACTACATCAACCAGGTTCAAAATAATGTTCTGCGAAGGTTGAGCAATGCTCAGCGTGAGATGTCGAGAGCTGTCTCGAATTCGGTTGATGAACTCATGGCCACAAAAGCAGGTTCCAGTCACCCAAAGTCCTCCGTCACCAGTAGGGCCGATGGTGGCTGGCGTGTAAACTTTCCGCCGACCGATGGTCAGAATCTAGTCCACGTGGCGTGGTACACGAAAGGCTCTAATGACCTTCTATCCCTTGGCGGTGAGAAACTTTACTCGAACCTTGGGTCGTTTACGTGCTCTGCGGATACTGATTATTTGTACGCGAAGTGGTCGGTGACGTCGTCGAACGTCGAGTCGATTAACCGCAGCATATCCAATACAGCCGTCGGCCACTACGCGTGGGAGACCCTGCTTAGCCAGTACATCAGCGGCGGAGGCAGGAACTTGTACATGGATGCGAATATCACGTGGAAGGCAGCTAGTCGCGGCGCCACCTACGGTATTCGCCTGGTGCTGAACGGCACAGTCATCGGTGAGACCAGTACTACTTCTCTTGGCCCAGCGACCATTCTGGGTGATGGTGAGCGCTCGCAGACGGTGGTTGGTACGCGTAGCTCCATACCTCGCGGCTCTCGACTTGAACTTCAAGCTATTTCAGGCGCGGGCGCTGGTTTTAGTCGCGGTATTAAGTCCGCATCGATGAGTGGTACCTACACCACCTAAAGGAGGAGAATCATGGCGACAGTGTCAGGCCAATTAAAGTTCGTCACACAACGCCCCGAAACAATCGATGAAATATGGGTGCGTGCCCCTGAGGTGCGTGGCCACTCCGGTGGTCTCATCACCCGAAACCCAGACCGATACAAGGTCACCGGTGGGCGGGTGTCGTTTGAAGCAGCCCCCGGCCCGGCCGTCCTGGTGATGGTGTCCGCAGGCGACCCCGTCGACAGCGTGAAAATGTTTATCGGTACTGGGTCGTCGCAGACGTTGGCGGACGCAGTGAAGGACGCTGACCTACTGGATGATAATAGCGTCCGCGAACTTGACCGTATTCTGCGGGAGATTCAGGCGAGTGTGGGCAGGGCTAAGGAGCAAGCTGATATTTCGGTGAGCCATGCTATTTCGGCTCACGCGTCGGCGGAGGCTGCGGAGAATAGTGAGGATGCGGCGAGACGCTCTGCTACGTCAGCAGAAGAGTCAGCCACTTCCGCTGCATCGTCAGCCACTGACGCGGAAAGCTCCGCAGAGGAGGCACAAACAGCGAAGAGCCAGGCATCCGAGTTTGCTGATGATGCTTCCGGCCATGCTGCTACAGCGGGAGAGCATAAGGACGCCGCCGCCCAGTCTGCTAAAGATGCGGACTCCGCCCTGACTGATACCCGCGTACTGAAAACCCAAGTCGATACCAATATCAACGCTGCGAAAGGCTATCGGGATGCTGCGAAGCGTTCCTCTGATGGTGCCGCGTCCAGCCTCACCCTGGCAAAACGCGAGGTGGAAAAAGCCAAGCAAGTTGCCGGTGGGGACTTCGTCACCAAGGAGGAAATTAGGGGCTACCGGCATACCGTGAAGACGGAGGCTGAGGTGAAGGCTGTGGAGTCGTACGCCCAGGTAGGGGACTTTATTGAAGTACTTGAGACCAACAGAATTTATGAGGTGTATTGATAATGGGTTTGAAACTAGTCAGGACTGGCCCGGTGACACGCCGGGGTGTGGTGCCACCTGGGTCTGGCTGGGTAAATGTGGGTGGTTACAACCCAGATTTGCCGACGAACCCGTATTGGGGTGAAACAGGGGTTTACCACATCACGGTGACGGCGAGGAATGCGGACGACCTGAAAATCATAAATTGGGATAACGACAAGAGTGAGGTGGTGGCCCCGACTGGGGGCCATTATCACACTATTTCTGCGGTGATGGATTTGTCTGACACGCGCCTCGTGATACGTGTGCTGAACCCTACGGATGAGACGAAAGTGATTGTCAATATGCAGCCTCTCTCTCTCTCTCTCTCTCTCTTCGTAGAATCCGCCGCCGCTTGGTTAAGGCGGTGGCATTATGGCGCTAAGGCTCGTCAATACCGTGGCCACCGCATCGGGCGAGGGCTGGTCGGCCAAAAAGACCGGGCAGGTCGCGTTCCTACGATTCTGGGGATTTACGGGCCGCTCCATACAGCTCCCCGCCGCATTTGCCCCGATGGAGTCTCACTCCCTGCCGTACCGGTTCGGGGCTATCGACGTGAGGCCCGGCGGGTCGGTATCAATCATCACCGGCGATTACCTCGGCTCGGTTTACGCCACCGTGAGCTACCCAATCGCCTGACCCCCGCAGGGGGTGGGCACTAATGGCTTTGAAGCTTGTACGCGGGCCGCGCTTTATCACCGCCGATTTTAATGGCGGGCAGTGGGTAGTGTCCTCCACCGCGTGGGCGTCAGATGCCGGGGATGGTCGGCTGAAGATACTAGGCGGAAGCTACCTCATTCATGCCCCCGGAGACGGTGGAGCTATCTACGCAATCGCCCGCTCAGGCGGCTCTAATGGCCCACACATCAATTTTGAAGGCAGCGCAGTGACCGGAAATGGCTGGCTGTGGTACGTCATCTCCAAAACCGATAATGGCCAGCCGCTCATAATTTTCAAACTCGAATAAGGAGAAAACACTATGACCATCGATGAGATTAAAACCGCAATCACCCAGCTCTCAGAAGACGACTACGAGAAAATCCTCTCCTGGGTCATCGGCGACGAACGCGAACGACGCCAAACCCAAGACGCGGTAGAGCAGGCCCGCGCTGAGGACGCACAGGAACTCTGGGAAACCCATCCTGAGCTGAAACCCCAGTTCGCTACTGAGGTGGAGCCGGAGACTAGCATCGACCAGCTTGTTGCGAAGGTCGCCGCCTGGTCTAAGCCCACCAGCCGGGCCACCGCCTACCCACCAGCAGCGCTCGTCTCCCACGACGGGAAGCTGTGGCGGAACCGTCGCTTGGGGCAGAATGCGAAAACGCCGGGCGAAATTTTCTCCGGCTGGCAGGATGTGACCCGTGATTTCCTGCGTGATGAGCCGATTAATACTGAGGGTGAGGATGCCCCTGGACTGATTACGGAACCGGATACCCCAGCTGAGCCGGACACCCCAGACGAGCCGGTGGAGCCTGCCCCCACAGTCCCAGAATGGCGCGAAGGCGAACTCATTACCAAGGGAACAACACGCCTCTACAACGGTGACCTCTACGTCTCCCAGCGGCTCCACACCACCCGTGATGACCGACGGCCGGACACCGCAACCGACTACTGGACAAAGCTCAACTAGCCACCCCGCCAGGGTGGCTTTTTTCATACCCACAAGGAGGGCACAGTATGAGACCAAATCCCGCGTGGCGCGGAGACCCCACGTTCTTGCCGGACGTGTTCCGCGCTTTCGGCGTGAAATTCCGCGAATACCCCGGCTGGAAACAATGGGGCATGGGAGACTTCGGACGCATCCAAGGAGTGTTCTGGCACCACACCGGTGCACGCGGCACCAGCGCCCAATTCATCCGCAATAACCCAAGGCTGGGTAACGCGCTTAGCTCGCAGCTGCACACCGCCCCGGACGGGCTGCAAACTATCCTCGGCGCGGGCATCGCCTACCACGCCGGAAAAGGCTGGGGCTGTGGCTACCCAACCAATAACGCGAACCTTTACTCAATCGGTTTCGAGATGCAGCACAACGGCACCGACCCCTGGCCCGAGCAGCAGCTAGAATCCACGCGCCGCGCCACCGCTGCAATCCTCTGGTTCCTCGGCAAGCGCGCCACCGTGGAGACCATGACCGCCCACTGGGAATACTCTCTTAAAGCCCAAGGTAAATGGGACCCGGGACGCGGTGATGGTGTTTCCGGCCACATGATGGACATGAACATCCAGCGCCGCAAGGTCAATGAGCTCATCGACAGATTCAACACCTACGGCACCCTCGACCCGAAGAAGGAGGCCACGCCAGTGACGAATCACCAGGCCAACCTGTACAAGCAAATCACTACATTCATCAGCGGCTACCTTGGCCCGCAGATTGATGCGATTCAGGAAATCTGGGCGCAGCTACGCGGCCCGAAGGGTAAGGGGTGGTCCCAACTAGGGAAAAACAGCAAAGGTCAAAACCTCACATTGGTGGACGCGGTGGCGGCGCTACGCCATGACGTGGCCAACCTCTCCCAAAAAATCGACCAGATTGGAGCACGCTAATGGCATCCGCATACCAGCAAGCAGTACAGCAAGAACTGAAAGACCAGCCCACCTGGCTGCGCTACAAGGGCAGTATCATCATCATCGCTACCGGCGTGGCCTCAATACTCGCGCAGCTGGCCGACAGCCCAGAGCTGGCAGACACGTCCTTCACCGTGGGGCTAACCGCCGGCGCGACCATCCTGGGCTTCTTCGTCAACCGTTTCACCAAGGACGGCATCACCCCATCTGCCGCCCGTAAGCTCGAAAAAGCCGGGCTACGCGCCTACGCAGACCGCCCGAGCCTCAGCGGCATGCCAGACGACTACCAGCAGCCAGGCAATACCACCGCTGGCTATGAGCCCCCCGCTGGTTTCGCTGAGCTGCCTGTGTATAGCGGTGAGTCCACCGCCAACCAAGGTGGACGCCACCGGGCAGGGGAGTGACCAGCATGCCGATTGACCACTTGCCCGCCAAATACCAGCCGGCCGCACGACGGCTACGCGCCTGGTGCATGGGTGACGCCCCGGCGCTCATCATCCTGGGCTTAGGCATCATCGCACGCGGCACCAGCTACCTGCCTCCATTCATGTCCCCCCATGCGCAGGCAACACATCCCGCTGAAGGGGCGCTTACTATGCCCACATGGGGCGTGGTGTGGATAATTATCGGCGCGCTGTGCTTGGTCGCCGCGTGGTGGGAGCGAGCAGCGCCCCTTGCCGTCGGCGCAGGCGTCGGACTCAACGTCCTCTGGGGACTGAGCTTCATCGCAGACAGTATCGTCGACGGCAGTCCACGCGGCTGGGTACCAGCAGTCGGCTACCTATCGACCGCGGGCCTCGTCGTCTGGGCAGTCTGGCGAGGAAGCCGCGAACCAATGCCCGGGAGGGAGGAATTCGCCCGTGAATTCAACCGGGCTGGATAGCGCATCCCTCTCCACCATCATCGTCGCCATCATCACGACTATCGGCGTGCTTGGCGCGGCCTATCTGAAAGCAAGCGCAGACAAAAAATCATCCGCGGCGGAAACGTGGAAGTCTTTCGCCCAAGAGGTCAAAGCTTACTGTGATGACCGCGTCGATGCATTGGAGAAAGATCTTGTAGACCATGTGGATTACGCCACGTGGCTTAATGGGCTAGACCTGCCGCGCCCGCCGTTTTTGTCTTTCCACGAGTGGAAAAACCACCATGAGCGCTAACCACGCTTGTGAAGAATCGACCCTCACCTTGATAGGTGGGGGTCTTTTTCTGCGTTTTAGGGCAATAAAAATGTCTCCGCTGATGGCTAGGCGGGGGTAGGGGCTGGACCAAATCCGTGACGGAGTTTTGACGGAGTTTTGACGGAGAATGAACCGTTTCCGCAGGTCGCCAAACGTCGCCAGTGCAACCGTCTACCAATAGAAAAATAGCCCACCACCTGCATAAAAGCAGGTAAACGGGCCATGCTAATCAGCTTCCCCACCAGGACTCGAACCTAGAATGACGGTACCAAAAACCGTAGTGTTGCCGATTACACCATGGGGAAACAGCGCACACGTTATGAGCGCTGGAGGACATGTTACCTGACGGGGGTCGAGAGTCCTAAACACCTCCCCGCTTTCTCTGTGAGTGCGGGTCATGTCCGGTGGGGGAGATACAGTAGAAGCATGGTTCGACAAAGGATGACCGGCCGTGAGCGCCGTGAACAGTTGATTTCCATTGGCCGGGCGGCCTTCGCGGAGCTTGGCTTCGATGGCGCCAGCGTAGAGGAGATCGCCGCGCGCGCAGGTGTGTCCAAGCCGGTGGTGTATGAGCACTTCGGCGGCAAGGAAGGCCTCTACGCGGTGGTCATCGACCGCGAGCTGGTGGCCTTGGAAAAGTTAGTCATTGAGTCCTTGCAAGAGGGCTCCTGGCGCGAGCGCATCGAGCGCGGCGTGGTGGCGCTGTTGACCTATGTGGAAGAGGAGACTGATGGCTTCCTCATCCTGGTGCGTGATTCGAAGCCGGGGGATGAGCGCAGTTTCTCCACGCTGCTGAACACCGCGGTGAATCAGATTGCCCACATTTTGGGAGAGGCTTTTGAACACCGTGGGCTCAACCCCGAGCTCGCTGTGCTCTACAGTCAGGCGCTCGTTGGCATGGTGGCCACCACGGCCCAATGGTGGCTGGATGAGCGTGAGCCTTCCCGCGAGACTGTTGCCGCGCATATCGTGAACTTGTGCTGGAATGGCCTGGCCGGAATGGAAGCTGCACCGAAGTTGAAGGGAGATGAGTAGGTGGCAACTCCGATGCTGGGAGGACTGCTCAAGGTAGCCGCCTCCGATCCCAAACTCAAAGGCCTTGCCGCCCAGGTAGGTACGCAATCTCTACACATTACGGGCATCGATCAGGCCCGTCCCTGGGCTATTGGCACCCTGGCGCACCATGCGCCGGTTCTCGTTGTGGCAGCGTCGGGCCGCGAGGCCGAGGATCTCAGTGCGGAGCTCACCGCGTTGTTGGGAGACAAGGTTGCGTACTTCCCCGCGTGGGAAACGCTCCCGCATGAGAGGCTCTCGCCGGCACCGGACATCGTCGGTAAGCGCGCCCAAGTCCTCGACCTAGTTGGTGCGGGCAAGGCCCAGGTTGTGGTGACCTCAGCGCGCGGCTACTGCCAGCCCATCCTCAGCAAGGTGGAGGGGCGCGCACCGATTTTCCTCAAAGAAGAGGAAGAGCATGAGTTTTCTCATATCGTCTCTGAACTGGAGTTTCGCGCGTATAAACATGTAGACATGGTGGCTAAGCGCGGCGAGTACGCTACGCGCGGCGGCATCCTCGATATTTTCCCCACGACGTCCGATTATCCGGTGCGTATCGAGTTTTGGGGCGATGAGATTACGGATATCCGCCAGTTCTCCGTAGCGGACCAGCGAGCTATTCAGGAGATTGAGGTCGGGGAAGTTGCCATCTACCCTGCGCGCGAGCTTCCCATCACCAACGAGGTGGCTGCACGGGCTCGCGACCTAGCGCAGAAGTTTGGCGGCAATGCGGCACTGGCTGAGCTGCTTACAAAGGTCGGTGAGCACATCCCGGCCGAAGGTATGGAGGCATTGCTCGCCGTGCTTGCCGACGAACCCTTTGTCACCCTTCCCGAACTCCTCCCCACCGGAACACACGTGCTCCTCGTGGCACCGGAGAAGATCCGCACCCGTGTCGCGGATTTGGAATCCACGGATGCCGAGTTCCTTGCTGCCGGTTGGGAGGCTGCCGCCATGGGCGCAGATGGCCCGCTTGCGGCGGAAGGGCTCGATACGGAAGCCTCTAGTTACCGCTCCTATGAATCTTTGGAAGCGACGTGCGCGCAGATTGAGGCTCCCCTGTGGACTTTTGCGCCCCCAGGCATGTTTGCCGCTGCGGAATCGGAGACCCTGCCGCTCGATTACGAACCTGGCCCCACACCGCGCGGCGATATCGAGCAGATCGATGCCATGATGGCGCAGCTGCTGGCCCACACCACTGCGGGCGGACGGGCAGCCTTCATCGCCCCTGCCCAGGGTGCTATCAAGCGCATGGTGGAGCGGTTTGCTGAAAAGGGGATTCCCACCAAGGTCGCTACTCCTGGATGGGAACCTAGCCCAGGTGAGGTCACGCTCTATCAAGCGCTGAGTCATGCTGGTCTGGTTTTCCCCAAGGTGCGCAAGCTTAAGGACGCTGAAGCGCTTCCGCTCGTCGTGGTGACAGAAACGGACCTGACGGGTAACCGCGTGGGCGATATTGCGGGCGCTAAACGTCGCCCAGCAAAGCGCCGCAACCGCGTCGATCCGCTGGCACTTAAGCAGGGTGACTACGTGGTGCATGAAACACATGGCATCGGCAAGTTCCTCAAGATGGCCGAGCGCACCATCCAGTCTGGTGACGAGACCTCGCGCCGCGAATACATTGTCCTCGAGTACGCAGCTTCCAAGCGCGGCCAGCCTGCCGACCAGCTCTGGGTACCCATGGACTCGTTGGACCTGCTGAGCAAGTACACGGGTGGAGAAGCGCCAACGCTGTCTAAGATGGGCGGCTCGGATTGGAAGAACACCAAGAAGAAGGCGCGCGCTGCCGTACGTGAAATCGCCGGCGAGTTGGTAGAACTCTACGCCAAGCGCCAAGCCGCACCTGGCCATCAGTTTGGGCCCGATACGCCCTGGCAGGCGGAGATGGAGGATAACTTCCCCTACGTCGAAACCGAAGACCAGATGCTGGCCATTGATGCCGTCAAGGAAGACATGGAATCCTCAGTGCCGATGGACCGTGTCGTCGTCGGTGACGTGGGCTATGGCAAGACTGAGGTGGCGGTGCGCGCTGCCTTCAAGGCAGTCCAAGACGGCAAGCAGGTCGCAGTGCTCGTACCGACTACGCTGCTGGCACAGCAGCACGCCGATACGTTCCGCGAGCGCATGCAAGGTTTCCCCGTCGACATTGAGGTGCTCTCGCGTTTTACCTCGGCCAAGGAATCCAAGGAGATTCTGGCAGGCTTGGCAGATGGTTCCGTGGACATTGTCATCGGTACTCACCGCCTGCTGCAGACAGGCGTGCAGTGGAAGAACTTAGGCCTTATCGTCGTCGATGAGGAGCAGCGCTTCGGCGTGGAGCACAAGGAACACATCAAGGCGCTCAAGGCGAGTGTGGACGTCCTCACCATGTCCGCAACTCCGATTCCCCGCACCTTGGAAATGTCCATGGCAGGTATCCGTGAGATGTCCACCATCTTGACCCCGCCGGAGGACCGCCATCCGGTCTTGACCTATGTGGGCGCCTATGAAGATAAGCAGGTTGCTGCTGCAATCCGCCGCGAGCTGCTGCGTGACGGTCAGGTCTTCTTCATCCACAACAAGGTTGCGGACATCGAAAAGAAGGCCCGTGAACTGCGTGATCTCGTGCCAGAAGCTCGCATCGTGGTGGCCCACGGCCAAATGAACGAGGACATTCTCGAGCAAACCGTCCAGGGCTTCTGGGACCGCGAGTTCGACGTGCTGGTCTGTACCACCATCGTGGAAACCGGCCTGGACATCGCTAATGCGAATACCCTCATCGTGGAAAACGCCCACCACATGGGCCTGTCCCAGCTGCACCAGCTGCGTGGGCGCGTAGGCCGCTCCCGCGAGCGCGGCTACGCCTACTTCCTCTACCCGAAGGGCGCCACGCTCACAGAAACCTCCTACGACCGACTGGCCACCATTGCCCAGAACAACGACTTGGGCGCAGGTATGGCCGTGGCCATGAAGGACCTGGAGATGCGAGGAGCCGGCAACGTGCTCGGTGCTGAGCAATCCGGCCACATCGCTGGCGTGGGCTTTGATCTCTACGTCCGCCTCGTGGGCGAGGCCGTGGAGACCTTCAAGGCGCTTGCTAGGGGAGAAGCCCCAATCGTTACGGACGAGGGGCCGAAGGAGATCCGCATCGACTTGCCTGTCGACGCCCACATTCCAGAAAGCTACATCAACTCCGAGCGCCTGCGCCTCGAGGTCTACCGCAAGTTGGCAGCCTCCAAGGACAATGCGGACCTCCAGAACACCGTGGAGGAGATGGAGGACCGCTATGGTCCCGTCCCGGAGCCGGTGCAACGCCTTCTGGCTGTGGCGCGCTTGCGCCACCAAGCGCGCCGGGCAGGTGTCGCCGACATCACCGTGCAGGGAACCCGCATCAAGGTCCACCCGGTGGAGCTTGCGGATTCCAAGCAAGTGCGCCTCAAGCGCCTCTTCCCAGGCTCCAACTACCGTGCGGCCGCCAAGGCTATCCAGCTCAACTTCCCCAAGGCCGGACGCAATGTCACGGATCCCAAACTGCGTGACGTTGAACTTCTCCAGTGGATGGCGGATTTCCTGGCGTCGATGTTTGAGCTCGAGCGAGTCGACGTCAGCGGTGCTAAGACGAAGAAGAACGTCATTAGCGTAGGAGAAAAGTAATGGATGCCACCAACAGCCCTAGTATGAAGCCGCGCTCTAACTCACGAATAGCTCTGTTGGTGGTGTGGATTGTCGCGGCGCTGGTGAGCATTCCTGCGGTGTTGGCGCTGAAGTTTGTGAGCGGGAATGCAGGCTGGTACGCCGTCATGCTGATGTTGGGTGGGGTGGTGCCCCTAGGAGTATGGATGCTCCTGGGGTTTATCCCGCTGTTTATTCTCAGGGACTACGACAGCAACCTGGTGTGGGCATGGGCGGGGCTGGCTATGGTCTTCATCGGATTTATCATCGGCGGCGCCAACCTTCCGGACTTTGGCGATACTGGCCCTGCCGGTGTCCCCGCCTGGTGGCGTGGCAACGAGGACGCAGCCACGATGACCGGCATGCTTTTTCTCGGCATCAGTGCTGTTGGCCACGTGCTGTGGCTGGTGAGCTGCATTGTTTATGCGGTGAAGTCTCACCGCCAACAGCCCCCAGTTCTTTAGAGAACGAGTGCGCCGGTGCTCAGTCCCCACACGGCAGCAATGGCGCCGATAATGACGATCGCCACCACACACCACTCGAAGGTATTGAACACGCGCTCCTTCTTGTACAGGCGAGTAGCCACGTACGGGATCAGGCTCGGAAGCACGGCAAGCGCGCCGAGGAGCACGTAGACCGGATCGGCGGCGTAGATGAGCCACAGGGAGTAGATGAAGGCGACGAGGCCGATGAAAAAGTGGCGTCGATTGCTACGGCGTCCTACCTCAGGCCCGGAGAGATCAAACTTCACACCAGCATGCGGGTGGGTCAGCCCCTTGCCACGCACGGTGAGAAGAACCAAATACAACGAGGAGAAGATGTAGGGAAGGAGGTACATGATGGTGGCCAGCTGCACCATGGCGTTATAGGAGGTCTCGTTGAGGAAGAAGACGATGACAAAGAGCTGAATCGCCAAGGTGGAAATTAGCTGCGCTACCCACGGTGCGCCGGCAACGTTGACGGTGCCAATCTTGCGGGGGATGAGGCCGTCGATAGCCATGAGGACAATCGGCTCCGCGCACAGCATCTGCCAGGACACATACGCGCCCAGGACGGACAGGCACAGGCCAAGGGAGATGAGCGCGCCGCCCCATGGTCCCACTACGGCGGTGAGGACAGAGGCCATGGAGTTATCCGGCAGTGCTGCCAGCTCTTCCTGAGTAAGTACGCCGAAGCTCAGGGTGGAGACGGACACGAGAAGCGCGAGAACGCTGACAAAGCCGATCACTGTAGCGCGGCCAACGTCCCTGCGGGTGCGGGCCTGCTTGGAGTACACCGAAGCACCCTCCACACCGATAAAGACCCACACAGTAAAGAGCATGATGCCTTGTACCTGCTCAAAAACGGACTTGTCGGAGCGCTCGCCCCAGAAGTCCAGAGTGAATTTATCCCAGCTAAAGCCCACGAACAGGACGATGACGACGAAGGCAAGGATGGGCACGATCTTGGCCACCGAGGTCACCATATTCATGATGGCTGCTTGCTTAATACCGCGGGCCAGAACGGCAAAGATGCCCCACGACAATAGCGACACCGCGATGGCGGAGGCCCACTGGTGATCAGCATCGAAGAAGGGCACGTAATGGCCGATGGTATTGAAGAACAAGGTGGCGTAGCCCACCTGCGCCATGACGGAACCAAGCCAGTATCCCCAACCTGACGTAAAGCCAATGAAGTCACCCAAGCCGGCGCGGACGTAGGAGTACACACCGGAGTCGAGGTGTGGCTTGCGGTGGGCAAGAATCTGGAAAACGAATGCTACAGAGAGCATGCCGACGCCCGCGATGAGCCATCCCAGCAGCATGGCGCCGGGTCCGGCCACGGAGGCAATATTTTGCGGCAGAGAGAAGATGCCGGCGCCCACCGTGGAACCGATGATGAGCGCTACAAGCGTCCACAGCGTCACGGAGTGCGTGCGCGGCGATTCGGTGAGTGTTGAAGAGGTCATTGGTCAAAAGTACCCCTTAAGGCGGGTTTATGCGCAACTGGTGCGATTATCCGCGCAGGCCGAGTCCTATACTCGGTGCTTATGACTGTGCTCTTGCTCGATCCGCGTTGGCCCACGATGATTCCTCTGGAAGCCCATGGAAAGCTGCTTGGACCTGCAGTTTTCACCGACGAAGTGCCGGTAAAGGTGCGTTGGAACTTCGACGAGTTACTGTGCGGTGAGGATCCAGAAGGCAAAGGTGTGCTAGTAAGCACGAATGCGTCTGACCCTGAGGTGCGGGCGCTTCTCGACGACTCCCATGACCTTATCCTCGCTCCTTCCCTCGACGACCCTCTGTGGCAGGCGCGGGAGGTCATGTCGAAGGCTCGCAGTATTGGTGAGTGGGAGCGCGATCAAACCCATGACACCTTATTGCCCTACCTGGCTGAAGAATCCGCGGAGTTCGCTGACGCGGTAAAGGATGGCGCGTCTGACGCCGAGCTTCTCAAAGAACTAGGAGACGTTTTTCTCCAGGTTCTTTTTCACGCGGAGATTGCCGCGCGGAGAGGCGCTTTCACCTTGGATGATGTGGCAGCGTCCTTTGTAAACAAAATGCGCTCCCGCGCGCCCTACCTGTTCGACGGCACAGAGGACGTCGTCGGGGTAGAGGAGCAGGAGCGCCTGTGGGCTGAGGGGAAAGCCCGCGAGAACCGTTAAGTGAGCTTCTAGCTCTGCTTCAGAACGGAGGACAGCAGCGGGGCGTAGTCCGCAATCTTGGAGGACAGGCCAGTGCCACCGGTGACGAGGGTGTCTTCCTTAACGATCTTGCACTCGAGGGCGCGGTCAGCGGTCTGGCCGGCGTACTTCACAGCGACGAGCGCCAGCGGGCCGAGGTCCTCAGAACCACCGAGGGCGGTGAGGTTCTTGGACAGCTGGTTGCGGGTGGTGTTTTCGGTGAGTAGATCGCCCTCGGTGGTCTTATCAATGAGGGTCAGGGTGTTGCGCAGGGTGTCGCAGTCAGCGGTCTGGATGCCCTGGGAGAGGAAGCCGCCAAGCTCCTCGAGGGAAGCAGCGGATGCGGTGGCAGGAACAGCAGCACCGAGGGTGACAACAGCGGCAGCGGTGGCGGCAATACGGCGGATGGACATGGGTCTCCTTGAATTACGAGTAGAACAGCACTTTTCCCGGCTCGGCGAGCCGTTCAATGGCGTAGTGTAGCGCACAATGTTACGCATGGGAACACTGTGACATAATTTTTATCATTCTGTGTCGGTCCGGGCCGGCCGTAAAGGTGCGCTGTAGTATCCCTGCCTATGACCAAGGGGCTGAGGAGAATCGGGGGCTGCGGCCTCGGTATCGTCTTGGCCATCATTCTTATTATTTCCCTCGTGGGCTGGAGCTTGTCCTTTCTGGACAAACCTTCGCCCTTCCGTCAGCTTGAGCCTGTACCCCAGGACTTACCGCCAATTGGTGGGGCAGAGGTGCCAGCGATTGACGTGGAGGCCCCTGGGCGTACCTCCGACAAGTTGACGTGGTGGTCGGATCAACTGAAGGACTCCACAAGCATTCCCGAACAGGCCCTGCGCGCCTATGGCAACGCCGAACTTATTGCGAATGCGGCTTGGCCCAACTGTCACCTGCGCTGGAACACTCTTGCTGGCATCGGATGGGTAGAAACCCGCCATGGCACGTATAACGGCAATGTGTTTCATCGGTCTTCTCTGGATGAGAATGGCTATCCTGACCCGCCCATTGTGGGCATTCCCCTGGACGGGACTAATGACACCACGCTGGTGCCAGACAGTGATGGTGGAGCGATTGATGGCGATGCCGAATTTGATCGCGCGGTAGGCCCCATGCAGTTCATCGCTTCGTCCTGGGATCATCTGGGGCGCGATGCTAACGGCGATGGTGTGGCGGACCCCAATAATATCGACGACGCCGCCCTCGGCGCCGCCGCCCTGTTGTGCTTTGGTGATCGGGACCTGTCTACCCCGGAAGGGTGGCGCTCGGCGATTCTCAACTACAACCAATCCGAGGATTATTTGCGTAAAGTGGCGGGTGCTGCCAATTCTTACGCGATCGAGCAGCCGGCAACCTCCTAGATCTTTGTCACGTTGTCCGGTTATGCCCGACATGTTCCGAACTTTCCTGGAACAATGGGCAGCAGGTGATTTGGGAGTCCTCCCGAAGCACAAAACCACACTCAATTTGGTTCTATTAGGAGTGAAAGCAGCATGGCTGACATCATCCACGTAATGGCACGCGAAATTCTTGATTCCCGCGGTAACCCGACTGTTGAGGCTGAGGTTTTCCTCGACGACGGTGCACGCGGCGTCGCCGGCGTTCCGTCTGGCGCATCCACCGGTGTTCACGAGGCACACGAGCTGCGTGACGGCGGCGAGCGCTACTTGGGCAAGGGTGTGCTCAAGGCAGTTGAAAACGTCAACGAAGAAATCACCGACGAGATCGCTGGCTTCGAGGCTGATGACCAGCGTCTCATCGACGAAGCGCTCATCAAGCTTGACGGTACGGAGAACAAGTCTCGCCTCGGCGCTAACGCCATCCTCGGCGTTTCCATCGCTGTAGCCAAGGCTGCCGCTGAGTCCGCCGGCCTGCCGCTCTACCGCTACATTGGTGGTCCGAACGCTCACGTCCTGCCTGTTCCGATGATGAACATCCTCAACGGTGGCTCCCACGCGGACTCCGGCGTTGACGTCCAAGAGTTCATGATTGCTCCGATCGGCGCGGAGACCTTCGGTGAGGCACTGCGTGAAGGTACCGAGGTCTACCATGCGCTCAAGTCCGTCATCAAGGACAAGGGCCTGTCCACCGGCCTGGGTGACGAGGGTGGTTTCGCACCGTCTGTGGAGTCCACCAAGGCCGCACTTGATCTCATCGTTGAGGCCATCAAGAAGGCTGGCTTCGAGCCGGGCAAGGACATTGCCCTGGCACTGGACGTGGCTTCCTCCGAGTTCTACAAGGACGGCAAGTACCACTTCGAGGGCGGCGAGCACACCGCTGAAGAGATGGCCAAGGTTTACGAGGACCTCATTGCCAACTACCCGATCGTCTCCATCGAGGACCCGCTGCAGGAGGATGACTGGGAGGGCTACACCAAGCTCACCGAGACCATCGGTGACAAGGTCCAGATCGTTGGCGATGACTTCTTCGTCACCAACCCGGCACGTCTCCAGGAGGGCATCGACAAGAAGGCTGCTAACGCCCTGCTCGTGAAGGTCAACCAGATTGGTACCCTCACCGAAACCTTCGATGCCGTTGAACTGGCTCACCGCAACGGCTACCGCACCATGATGTCCCACCGCTCCGGCGAGACCGAGGACACCACCATTGCTGACCTTGCCGTTGCCCTGAACTGTGGCCAGATCAAGACCGGTGCTCCGGCTCGTTCCGAGCGCGTTGCCAAGTACAACCAGCTTCTGCGTATCGAGCAGGAACTGGGCAGCGCCGCCGTTTACGCCGGCCGCTCCGCATTCCCGCGCTTCCAGGGTTAATCACCTCCCCCGAAGCTCGATTGTGCCCCGTGATTGTGGGCCACGTTTAAAGGCGTCACAGGAAACTGTGGCGCCTTTGGCGTGACACCTGTTATTTTTGTGACTCCCACGCGCGCCGTCCTGAACCCTGGCGGTTGATAGCTAGACTTACTCTCCGATGGCACGCACTACCCCTACTCGCACGAAGCGCCGGAACACTGTTCCGGTCCACACGCGTGCCCGCGATGCCCACAAAACCCCGAAGCGCCCGAAGAAGCCTAAAGGTCTCGATATCCTCGGGGTAGGCGTCATCATCGCGGTGGTACTCGTCGTCTTGCTCACCATCGCCGTGCCGCTGCGTAACTACTACAACGGCCAGTCCGAAATTGCCCGCCTGGAAAGCTCCATCGCAGCCAAGCAAGAGCGCAAGGACAAGCTTTTGGCGGAAATCGATAAGTATCGTTCGGACGAGTACATCAAACAAGAGGCCCGCCGCCGCTTCGGCGTCATGGACGAAGGTGAAACCGCCTTCCGAATCATGGATCCGCGCATGGATTCCGGTGACACCGTGACCTCAGAGCACCGCGAAGACATTGATGAGCGCGAGTGGTACACCGTGCTGTGGGACTCCGTTGCCGAATCGGAATAGGACTCATCCCAGTCGCCGTGCCACAATGGTTGCCATGACCGTGACCGATGCTGATCTTGACGTTGTCCGCGAACAACTTGGCCGCACTCCGCGCGGCGTCGTAGACATTGCTTACCGCACCCCCGACGGAGCGCCCGCAGTGATTAAAACTGCGCCAAAGCTTCCCGACGGCACCCCGTTCCCCACTCTCTACTACCTCACCGACCCGCGCCTGACGGCCGAAGCGTCGCGCCTTGAGGTCGCCCACGTCATGAAGTGGATGGAACAGCGCCTCGCAGAAGATGAGGCGCTGCAGAAGGACTATCTGGCCGCTCACGAGCACTACCTTGCTATCCGCAACGAGATGGAAGATCTCGGTACGCAGTTCTCCGGTGGCGGTATGCCAGATCGCGTGAAGTGCCTCCACGTACTGATTGCATATGCCTTGGCCGAAGGTCCCGACCGCGTACGTTTCGGCACGGAAGCCGTCGCAATGGCAGCAGAACACGGTAAACTCCGTGGCAGCGCCATTCCGGAAGAGTGGCCTACCGTGGGGGACTTGGGCATCGATATGGCCCAATTTGATTTTTCTAACGCCGGTTAACAGAAAGGCTTGACCTATGACTCGCGTCGCTGCTGTCGACTGCGGAACCAACTCCATCCGTCTACTCATCAGTGAGATTCAAGGCGATGGCAAGATTCGGGACATTTCCCGCACGATGGAAATTGTTCGCCTTGGTCAAGGCGTCGATGCTACCGGCGAGTTCGCTCCGGAGGCCCTCGCGCGTACCCGCGCAGCCTTGGAGGAGTACGTCAAGCAGATGAAGTTCGAAAAGGTTGAGCGCGTGCGCATGGTGGCTACCTCGGCCACGCGTGATGCCAAGAATCATCGTGATTTCTTCGACATGACGGCGGAGCTTCTCGGCCAAATTCAGCCGGGGGCTCGCGCTGAGATTATCTCCGGTGAGGAGGAAGCCCTGTTGTCTTTTACCGGCGCTGTGGCGGACCTCAGCTCGGAGAAGGGGCCTTATTGCGTCATTGACTTGGGTGGAGGCTCCACCGAGTTCGTCGTCGGCACTATCGACGGTGAAATCCTAGGCTCTCACTCCGCTCAGATGGGTTGTGTCCGTCTCACCGAACGCATGATGCGCAGTGATCCGCCTACTGAAGCAGAAATCGAGATCGCCACTGATTACGTCGCTGAGCGTATGGCCGACGTGGAGAGAATCGTACCCATCGACAAAGCCGTCACCTTCGTCGGCTGCGCCGGAACCTTCACCACGTTGTCTGCTCTTGCCCAAGGCATGGAGCGCTATGACGCCGATTCCATCCACGGTTCCGAGCTGCGTTTCGACGCCCTGCGTGTGCTGATCCGTCAAATGATAGGTCTGTCCTCGGACGTCCGTGCCCTCAATCCGGTCATCCACCCAGGCCGTGCTGACGTCATCGGCGGTGGATGCGTAGCCGTCGAAGGCATCATGACCATGATTGAGCGCAACAGCAGCGCCCGCTCCTTCTTTATCAGTGAGAAGGATATTCTCGACGGAATTATCGCCGGTCTCGCCGCAGCCTGACCCAATAACTAGTGTGCGAGCACCCGTGCCCTAAAATAGGTGGGCACGGTTTGGCCCCCATAGCCCAATCGGCAGAGGCAGTCGACTTAAAATCGATTCAGTGTGGGTTCGAGTCCCACTGGGGGCACCACTGGGGGCACCATGACCAGCGGAAACGCAGATGGATATGGCCACTTTGGCGCGAAAGTGTCCAAAAAGTGTCCAGAAATCCTCCAATTAATCGGGCTGCGCTATCCGTGACTATATAGATGCGAGTCACGAAGTATGAGGCCAGTCGTGCGGGTAGGGGGAGGCGTCGACAAGCACAGTGCTTCCCGACGCCTCTCTTTAAGAATATTTTGCAAAGTTTGGGATTTTTGGGAACTTCCTAGCAATCGAGTGCGTTGAAGCTAGTGAGAACATAACCACGGCGGCCCTTATGGGGCCGTCTTTATTGAGCAAGACTGTGAAAGGAATCGGGATTCACGTGCGTTCTAGCAACCCCGTCATGAGTTCCCTCTCATCCAGCCGAAACCAGAACCAGACTCAGAGCAATCCGTTTGGTCAGAGCGACAACCCGTTTAACGAGGCCACCCGTAGTGCCGACCGCCCGCTGACCGTTGATGACGTGGTGACCAAGACTGGTATCACCCTCGCCGTCATCATCGCGCTGGCTGTTCTTAACTTCTGCATTGGCGCGCTGTTTAACCCAGTTGTGGCGATGGGTCTGACCTTGGTTGGTGCCATCGGTGGCTTGATTACCGTGCTGGTGTCGACGTTTGGCAAGAAGTTCGGTTCTGCTGCCGTGACTCTTATCTACGCCGCATTTGAGGGCCTCTTTGTCGGTGGCTTTTCGTACATCGTTGCCGGTGGATCTCTTGATAAAACGGGTGGTGCGGCACTCGCCGACCTAGGTGAGATCGGCGTGGGCATTGGCCAGGCCATTATGGGTACGGTCGGCGTCTTCATCGGCATGCTCATGGTCTACAAGACCGGTGCAGTGAAGGTGACCCCGAAGTTCAACAAGATTATGTTCGGACTCATTACTGGTGTCGCCGTCTTGGCATTGGTTAATTTCCTGGGCGCTATTTTCTTCGGCTTTAACCCGCTGCGTGACGGCGGCGCGATTGCCATTATTTTCTCCTTGGTTTGCATCGTCCTGGCATCCCTGTCCTTCATGACCGACTTCGACCAGGCTGACCGACTTATTCGTCAGGGTGCTCCGGCACAGTACGCGTGGGGTATCGCCCTTGGCTTGGCCGTGACCTTGGTCTGGCTCTACACCGAGATTCTGCGTCTGCTGAGCTACTTCAGGGATTAGTTCTTAACCAACGCCTTATATAGCCGGCGGCTGACACCTTAACTGGTGTTGGCCGCCGGTTTTGTGGTGTTTGTCACAGTGTGGTGTGGGGTGTTTGATAATTCGCCGTCTATATGTGGTGTTGGCAAGAGTGTGTTCGAACGGGTGTGTTGTTTTGGTCTAGGTTTGGTGGCGTGTTGTGGGGTCTGGTGTGGTGTCGGGGCGGTTGGGTAGTGTTGTGACTAGAAAGCATGTTCGTATGTTCTAGTCTTTAAGGGGTGGGTCACTTATGGTGGCAACCACAACAACAACTTCTTCTGTTCCTTTGGCGTATTTTTCTCATTCAAATCCTGATGATCCGGTTTGTGTTGCGGGGATGTTTCTGCGGCGCGCGGAGTACGAGTTTTGGTTACATAATCTTCCGGCTTTGGAGGCTGATTCTGATAGTGAAGTGATGAAGCTTTCGGTCAAGACTGCCAAGACGGCCAGGCAAGTCGCTAAGAATGTGATGGGGGTTCTTCGGCTTGAAGAATTGCCGAAGGTCAAGCAGTTGCAGGATGCGCAGGCGTTGTTGGATATGGCGTCGCTGGTAGCGATTGATGAGGTCATGTCGAAGCTGGGGCATCCGACTAGGGCGGTGGTGGCAGAAATTGATGAGAATCTTTCGCGCTGGTTTGTACCGAAGCGGCCTAATCAGGTGTTTCCGACAGCGAGTCAGATTCGGCGCCGGGTGCGTGATATCGCCAAAGTATTAGATGATTCAGTAGCATTTCGTGATACGCGTAAAAAGAACCGGTATTCCATCCTTACTCGAGGCCAGCGGGCGTTTCTTGAGTTAGAGGTTGATTCCACTGTGGGTGTGGTCATCCATGAGCTGATTAAAGAAACCGCCAGAAAGCATGAGGTTTCAATGGCGGATGCCATGGTGCTGTTGTTGTCGGGCACAGTGGAGCCGGAGGCAGGCAAAGTGGTGGTGCATACTTATAAGGCGTCTGATGTGGAGGGGGCACCGGTGTTTGTTCAGGGCCATGGGTGGCGTGGTGAGGATATACCAGCAGCCAAGGTGGTTGAGCGGGATTTAAGCCAGGTACCTAAAGCATCTGATTCTTATCGTCCGTCTGATTTTGTGCGTAAGTATGTTGAGGGCCGTGATGGGACGTGTCGGGCTGGGGGGTGTGATGTGCCAGCGTGGATGTGTCAGTTGGATCATCGGATTAATTATGCCGAGGGTGGGCCAACACATCCAGATAACTTGGTGTGTTTGTGCCAGCGTCATCACAATATGAAGACCGAGGGCAGGGCCTTTTATATTTTGGATCCCGTTACCGGTGATGTGGTGTGGTTGTTAGCTGATGGCAGTTGGGTGACCACGCAAGCCACAGGCCCGCTAGCACCCTCGATGCGCAGGTGGGCTCGTAGTGTTGCTGAGGATGTTATGGCGCATCGAGCGAAGATGCATGAGGATGCCAAAGCATTAAAGGTGGAGTTGGATAACGGTGACATCGTTGAAGTCTTCGACATGACCGACCCCGCAGACCGCGACAATACTAACGGTGGCGATATTCCCTTCTAAGCAATAGGGAATATGGCGTCAAAGGCTCGTCGTCGTCAGAAACGACGAAGCTAGGTGAGGTGATTTGCTGTCGCGACTTTCGTTGTCACGGACGACGGGATGCCAAGTGGTCACGTAGAGGGGAGAGAATCGCGCAACGTCGTTTCATACGACGACGAACTCAGGCATGTAGCTCTGAGTGAGTTGTAGTTTTCCAATCCGGCGATACTCGGGTTTACATTCGCCTGCCACCTGGTCGTGGTGGCAGTCTTCTTTGGTTTCGTCGAAAACGCCGACGTGAGAAGTTACGGCCCATATGGGCGCCGAATTGGAGGTTTCTAGGTTGGTTCATGGTCGCGTTAATGGACGCAAGGGTAATTTGGGTCTCATTTTTTACTGAAAAGGTTTGTTGGTTTGCTTGCCGTATGCCGCGAATCTCCCTGTCGCTGCCAGAGTATGTCATTGCACGTGTTACGCCTCGAAAGGGAAAACTGCTCGTCGGGAATCGTGGCCGAAAAGCCCAGCTCATCTACTTCCATTATTGTAATTCGGGGGTACCCGTCCCAAATTTTTTCAAATTAGATCGAGCTTATCTGTCAGCCCTGAGGGTAGCCTGTGTCACAGGGTCTGCCAGTATCTATTTGCCAAACTTCTAATAGTATTCATTGATAAGTCTCGTTGGTTTATCAAATTCTTAAGTGATTCATACAATCTGTCGAGACAGCCGGTGTCTTTTCGTGCATCCTTGTTTCTGAAGCCGCTCACGGAGTCCGCTCCGGAAGGTGGCTTCGAAAAGTCAGGGATATTGGTTGAGAAGGAAAACCATGAAGCGAATCGGGGGCCTTGTGTTGGTGACGGCTTGTATGGGGGTGCTATCGAGCTGTGCATCATTGCAGGGTCTGAGTGTTCGTTCTCATGGCGACAGTAACGGGGGCTCTCACGATTTCTCTGACGTTAGGGGCGGCGGTGGCTCAGTGGACTCGGGGGTCGCTGATGCCACCGCCACGGGGAAGTTTGAATCATCGCCGCTGAGGGATGGTGTATTGCCGCCACTTGGGGGTTTCGATCGAAGCGTTCCTGGCTTTAGGGTCTTCGATCCGTGCACGGAGAGAATGCGTTTGTATGTAGCTGACATGGGGTTGGTGGCAACAGGCGAGGCAAAGCGCGAATCCGGTTTCAGGTCTTGTCGATTTGTCTTTGAATCCTCCGAAAAGTCAATTGCCAACGTTACTTTTGAAACTCGTGACTTTTCAATGGCGGAAGTTAAAGATGCGTTTCCCGAAGGGAGGCCCGGGGCTGGTCAATATCGAGACACAATTTACTTTGTAATAGATTCACTTATTGAAGGCGCTACTTGTACTGGATACGTCGAAACTAAAGAGGGAACCTTTTCAATATCTTGGACTGAAGTATCAGTTAGATATCCAAGTGTAGATAATTGCAAGAACGTGGGAAGGATAATGGGTTCTTTGCTTTAAAGAGTTAGGGGCTCGGGGTCTAAAATGTTAATTAATGAGAGCAATTTAAATAGCCATGTGGAGTCAATACACAATCTGGATAGGAACCTAGAGTTCGCAAAACAGCGTGCTCATAGCCCACTTGACGGGGGATTTTCAACAGTTACAGGCCTAAGTGAAGTCGGTGCGATCCACGAGCGTGTGTTGGCGACGGATCCGGGTTCTGCGCGTAATTCGTTGGAAGGTTTCAGGAGTCAGGTGGCTTGGTTAGGGGATACTCTGCAAACTGAACTAGCTGGTTTCGAATCCCAAGATGAATTGAATAGTCGTGGGCTCGACGTTGCGGATGCTGGAGGTGGCGGTGGGGCAGAAGCCATGCCCATCGTGGAGCAGCCGGACCCTGGATATAGTCCGTTCGGATTCACGATGCCGGTAGTGGACCCAGGCGCTTCGATTATGGGGTTGGCCTCGGATTTGTTTACAACGAGATTCTGGGATGTATCGGAAGCGCAGGCGCGCTGGAGGACGTTGAGTGCGGAAGTCGGCGACATCGTTGAGGGGCTCCATGCTTCGGCGGCGTCGTTGGAGTCCGAGAACGACAGTGAACCAACGGCGAGAGCAGCGGCCAAAATCCGTGAGGTAGCGCAAGCTGGTACCCACTTCATTGCAAATTCCGAGGTAATGCAGCAGAAGCTCTTCGGCTTGCAAGCCCGCATTATGAGTACCCAGGCAGAGGCAGTAGCTCTTGCCTTCGAGGTGATGGCTATTCCGGAGCCTGCTACGCGCGCAGCAGCGGAAAGGGCAGCGTTGCTTCATATGCAGGGGCTGCTACAAGAGGGGGTTGTTATGGCTATGCCGTACCAACACGCGCTCATGGATGCAGCCCCGCCGAGTGGTGGGGGCGATGTGAGCACGGAGTTCGGTGCGGTGGCTGGGGATGGAACCCAGTACAACACCGACGGAGTTACGTGGCCTAAGCAGATTGCAGAGGCTATGGAGAGTGGTGAGGTTGGTCCGGGATCCTTTGACGCTGCGACTGGACAGATGAAGGGGCTCTCGGAACTGGGAATGGATGCCGCAGAGATCGCGCAGTTCCAGTCAGATTTGCGCAACCGCGGGCGCAGTATCTTGAGCGAGCTAGGGTTCGGTGATGCGCTTGAGCCAATCGACGCCTCCCAAATGAACACGTCCGCAGCCACCGCAGGGGTTAGTTCCGTGAATCTTATGGGTGGCGTTCAGGCGGCAAACGGACAAGCCCTGTCGGCCGCCGGATTAGGCAGTGGCGCGGGTGCGGGAGCATCCGGCATGGGAGCCTTGGGGCTGCCGGGAGGCCGTGGCAGTACAGCGGGTGCGCTGACAGGCGGCATGCCGAGGGGCATGAACAACGGAATGAACAGAGCGCTGGGTCGCATTCCTGAAAACCCGCTGACCTCGGCAGCGGGCCTTGGGGGAGCGTCTGCCACCTCACCGCAGACCGGAACGCACCCCGTCCTCGGCGGACTACCGGGAGCGGCGGCGTCTGGCGGGGCGAGGGACGGAAGGGCGTCGGCAAGCGCGGGCGGAGCTGGCGGATCCGTCACGGGCCCTATTGGGGGCGCGGTTGGAGGAGCCGGAAACAACGGTGCCGGGGTGGCAGCCAAGTCCGGGGCACACGTGGCGAAGGGCGCTGCGGGCCTCCGCATGATGCCCATGATGGGCGGCGCGGCCCGTGGAGGAGAGAATGAAAAGCAGATCAAATCCGTGACCACGCAGGTTGAACGAGATCCCAACAAACGTGACCTGCTGGGAGAATCGCCGGCGGTGCTTCCGGGCGTGATTGGGGAATGGGCCCGAGACGGGGACTAAGACCGGAGGACCAAAACGCGAAAAGCGGCACCACAACAATCGTGGTGCCGCTTCGTCGTGAAGCTAGTTGGTTACAACTTCGGAGCCAGTCGCAGGGGCAACCTCGGTGGCAACCTCGGTCACGGTTTCGGTTGCGGTTTCCTCGGAAGCACCGGCGCCCGGAGCCTCAGCTTCGAAGGTGGCAGCGGTGTCGACCTTTTCATCGGAATCCTGCTGGCTCGGCGGGTGGCAAGCGGCGAGAGTAAGACCAGCGGTGACGGCCAGACCGGCAGCGGCGAAACGAGTGAACTTCTTCATGGGTAGAACTCTTTCTCAGAAAAACGGTGATGTAGAGCAGTATAAGTTAGGACTGGCGCGGCGTGGCGGCCTTAGCAGAATCATACGGTGCTGCAGAGACCACGGTGACCGACAACGTCTTGCCGTTCGGAGCGGTGTACTCGCGGGTCTCGCCCTCGGCAGCACCCAGCAAAGCGGCGCCCAGTGGGGACTGCTCGGAGTAGGTTTCCAGATCCTTGTTGTCGGAGGCAGCAGCGCGGGTACCGATGAGGAAGGTCTCGCGGTCGTCCTTATCGCCGTTGTAGTAGACGTGAACAACGGAACCGATGTGGGCCACGCCCTCCTGAACGGCGGTGCGCTCGGTGGTGGAGTTAGCCAGAACCTCAGAAATCTGCTTGATGCGGGCCTCTTCCTGGTCCTGCATCTCACGCGCGGCATCGTAACCGGCGTTCTCCTTGAGGTCACCTTCCTCGCGGCGCTCGTTAATCTCGGCAGCGACGACCGGGCGGTGGTCAATGAGGGCCTGCAGTTCGGCCTCGAGCTTGGCCTTGGTTTCCGGGGTGATGTACTGCTTCTGCTGCTCAGCCATGGTGCAACCTTCCGTTTACGGATAATCTCTCAAAAGAATGGGCGCAAAAGTGCAGGTGGCACGGCCCATTCAGAACGCTCAACATACTAGCATAGCTGGGCTTTTAGCTATCTGTTGCCTCACCCGTGAATTCGACAGAATCCATGGTGTCGATGTCCAAGTAGGAAGGGATTGCGCCGGAGCAGCCGTAGGCGCCGCCAGCTACCGCGCGGTGGTTCGTAGGAACGTCGATAGCCACGCGCTGGGCTTCCTCACCGCCAGCGGGGACGGCGATTTCGCGGCGGCCGACCTCGGCCTTGGAGTAATCGAAGGCCTGGACAATGCAGTATGCGGGTTCTTCCACGCGGTTGCGGGTAATGTCGACCCAAACTCGTGCGGTGTCATCAGAAATAATCTCGTGCGAGACATAGGAAATATTCGCATTGACCTTTTGCTGAGTACGGAAATACTGCACGCCGAAGACAATCATGGCAATGAAGGCAGCCAGGAAGACGAGGACGATGGCGCGGTTCGTCCACGAGCCCGTGCTCTTAGTAGAAGAGCCATAACGGGACTGGGAACGGGAGGCAGGACGAGCGGAACCAGCGGATGACATGAATCTGATTCTATCCAACCTTCGGCCAGAACAAACTATCCACTAGACTGGGCCATTGTTTAAGACGACGGTAAAGGGAGATGTATCACCTAGTGAGTACTAAGCGCCTGCTAGCTATCCACGCGCACCCGGACGATGAATCTTCGAAAGGTGCCGCCACCACCGCCAAGTACGCCGCCGAAGGCGCAGAGGTCCTCGTAGTGACCTGTACCGGTGGTGAGCGAGGGGACATCATTAACCCTGCCATGGATCGCCCCGGGGTACTGGAAAACATGGGCAGCATCCGTCGTGAGGAGATGGCCGAGGCTGCCGCAGCATTGGGTGTCCAGCACACGTGGCTGGGCCACATTGACTCCGGTTTGCCGGGTAACCCGCTAGCGCCCAACATTAAGGACCTGCTCCCTGAAGGTTGCTTCGCCCTCATGGACGACGATGATGTGGCGCAAGAACTGGTGAAGATCATTCGCGAGTTCAAACCGCAGGTCATCATCACCTATGACGAAAATGGCGGGTACCCCCACCCGGACCACCTTATGGTGTATCGCTCCTCCATGATTGCGTGGGACAAGGCTGGGGATGAGTCCTACCACCCCGAGCTTGGTCAGGCCTGGGAGCCTCAGAAGCTGTACTACAGCCACGGGTTCGTGTACCAGCGCATGAAGATCTTCCACGATTTGCTGCTGGAGGAAGGCAAGGTGAGCCCCTACGAGCCTATGTTGGCGCGCTGGGACACAACGTTTGGTGACATTATGGCGCGCGTGACCACCCAGGTGGAGTGCGCGGACTACTTCCAGAACCGTGAGGACGCTCTTCGCGCGCATGCCACTCAGATTGATCCCGCAGGAGCATTCTTGGCGACGCCCGTGGAGGTCCAACAACAGCACTGGCCTACGGAAGAATTTGAGTTGGCTAAGACGCGGGTATCCACGGAGCTGCCCGAAAATGATTTATTTGCAGGAATCCCGGAAGTAGGGGAGTCTTAGAAGCATGAATGCTTTGTACTTCGCGGCACACGACGTCGCCCTTCTAGCCCAAGGCGCGCAAAGCGGGCCGGTGGGGCCGGAGTTTGGTAAGGCGTCTCCCATCGGCCTGTTGATCCTTGCGCTGATGGGTGTCGCAGTGCTGTTTGCCGGTTGGAACTTCCACCGCCGCTACTCCCGTTTCCGCCGCCGCACTATGTTTGCGGAGGACCATGGCATTGATCCTTTCGATGATGAGGCTGTTGACGCCGCTATGAAGGAAGCGGGCATCCTCGATACCAGTAAGAAGTCCATCTTCTAACGCGGAGGGCGAGACCGTGACATTCCTCAGCCAAGCGCTTTACCCCCTGTATGAAGCGCGCCTGACGCGAGAGATTAAGGGCAAGCCGCAACCACGGCACGTGGCCATCATGGCGGACGGCAACCGCCGATGGGCGCGGGAGGCCGGGTTCACGGACATTAGCCACGGTCACCGCCAAGGCGCGCGGAAAATCAGTGAAATGATTTCGTGGTGCGATGGCACCGACATTGAAGTCGTGACCATCTACCTGCTGTCCACTGAGAACCTCAAGCGCAGCCAGCAGGAAGTACAGCTGCTTTTCGACATCATCTCTGATGTAGTCACGCACCTGTCACAGGGTGAGCTGGATTGTCAGATTCGCCTGGTGGGGCATCTGGATTTGCTTCCAGAAAAGGTCACCGAGAAGATGCGCTGTGCCGCTGCAGCTACGGAAGACCACAAAGGCGTCATCGTCAATATTGCGGTGGGTTATGGAGGGCGTCAGGAGATTGTCGACGCTGTCCAGAGCCTCATCCGTAGCGAAGCGCAGAAGGGGTTGAGCGCTGAAGCGATTGCGGAGAACGTGACCGCGGAGGCCATCACCAGCAACCTGTATACCAAGGGCCTTCCGGACCCTGACCTGGTTATTCGCACGTCGGGCGAGCAGCGCTTGTCGGGCTTTTTGCTGTGGCAGGCTGCTTACTCTGAGATCTGGTTTACGGATACCTACTGGCCGGCTTTCAGACGCGTGGATTTCCTGCGCGCATTGCGCGATTATTCACAGCGCTCGCGCCGTTTTGGACGCTAGCTGCCGAATCTAAAGTTTGCGCATACGGACTCGGTCCACCAAATGATGAGAACCTTTGCGTAGCACGAGGGACGCGCGCACGCGCGTCGGCAGGATGTTCTCCATGAGGTTGGGCAGGTTAATGGACTGCCAAATCTCACGGGCTTGCTCGTATGCTTCCTCATCGGTCATATCGGCGAAGGACGCGAAGTGCGCACCCGGCTCGCGGAAAGCCGTGTGGCGAAGCTTGAGGAATCGCTCGATATACCAGCGCTCAATATCGTCCACGCGGGCGTCCACGTAGACGGAAAAGTCGAACAGATCAGAAACCATGAGCGTGGGGCCGGTTTGGAGAACGTTGAGGCCCTCCAAGATGAGGATGTCTGGTTGGTGGACTTCTTGGTATTCACCCGGAACGATGTCATAGGACACGTGTGAGTACAAAGGTGCCTTCACCAGTGGTATTCCGGACTTCACGTCGGTGACAAAGCGCATCAGTGCGCGGCGGTCATAGGACTCGGGATAGCCTTTGCGCTGCATGAGGCCGTGCTCTTTGAGGTAAGCGGTGGGGTAGAGGAAGCCATCGGTGGTGACAAGGTCCACCTTGGGGTGGGAATCCCAGCGCTGCAGCAGCACTTGGAGAAGACGCGCCGTGGTGGATTTTCCTACGGCCACCGAACCGGCCACCCCAATGACGAAAGGTACGTGGGTAGGTGGGTTGCCTAAAAAGGCTTCGGTGGAGGCAGTGAGTTCTTGGCGGGCCTTGACCTGCATGTGGATAAGGCGAGACAACGGCAGGTACACCTCGGCGACCTCCGTGAGATCGATGCGATCATTAAGGCCGCGGAGTTTCTGAACCTCAGTCTCTGTCAGCACCTGCGGCATGGATTTACGCAGGGCGCGCCATGTATCACGGTCAAAGTCGAGGTACGGGCTCCCGTCGGTCATTCGCGCCATGCCGACCATTGTTCCATTCGCCCGACCAGTGCGTGCAATCAGTGGGAAAGAAAAATCCCCCGCGCGGGGGAGGTCGGCGTTAGGATGTAGAACTAGCTTCGGCGACTTTCCACAGGACCATCTTTGAGAAGGGACTCTACGTTTCTATGACCACTTCGAATTCTGCTGACGTGCGCTACCAAGAGATGCGCGAGCTCGACCCAGAGGTCTTCGGCGCCATCACTGGTGAGATTGCTCGCCAGCGCGACACCCTGGAGATGATCGCTTCCGAGAACTTTGTTCCGCGTGCGGTCCTGCAGGCCCAAGGCTCTGTTCTCACCAACAAGTACGCAGAGGGTTACCCAGGGCGTCGTTACTACGGTGGCTGTGAGCACGTGGACATCGTTGAGGATCTGGCTCGCGATCGCGCCAAGTCCCTCTTCGGTGCCGAGTTTGCCAACGTTCAGCCCCACTCCGGTGCCCAGGCTAATGCCGCGGTTCTGGGTTCCCTGATTAACCCGGGCGACAAGATCATGGGTCTGTCCCTCGCCCATGGTGGCCACCTTACCCACGGCATGAAGCTCAACTTCTCCGGCAAGCTGTACGAAGTCGCTGCCTATGAGGTGGACCCCGAGACCATGCGCTTGGACATGGACAAGGTCCGTGAGCAGGCACTGGCCGAAAAGCCGCAGGTCATCATCGCTGGTTGGTCTGCTTACCCGCGCACCATTGACTTCGAGGCTTTCCGCTCCATCGCTGATGAGGTTGGCGCCTACCTGTGGACGGATATGGCCCACTTTGCTGGCCTCGTAGCCGCCGGCCTGCACCCCTCCCCGGTCCCGCACTCTGACGTTGTGTCCTCCACCGTGCACAAGACCCTCGGCGGCCCGCGCTCCGGCCTCATCCTGGCCAAGCAGGACTTTGCTAAGAAGATCAACTCCAACGTCTTCCCAGGCCAGCAGGGTGGTCCGCTCATGCACGTGATTGCGGCGAAGGCCATCGCGCTGAAGATCGCTGCTACTGAGGAGTTCAAGGAGCGTCAGCAGCGCACCATCGAAGGCGCACAGATTCTGGCAGAGCGCCTCACCGCTGAGGATTGCACCAAGGCCGGCGTGGACGTGCTTACTGGTGGCACCGACGTGCACTTGGTCCTCGCGGACCTGCGCAACTCTAAACTCGACGGCCAGCAGGCCGAGGATCTCCTCCACGAGGTAGGTATCACCGTCAACCGCAACGCTGTGCCGAATGATCCGCGCCCGCCGATGGTCACCTCTGGCCTGCGAATCGGTACTCCGGCCCTGGCTACCCGTGGCCTGGATACCGCGGCCTTCACCGAGGTTGCCGATGTTATCGGTACGGCACTGGCTAACGGTAAGAACGCGGACGTCGCCTCTCTGCGCGCCCGCGTTGAAAAGGTCGCCGCGGACTTCCCGCTGTATGACGGCCTTGAGGAATGGAAGCTGGTTTAAGCCTCGCTACTCTTTTCCGAGCGCTCCTCAGCGTGTGCCTTACGAGCGGCTTCCAACCATTCGGGCATTGCGCTGAGGAGTTCTTTGATCTCTGCGGTGGTGAGCGGGCGATCCATGTCGTTCTTCTTCAGCGCGGTTACGGAGATGCCCAGCTTTTGCGCCACGACTGGGCGCGGATGGGGGCCTTCGCGGCGTAGTGTAGCGAGCCACTCGGGTGGGTTCTCTTGAAGCTCACGCAGCTCCGCGTGTGTTACAGCATTAGCCTGAAAGTCTTCCGGGGCGGCGGGCAGGTAAATACCCAGCTTCTTGGCCGCAGTCTGCGCGCGCATGGCAGTGCCGGAAGGCTCGGTCGCATTGGTACGTGGGGTATCAGTCACGCTCACCACGGTAGCAGCACCGTAGGATGAGATGCATGCTCCGCCTTGTCTTTTCCACTGGTACCGAACCCGGCAAATGGTTTCGCCGCTACCGTGATATGCATTCTGCAGAGTCCCTTGTCACGCTCGACTCAGATGATGCCACAGCTGTGCTTTTGGCAGGTGACGCACATGTGGCGCTTACTCGTCTGCCCGATCCGCGCATCGATGAGAGCTTCCATATTGTCCGTCTCTACGAGGAAGCACCGGGCATCGCAGTGCCCAAAGACTCCGTCTACGCTGAGGTAGGGGAGGACCTCGACCCTGAGGATGTCGCTGAGGAAATTGTGAATTACAGAATAGGGGCTGACGCGCTTGTCGACGTCCCCTCGGTCCGCACCGCACTCCAAGTCGTCGCCGCCAACGTGGGAATCGTGGTGGCGCCTCGTCCGCTACTTAAAGTGCTGAGCAAGAAACAAGTAGTTGCGCTCGGCTTTAATGACCCCTCCGTTCCTCTGACGGGAATCGGCCTCGTCTGGCGCAAAGCTGACGACAGCGATGAGATCCAAGACTTCGTGGGCGTGGCAAAGGGGAGAACAAGGAATACCTCTCGCAACAACGTTGAAAAACGCAGCGCACGCGACAAAGCAAAGGCCAAGCAAGCACGCAGGAAGGCCCAAGGAGCTTCGAAAATAAAACCGTTACCGAAAAGATATAGGGGCTCTCATCAGCGGAAACGTAAATAATTCTGTAATTTTGTTGTCAAATCACCGGATGGGTGGTGGCTAAAAAAATTTTGCGAACCTACGGTGGAGTCCGTTCTCAACAAACGTTCATGAGAAAGGAATAAACAATGAAGAAGATGACCCGTCGTTTCGCTGCTGGTATCGCTGCTGCCACCCTGTCCCTGGGTGTTGTAGCTTGCTCCGACGCTGAGGATGCTGCAAAGGAGGCTGGCGACGCTGCCCAGTCCGCAGCTGCTGACGCCACCGACGCTGCTGGCTCCGCTGCCAACGACGCTAAGGATTCCGTAAAGGGCTCCAAGGATAAGGACGCTGACGCTTCTGACTCCGCAGATTCTTCCGATTCCGCAGATTCTTCTGACTCCGCAGACGCTTCTGATTCTGCTGATTCCTCCGAGTCTTCTGACTCCGAGGGTGGCAAGGAGTCCATCGAGACCGCTAACGGTGAGGTTGAGGTTCCGGCCGACTTCGCCAAGGCTATTAAGGACAAGGCTGCCGAGTGGGGCGATCCGCAGTCCGTCGAGACCTCTGACAACGGCAGCATCGCTACCTTCGCCAAGGACAAGCTTCTCGCCTTCAGCGAGGATGCTGGCTCCCAGCCGGTTATCGGCAAGATTGCTGAGACCTGGGCTGAAGAGGGCGGCCTGGACAGCGAGATCGGCCTGCCTACCGCACCGGAGAAGGCCGAGGGTAACGGCTGGATTCAGGAGTTCACCAACGGCACCATTTCCTGGATGAAGGGTGCTTCCGGCGAGTACGAGGCCACCATCGACTAAGAACCTTGTAGCTAAGGCTTCGCCTTAGAACCTTTTCCCCGGCGCTCATGCCACCCCACGTTGACTCGTGGGAATGGTGTGACGCCGGGGATTGTCGTTTTAATACTGTTCATCTTGCACCCATGTAATTTCAACCTTCGGCCTCTAGCTTGGGCAGTGTCCGGAGCTTTCCATAGGGCTTCCGGATAGTTCACATCACACCCGCTTCACCACGCCGTCCCAGGTCGATGAGTTGGGTCGGCACCACAAGGGAGAACCCTGACGCCATGACCAATCCTTCCGTCCTCACTGAGCAGTCGAATGAGGCCACCGTGGCCACTAAGACGTACGTCATTGATACCTCTGTCCTCCTCTCCGATCCTTGGGCGTTACGCAAGTTCGCCGAGCACGATGTGGTTCTGCCCATCGTCGTTATTTCAGAGCTAGAAGGAAAACGTCATCACCCGGAGCTTGGCTGGTTCGCCCGCCAAGCTCTTCGCTTTTTGGAGGACCTTCGCGCCACCTACGATGCACTGGACCAGCCGGTTCCAGTGAGCGCCGAAGGCGGTACGCTGCGCGTGGAGCTCAACCACCAAGACCAGTCCCTACTTCCTGCAGCCTTCCGTGGCCCGGAGGGGGATCACCGCATCCTCGCCTGCGCGCTTAATCTGCAGCACGAGGGCAAGGATACTGTCCTCGTCACCAAGGATGTCCCGCTGCGCGTTAAGGCCGGTGCTGTGGGCCTGCAGGCAGATGAGTACCATGCCCAAGATGTTGTGCTGACTGGCTACACCGGCATGGCTACGGTTCATACCACCGCAGACGTTATCGATGAGTTGTACAGCGAGGGCGAGGTGCTTATCGACGGATCAGTGACCACCGCCGGAACCCGCATCGAGGACCTTCCGGTGCATTGCGGCGTCACGCTGCAAGCAGGAGCACAATCTGCGTTAGGTCGCATGACTGCTGAAGGTGCCGTGCGCCTCGTGCGCGGCGATGCCAACGTGTTCGGCCTGCAGGGTCGTTCCGCTGAGCAGCGAGTGGCACTCGATCTGCTGCTTGATCCCACGGTTGGCATCATGTCCATCGGCGGCCGTGCTGGTACCGGTAAGTCGGCTCTGGCGTTGTGCGCGGGTCTTGAGGCTGTGCTGGAGCGCGGTGAGCACCGCCGCATCGTGGTCTTCCGTCCGATGTATGCGGTCGGTGGCCAGTCCCTGGGCTACCTTCCGGGCTCTGAGAGCGAGAAGATGAACCCGTGGGCGCAGGCGGTGTACGACACCCTCGAAGGCCTTGTATCCGAAAACGTCATGGATGAGGTTCAGGATCGTGGGCTTCTGGAAGTGCTTCCGCTGACCCACATCCGTGGCCGAAGCCTTCACGATTCTTTCGTCATCGTCGATGAGGCCCAGTCCCTTGAGCGCAACGTTCTTCTTACGGTGCTTTCCCGACTCGGCCGTGGTTCGCGCGTTGTGTTGACGCATGACGTCGCACAGCGCGATAACCTGCGTGTGGGCCGGCACGATGGTGTGCAGGCAGTCATCGAAAAGCTGAAGGGACACGAACTCTTTGCGCACGTCACTCTGCAGCGTTCGGAGCGCTCTGCCATTGCGGAGCTCGTCACCGATCTGCTCGAAGGTGAGAATTAGCGCGTTCGCAGGTGGCGATCATCGCTACGTGTAGCTTGGCAGAATTGTAGTACGCCCAGTAATAATGGTGGCCATGAGCGAAAACGCGAAAGACAAAAAGAAGGATTTCCGCATCCGCCCGTTCACTGCAGCGGACTACCCGCAGATGCGTGAAATCTACGAGCAGGGCCTCAACACTGGCCACGCCACCTATGAGACCCGCTCGTTGACCTTCGAGGAGTTTAAGAACGTCAAGATTATGTCCTCGGTCTTCGTCGCCGTTGAGGCAGAAGATGACTCGAAGGTGCTCGGCTGGGTCTGCGCCGCACAGGCCTCCACCCGCACCGTGTTCCACGGTGTGGTGGAGGACTCCATCTACTTGAGCGAGGAAGCCCAGGGACGAGGCATCGGCGGCGCCTTGTTGGACCGACTCATCGAGGTGTGCCGTGACCTCCACAAGTGGGCTATCCACTCGTGGATCTTCCCGGAGAACGCAGGTTCTGCTGGCCTCCACAAGTCTCGCGGCTTCGTGAAGGTGGGAACCTACTCTCACATGGCAAAGATGACCTACGGTGACCTCGCGGGCCAGTGGCGTGACACCGATGTCTACGAGTTGCTCCTGCCGAAGCCGGAGGAGAAGAAAGCAGAAATCGCGGACAAGCGGAAATAGGTGCCACTAAACTAGAGGATGTATTTATTCCTCTAGTTTCCGTGGGTGAACCATGTCTCTCCGCACATCCGTGCTTTCCCTTACCACCGCCGCAGTCGTCGCAACCGGTGCTTTTGCAGCACCTGTCGCAACGGCTGCGGATTTTCCATCTGCAGGCTCGGTTCCTGTAGCTCAGTTCGACGTTAATTATCCCGATGGTGTGCTTGGTTATGTCTTCGCTGAGCCCGTCATGGAGTCCGAGATCGACCTAATGGTGCGCCAGATTCGGGCCATCCGAGCTCGAGCCTGGGATGCGAATCTCTCCATTGGGAATGTACCGCTACGTGACCTCGCGCAACGTGAGGGGCTTGATTCCCGTGAAGAGTACGTTAACTCTATTTCCTGGAGTCGCGGACTCGAGCACGCTGCGCTGCAGAGAGCAGCCGAGGAAAACCTTGGTCCCGAGTTGGATCACCATCGTGTGCCGGGGGTCGACTGCTGGAATGTCACCGATGCCTTCAAAAGCGCCGAAAATGTTAACTACAAGGGCGCTGATCAGGCAATTGATGGTTGGGCCGAGGAATGGTCGAACAAACTCAGCGGTCACGGGGAAACTGGTCACCTGGACAACATGATTTCCCCGAAGAATCGATTTTTTGCAGTTGCTGAAGTTGGCACAGCTACTGCCGGAGAGTTTTCCTTCAAAGATTTCGAAGATGTGGAAAGGAACCGCACGTCAACGCGCTTAGATAAGGGGCGGTATGCTTTCCCGATTGCCGTTCCCCCCAGCGAAATTGACAATGCTGAACTGTTCTTCACCGGAGGCATCGCACCGGGTGCCTCGGGTGGATTGGGGCTCCGGATCGAAGGTTACAATGGTGCGCTTTTGGGGATCCCGGCGGCGTCGCCAAGCTCCAGCGATCCGGAGGTCCTCGAGGTCAACGAAGACGGTACCTACGAGGCCAAGGCGGAGGGTACTGCAACCATCACGCTTAATACGTATGAGCTGCGCAATGGCCAGCCTCAGGTGTCGGACAACCAGGTGACCAAGACGGTGACCGTGCGCAAGCAGTCCCTGGGTGGAGACTTGAGTTCTGGCGGCATGAACGCTGGGACAATCGTGGCGATTATCTCCGGCGTGCTCGCGCTCATTGGAGTGGCTGCACAGGTGGCGCGCCAGTTGGGGATCCTGCGATAGACCTCCCTGGGATGTTTAGGAGATGGTCTCCTTGAGGTGCTCTTCGCGCACCGGCAGAATGAGCAAGAGTGCAATGATGGCCATCGGAACCATGAGCAGGATGACCGGGGTCAGGCCGTCGTTGTAGGCGTTGAGAATGACGTCCTTAATCGGATCCGGCATCTGGGCAACAAGCGACGGGGTGAGGTTGGCGGAGCCACCGTCGGCGCTCGCGAACTTCTCAGCGAAAGGCTTGCCGGCCGCACCCATGGACTTGATGGCGGCAGGCATGTTAGCGGCCAATTCATCCTTCATGTTGTGGATGAAGAGGGAACCCACCAGTGAAGCACCGATGGCAGAACCAATCTGGCGGAAGAAGTTATTTGCCGCGGTCGCAGTTCCGACGAGGGCGATGGGGAAGGAGTTCTGAACAATGAGGACCAGAACCTGCATGACAAAGCCTAGGCCGATACCGAAGACGAGGAACTCTGCGCCAAGCTGAACCAGAGAGGTTTCTGCAGTCAGCTGAGACATCCAGAACAACGTACCGGCGGTGATGGCTAGGCCGATGATGGGGTAGCGCTTGTAGTGGCCGGTTCGGGCGATAATGAAGCCAACGCCCGTGGAGGTACCAATCATGCCGACCATCATGGGGATCATCATGAGACCCGCCTTAGTCGGGGTCAGAGTGTGGACCATTTGCAGGTAGGTCGGCATATATCCCAGCACACCGAACATAGCCAAGCCCAAGACCATGCCAGCGGCGGTGGTAAGAACCATGTTGCGGTTCTTGAACAGCTGGACCGGGATGAGCGGCTCCTTGGCCTTGGACTCCACAAAGACGGTGATGATGGAGCCGATGACCACGGTAATGCCAAGCCCAATGATGATCGGATCGGACCACTCGTACTGAGTACCACCCCACGTCGTCATGAGGATGAGAGACGCGGTGGTAATCGCGATGAACACAGCGCCGAGGAGATCAAACTTGCGCAAGTCCGCATCGCCGACGCGTAGGTGGAGAACCAAGGTGCAGACCGTGATGGCGAGCAAACCCAGTGGGATGTTCATCCACATGCCCCAGCGCCAGCCAGGGCCGTCCGTGAACCAACCACCCAACACCGGTCCAAGGACGGAGGACAGACCGAAGACGCCACCCATGATGCCCATGAACTTGCCGCGCTCACGGGAAGTGGTGACCTCCGCAATGATGGATTGGGAGGAGATCATCATGAAACCGGCGCCAAAGCCCTGCACGGCGCGGCCAATAATGAGCAGATTCATGGTGTCGGCGAAGCCGCCGAGTGTGGAACCGATGACAAAGATGGCGATGCCACCAATGTAGAGCCACTTGCGGCCCATCATGTCACCGAGCTTGCCGGAAATCGGCATGGCAATCGTCATCATCACCAAGAAAGCGGAGATGACCCAGCTCATGTGGTCCACGCCGCCAAGTTCACCCACGATGGTGGGAAGGGCAGTGGCGAAAATCATCTGGCCCAGGGAGCTCATCAGCATGGTGAGCACTAGGGCAGAGAAAACGAGGGCAAGGTTGTGCTCGGGCTTGTTATTGTCGGCCGGAGAGGCCGGCTGAGCCGCGGTATCTACCATGTCAGTCCTTTCGAAAAGTCGTTAATAAGTGTGAGCGCAGATTCGAAGCGTTGCTCAAAGGGAATGGAGCAGCTGAAATCCGGCGATGCTGTGGCTATCCAGAAGGCTTCCCTCATCGCGGAGGCAATGAGAATGGCCTCCGTCTCAGCCGTGACGGAGGGCATCTGCTGCAGGTCAGGATCCTTTTTGAGACGCTCTGTGATGAGCTCCAGGATCTCGTTGGACTTGGCTCGCTTGCGGCTGAGCGACGCCGCCGCAGCGTCAGCGTCACCAGAAATCCGGCGGCGACGTTCCGTAATCACGCCATCAACGTGTTGGCCAACGAGATGGTCCTTGACAAGGTCCACTGCCAGCCTGAAGACGCTATCCGTGGGGGTGTTAAGGAACGCGCTCCTCTGTTCCTCCGTGAACTCGTGGCTGGGGGCGCCAAGTACGGCAGAATCCTTGGAGTCGAAGTAGTTGAAAAAGGTGCGCCGAGAAATTCCCGCTGCGTCACAGATTTCCTCAACGGTCACGTCGGCAAACCCGCGCTCGTCCACTAAGCGAGTGGCGGCGTCTTCGATTTGCAGGCGCGTCTTGAGGCGCTTCTGCTCGCGTAATGACAGTTCTTCTTGCACAGAGTGCAACACTACACCCAGTGTAAGTTTGCACCAAGTGCAATGTTGGTGATTTTTGAAAAAATGTATTAAAGGTATGGTATAGGTCACCATAGGTGGTGGAGGTAGACGGTGAAAACGACGAAACCGCCCTCCCGAAGGAGGGCGGCAGGGCCGTGAGCGGGCGGGACTTTTAGAAGTCGTCGCGGTCGCGGTTGGTCATGGTAAGAACGTTGAGGCGCTCGTCGAGCTCTTCCTCGGTGAGGTTCTCACCGTCAACGAAGCCAAGGTCGATGACTGCCTCGCGAACAGTGATCTTCTCGTGCAGTGCGTGTTTGGCGGCCTTGGCGGCGTTCTCGTAGCCAATCTTGGAGTTCAGCGGCGTCACGATGGAGGTGGAAGACTCCGCGAACTTCTTCATGCGCTCCTCGTTAGCCTCAATGCCGTCGATGCACTTCTCAGCGAAGACGCGGGAGACGTTTGCCAGCAGACGGGAAGACTCGAGGACGTTGCGGGCCATCATCGGGATGTAGACGTTGAGCTCGAACTGACCGTTGGAGCCACCGAACGCTACAGCTGCGTCATTGCCGATTACCTGGCTGACCACCATGGTGGCAGCCTCACACAGAACCGGGTTGACCTTGCCCGGCATGATGGAGGAACCCGGCTGCAGATCCTTGAGGTGAATCTCAGCCAGACCGGTCAGCGGGCCGGAACCCATGAGGCGGATATCGTTAGCAATCTTGTTGAGGGAGATAGCCACGGTGCGCATTGCGCCGGAGAACTCCACGAGGGCATCGCGCGCGGCCTGAGCCTCGAAGTGGTTCTTGGCCTCAGACAGCTCCTTTACACCGGTGAGCTTCACGAGCTCCTCGGTGACCTTGGCGCCGAAGTCAGCGGACGTGTTCAGGCCCGTACCGGTAGCGGTGCCACCGATGGCCAGCTCGCCCAAACGCGGCAGGGTCGCTTCGACGCGCTCGATGCCGAGCTCGATTTGGCGTGCGTAACCGCCGAACTCCTGGCCCAAGGTAACCGGGGTGGCGTCCATGAGGTGAGTACGGCCAGACTTCACCACGTCGGCGAACTCCTTAGCCTTTGCCACGAGGGACTCGTGCAGGACCTTGAGGCCTGGGATGAGGTCATTGACAGCAGCTTCAGTAGCAGCCACGTGGGTGGCAGTGGGGAAGGTGTCATTAGAGGACTGGCCCATATTCACGTGGTCATTCGGGTGAATCTCCACGCCGTTGTTGTGGGCGATGGAGGCGATGACCTCGTTGGTGTTCATGTTGGAGGAGGTGCCGGAACCGGTCTGGAAGACGTCGATGGGGAAAGCCTCATCGTGCTTGCCCTCAGCAATTTCAGTAGCAGCAGCGATGATGGCGTCTGCCTTCTCGGCGTCCAGCTTGCCGGAATCCTTGTTCACCTGAGCACACGCGGCCTTGAGGAGACCAAGCGCGCGAATCTGAGCGGACTCAAGGCCGCGGCCAGAGATTGGGAAATTCTCCACTGCACGCTGGGTCTGGGCGCGCCACAGAGCGTCAACCGGAACCTTGACCTCGCCCATGGTGTCGTGCTCAATGCGGTATTCAGTCATGAAGTCACCTTTTCTTGTGAAGTGAAATGAGTTGGGGATTTAGTGTGTGCCGTGGCACGGCATTGACCGCTACCGTAGCACTGTTATGAGGTCAGTGGACTAGCTTTCCTCATCGTGTGGATTGGTGTAGTCCACAACGGAGTATTCCTGGAGCTTGGCCAGCTTATGGATGGAGTCCACGTAGCGGATGGTTCCGGACTTGGAACGCATGACGAGGGAGCGGGTAGTCGCTCCATTCTTGCGGTAGGACACACCACGCAGCATGTCGCCGTTGGTGACACCAGTAGCGGCGAAGTAGCAGTTCTCAGAGGAGACGAGGTCATTGGTGGTGAGCACGCGGTCGAGGTCGTGGCCAGCCTGGCGAGCCTTTTCTGCTTCCTCTTCATCCTTCGGCCACAGCTTGCCCTGGATTTCGCCACCCATGCACTTCATGGCGCAGGCGGTGATGATGCCTTCCGGGGTTCCGCCAATGCCCATCATGAGGTCAATAGAGTTGCTGTCCTGGCAGGTAGCGATGGCACCAGCCACGTCACCATCCATGATGAGACGGACCTTCGCGCCGGCCTCGCGGATCTCCTTGATGAGCTGTTCGTGACGCGGGCGGTCGAGCACCACAACAGTCAGGTCAGAAGCTTTAATGCCCTTAGCCTTAGCTACGGACTTCACGTTCCAGGCAACGGACTCGTTGATGTCAATGGAACCGACGGCATCCGGGCCCACCGCAATCTTCTGCATGTAGAAGACAGCGGACGGGTCATACATGGTGCCGCGCTCAGCAGCGGCGATGACCGAGATGGCGTTCGGGCGGCCCTCAGCCATGAGACGGGTGCCGTCTACTGGGTCCACGGCGATGTCCATTTCAGCGCCCGTGCCGGTGCCGACCTGTTCGCCGTTGAAGAGCATCGGGGCTTCGTCCTTTTCGCCCTCACCAATGACAACGACACCGTTCATTTCAACGGAGTTGATGAGCTTGCGCATGGCATCCACCGCCGCGCCATCGCCTTCATTCTTCTGTCCACGGCCAACCCAGCGACCTGAAGCCAACGCAGCAGCCTCGGTGACGCGCACCAGCTCCATGGCTAGGTTGCGGTCGGGGATATAAGACGTGTTATCGGACATGTGTGATTGGTCCCTTTCTTTTCAGGTGGCTCAGCTCGGGGTGGGGGAAATACCCGGCATACGTTTTCTATTCTTCCACTTTTGTGGTGAATCCAAGCCCGAATGCCTCCCCCAGATGTGGGATTGGGGGTGATTGGGGTCGTAACCGCAGGTAGACAGCCGGTGTCGCGTTCGCGGGAGGCGGCGTGCGATACTAGGCGGGTGGCTGCTGAAGAGAAACCAAAGATTTTCGAGGGTGCGCGTGACATCACCTTGAGTGTCGGCGTCATTCTCATCATGATGTTCGTCGCGGTGGGCGCTACGGGTCTGTGTTCGATTAACCCGGAAAAAGCGGGGCCGGTGCAGGATGTTGACGCCGCGACCTTCCTGGAGATGGAAGCACGCGGACATGGAGCCGTTATCCGTGAACCAGCGTTGCCGGAAGGGTGGCAGCCCAATGCAGCGCGCCGCAAGCAGATGGGCGCTGAGACTGGCTCCGTGGTGAGCTGGCTGACCCCACATGAAGGCTACGTCGAGTCGGCGCAGACACAGCTGGCGCTTGGCGACGTCCCCTCGGCCTACGACTCCCACTACCGTGCCCACTCCGAGCACCGAGAGGTAGCAGGCCACGACGTCGAAATCCTGAGCAGCGATGATAAGGACGTTCGCCCCCTCTGGATTACCGATTTGGGCGATGCCCGCCTAGTACTGACAGGCTCAGCCTCGGACGCAGATTATGAAACAGCCTTGACCGCCTTCGCTAAGGCGGAGCCGCTCAAGATTGCCGAAGACGGCAGCGTCATCAGCGGAAACTAACGCGCTGGAGCGTGCCGTTCCAGTCCACGTCGACACTGTCGCCGACGGTCTGGTTAAGAGTTTCTTGGTCGAGACCACTCAGCTGCGTCTTGCCTAGGTAGACATCGACCTTTTCGTGCTGTGACTTGCCGGGGAAGAGAGTAATCTCAGTGAGCTTGTCCTGGGCAAAGCGCAGAACAATCGAGCCCGAAAAGTAGCTGATCTCCTCGCCGTGGGCGGTATGCGGGGTGCCGAAAAATTCCTCGGCGAGGTGGCGGGGGTCACCGAACATCAAGGAACCTGCTCCACCAGACTTGGAGACGAAATCGACACGTTCACCCGGGTATCCGTAAATCTTCATTTACGCTTCCTCTACTTGTACGTCTTCTTGGTCGTCGTTCTTACGTAGTGCTTCCTCTACGCGCTTGGAGGCGCCATCTAGGTGTGCCTCGCAGGCTTTGGCTAGAGCCTCACCACGTTCCCAGTACTTCAGGGACTCATCGAGGCCCATCTGGCCCAGCTCTAGAATCTTCACGGTTTCAATAAGCTCATCACGAGCTTGCTCGTAGCTCAGTTCCGCAACGGGAGGGAATGCGTCCTGGCCGGGTTGTCCGGTGCCAATGGTGTCAGTCATGGTGGTTCCTATCTGTTTCGTGTGCGTCGTGTGTGCGTATTTCGTCTGTGTTCAGTGTAGGGAGCTCAGTCTGCCGGCTGAGAAGCCATCGCCGCGGCGGTGATGGAGCCATCGCCCACGCGGATGCGTAACTGCGAGCCCGGAGGTGATTGCTTATAACTCGTGACCACATCGGGCCCACTCCCGTCGCGCGGGACGACCTGCACGATGGCATAGCCGCGCTCGAGTGTGGCCGAGGGGCCTAAAGCAGAAACCCGAGCGCGCAGCGACGCTACCTGGTTGCTTTCCCGATCTAAGTGGTGCGTGATGACGCGTCGGATGAGCGACACGTGATGCTCCAGCTCGTCGCGACGGGCGTTAATCGGGACCATAGGGTCTGCCAGAACCGGACGCGAGCGGATATTCTCCAGTCCTCGGCGCTCGCGCTCGACCCATCCGCGGAGTGCTGCCGCCATCCGGGAGCGGGCTTCATTAATGAGCGCGTATTCCTCGGCTGCGGAAGGGACGACGCGCTTTGCAGCATCGGTCGGGGTAGCAGCGCGGAGATCGGCGACGTCATCAAGCACGGGGTGGTCCGGCTCGTGACCGATAGCTGACACCACCGGGGTGTGGGCCTCAGCGACTGCACGCTGGAGGGCTTCTTCAGAAAAGGGGAGGAGGTCTTCGACTGAGCCGCCGCCGCGGGCAATGATGATGACATCAACCTCCGGGTTGGCGTCGAGAGTCCGCAGCGCATCCACGACCTGTGTCACGGCGGTAGCGCCTTGCACTGCGGTGTTGATGACCTCGAACTGTACGGCCGGCCAGCGGTCCTGCGCCACGGAGATAACATCACGCTCGGCATGAGAACCACGCCCGGTAATAAGGCCGATCTTTTTCGGTAAGTAGGGCAGAGGCAGCTTGCGAGAAGGATCGCACAAACCTTCCTGGCGGAGGCGCTGACGCAGCATCTCCACGCGGGCGAGAAGATCGCCGATGCCCACGTGGCGAATGTCGGTGACCCACAGTGAGAAGCTGCCGCGACCTGCATAAAAGGCCGGTTTGCCGTAGACCACAACGCGGTCACCATCCTTGAGCGGTGAAGGAGCGTTGCGGATGAGCGAGGTATTGCACGTGAGCTGTACGGACTTCTCCTGCTCCACATCACGCAGCGTGATGTAGGACAGCTTCCATGTCGGTTTCATGTTGAGCTGGGTAATCTGGCCCTCGACCCATAGAAAGCCAAGACGCTCAATCCAGCCTTTAACTTGGTCATTGACCTTGCCAACGGGCCACGGTGCCTCCGCGGAATTAGCCGGTTGGTTCACGCGTAGTCCTTCCTTCGTGCTGTGTTCTGCGTACAGTCTAGGAGGTGCCTCGGACATTCACTGCCAGCGGGCAGCGATGCTGGGGAGGGAACTACAGTATGCGGCGGTTTTTCGATACTCTTGGTGCCATGACTGAAACTGCCAAGAAGGTGCTCCTGGCGGCTCCACGCGGCTACTGTGCCGGTGTCGACCGTGCAGTTGAGACTGTGGAAAAGGCGCTGGAGAAGTACGGCGCGCCGATTTACGTGCGCAAGCAGATCGTGCACAACCGCTTTGTCGTGGAATCGCTAGCCAAGCGTGGCGTCATCTTCGTCGAGGAAGCCTCCGAGGCTCCTGAAGGCGCGCACCTGGTCTTCTCTGCCCACGGCATTGCCCCGAGCGTGCGTAAAGAAGCACAAGAGCGCAAGCAGCTGACGTTGGACGCCACGTGCCCACTGGTGACCAAGGTCCACAAGGAAGCGCAGCGCTTCGAGCGCGACGGCTACCACATTCTCCTCGTGGGCCACGAGGGGCATGAAGAGGTGGAAGGCACCGCTGGTGAGGCGCCGGACGTAACGCACTTGGTGGATGGCATCGAGGGCGTCGATAAGCTGCCAGACTTCCTCCAGAACGAGAAGCTGATCTGGCTTTCCCAGACCACTTTGTCGGTGGATGAGACCATCGAGATTGTCAATAAGCTGCGCGAGCGTTTCCCGCACTTGGAGAACCCGCCGTCAGACGATATTTGCTACGCCACCCAGAACCGCCAGGAGTCGGTTAAGGCGATTGCCCCGAAGTGCGACCTGATGATCGTCGTGGGCTCCCAGAACTCGTCGAACTCCAAGCGCCTCGTTGAGGTAGCGCTGGAAGCCGGCTCGACGGCGTCCTACCTCGTGGACTTCGCCTCCGAAATTGAGGAGGCATGGCTCGACGGCGTCAACACCGTGGGCGTGACGTGTGGTGCCTCTGTTCCGGAGCTGCTCGTGCGTGAGGTTCTCGAGTTCCTTGATCAGCGTGGTTACAGCGATGTAGAGCAGGTAACGACCTCGACGGAGACCATTACCTTCTCCCTGCCTCGCGATCTTCGTCCGGCGCGTACTGGGCGCTAATTCTCTGCGTTAGTCTTCGTACAGGTTCTCGTCGAGTTTCTGCTGAGGGCGCCTCTGTGTGCGGCGCGCTTTCTCCGCGGATTCGGCCGCAGCGCGGAGGAAGTCCTCGCGCTCATCCGTGTCGGGGAGGCTTGGCGGCGCTTTTCGCGCTCCTCTGCTTGGCGGCGCCGGCGTTCCTCGCGGTTACGTTCACGAACGCGGGTGTTCTCACGTGCCACTAGCTCTGCCACGGAGAGGCGCTCAGAGCGGTTGCGCTGGTCCGCGGCAATGTCCGCGCGGCGCTTCTGTAGGGCCTCAGCTTCGCGGCTCTTAGCGTGGTTGTTGCTGCGCCATGCACGCAACACTGCGAGAAGCGCACACGCCAGCACCGTCACGATGAGGACGGGAAAGTGCTGGACCAGGGGGAACGCAGAGGTCAGTAGCGCCGTCTTAGAAAACGGCGATGCACCTTCCGGCAAAGCGGTGGTGGAGGTGATGAAACCAGCACCGACGGTGCCGACCGCATAAAGCAACGGCAAGCTGATGACCGTCATGTACAAGCCGCGGGTCTCCACGAGCCATGTGACGGCGAGCGAACCAAGGCCAAAAATCAGCGCAAAGGGCAGGCCGACGCGGCCCAGCACGCCGGAGACTGCCATGGCCACGAGGACCACGACGAGCGCTACAAAAAGCGCTCGAACGGTGGGCATCCCGCGGCGGGGTGGGCGGCGACGATTTTTGGCAACTGACACGACGAGAGAGTTTACCGGGATCGGCGCCTGAAACGTTAGTCATTGTGGGCGCGCCGCGGCCATGACTCGACGCTGCGCGGTTCTCGGGGCTGGCGATCTACGCGGGCGGGGATGTCCATCTCCTTGAGCCGGCGGGCGGTGACACCGACGCGGGAATCCAGGCTGGCCAGACTAGCGTTATAGGCTTCGACGGCGCGTTCCAGGCCACGTCCCACCTTGTCATAGTGTTCGTTGAGCGTATTGAGCCGTGTATACAGCTCGCGCCCCAAACGTTGGACCTCTCGAGCTTTGTCGGAGATCTCTTCGTGCTGCCAGCTCACCGCCACGGTACGCAACAGCGCAAAAAGCGTGCTCGGCGTAGCGATGACGATGTTGTGCTCGAAGGCGAACTCGAGCAATTCGGTATCAACTGCCAACGCCGCATCCACGAACGCGTCCGCGGGGACGAAAAGGACGACGAACTGCGGATGAGGAGAAAAGGCCTCAATGTAGTCTTTGCCCGACAGTGCCTGGACGTGCGCGCGCATGAGGTGGGCATGGCGCCGAAGGAAGCCAGCGCGATCCTCAGGGTCTTCGCTTTCTATGGCGTCGAGGTAGGCACTGAGCGGAACTTTGGCATCGACGACGATGCTCCGACCGCCGGCCAGGTGAATAACCAGGTCGGGGCGCACAGCTGCGCCGTTGATATAGGCGGTGACCTGGGAATCAAAGTCCACGTGTTTGCGCATGCCGCCGAGCTCGACGACGCGCTCCAGCTGCATCTCTCCCCAACGTCCGCGAACATTCGGCGAGCGCAACGCGCCAACGAGTTTGTCGGTGCGGTCCGACAAGCGCGTAGAGGTGCGAGTAACTGCCTGGACCTGGCTGCTGAGTGCTGCAAACGAGCTGGCACGGTCTTCTTCAATCTCTTGGAGCTGCAGCCCGAGTCGGTCCATGGCCTTCTCCAGCGGTGCGAGTTCCGCTTGGCGGCGCTGTGATTCCTGCAGGGCGCGGTGCTCTTCAGAGGGCTGGGAGGACTGCGTGGAGTAGGCGCGGGCCAGCCAGCCCAGAACAGCACCAATGATGAGGCCAAGGAAAAGGAGCAGCACGGGAAGAGTGGACGTCATGCCTGACATCATGGCATGCGCCGCGGACATGGACCGCTAGTCTTTATCCTTCGACTGCAACATCTGTTCGAGCGCCCCAATAGCGCGTTTGATTCCAGCGCGGGCGCCACTTTCTCTATCGCTGAGGTCCGCGTCGACATCGACCTTGCGGTCCAGCGGGCTGGTGCCGTCGGTCGCTACATCATCCGCAGCACCCTCGGGCGCAACATGGTCAGGGATGGACAGCCATTTCTCCCGTTTGCGGTCACCTTGCTCTTGGGTATAGCGCCCGATAAGGAATCCAGCCACCGTGGAGAACTGTAGGTCTCCTGCAGTGCGCTCGCCGGATTGGAGCATCATCATGTCCTGGAAGTAACGGTAGACCACCGCGATGGTAGCCGCGGCCGGAACAGCGAGGAAGCCTCCGACGAGGCCGAAGAGAGCAGAACCCACGGTGACCGAAATGAGCACGATAACCGGGTGCAGGTTCATGGCCTTGGACTGTAACCACGGGGAGAGGACATTTCCTTCGAGCTGCTGGACCAACAGGACAAGGCCGAGCACGAGAAGCGCCTTGGTGAATCCCAAAGACACCAGCGCGATGGTCACGGAGAGCGCACCGGCCACAATCGCGCCGACAAACGGGATAAACCCTGCAATAAACGTGATGATCGCTAGGGCCATGGCCAAAGGAACACCGATGAGCGCAAGCCCGAGACCGATAAAGACAGCATCAACGGCGGAGACCACCGCCTGCGCGCGCACGAAACCGCCAAGCGTTGTCCAGACACGGGTGAGCAATTCAGTGAGGTGCCAGCCAGTACGGCGGCCGGTAGCATCACGCAACCAGGGGAGGAAGTTGTGGCCATCCTTGAGGAAGAAGAAGGTAAGCACCACGATGATGAACAACGTCACCACGATGGACGTTGCCGTACCGATACCGGTGAACACGGAACCCGCGATGGAACCGGCTTGGCGCTGCAGCCATAAGGCGACTTCGTCGATATAGACACCGATTTCATCCGGGTCAAGGTTGAGCGGCGGACCCTGGGCCCACAGCTGCAGGCGTTGAATACCTTCGACCGTCTGCAGGTACAGCGTCTGGGATTGCCGTGCGAAGTCGGGCGCGATGAACACAAAAAGTGAACCAACGGCAGTAAAAGACACCAAAATCGTGATCGCTGCCGCCAGTGCTGAGGGCAAACCTTTTCGCCGAAGAGCGCTCGCCACGGGAGCCAGCACGGTACAAATGATCAGCGCGATGAGCACGGGCAAGATGCCGCGCCAAAAATTACCCAGCATCCGGAAGGAGGCATAAAGGAAAAGCCCGATGATAAACAGTCGCAGCGCCCACAGTGAGGCAGACTTGATGACCTCACCGACCACCACTGAGCGGTCCACTTGGTTGCCTGGGGGATGTGGGGAGACGTCGTCCAGCGTGGCGGCGTCGACAGAGTCGTCGAAGCGCCCGCCGAGCGCTGCCTCCGCAGCGGCGAGCTCGGGGGAGGAGTGCTGAGGGGTTGACTGATCGGAACTCACCCCACCATCTTGCCTTAAAAGATCCGGGGTGCGTTAGGATTGGCCCCGTGAGTCTTACACTAGGAATCGTCGGCCTGCCCAACGTGGGCAAGTCCACGTTGTTTAATGCCCTGACCCGTTCTGACATTCTGGCTGCGAACTACCCGTTCGCCACCATCGAGCCGAATGTTGGCCTCGTTGAGCTTCCTGATTCCCGCCTGAACCGCCTCGCGGAGATCTTTAGCTCCGAGCGTATCCTTCCGGCCACCGTGTCTTTCGTGGATATCGCCGGCATCGTCGAAGGCGCGTCCAAGGGTGAAGGTATGGGTAATGCCTTCTTGGCCAACATCCGTGAGGCAGATGCCATTTGCCAGGTCGTACGTGCCTTCGCCGATGAAAACGTGATCCACGTTGATGGTGAAGTTAACCCGGCGCGTGACATTTCTGTCATCAATACCGAGCTCATCCTGGCGGACCTCCAGACCATTGAGAAGGCCTTGCCGCGTCTGGAGAAGGAGGCCAAGAAGAATAAGGAACTGACGGAGACTGTCGAGGAGACCAAGAAGGCGCAGGCCATCCTGGAGGATGACCGTACCCTCTTCGCTGCTTCCAAGAGCAATGAGATTGACCTAGCTCTGCTGCGCGAGCTGCACCTCATGACCGCGAAGCCTTTCCTCTATGTCTTCAACTCGGATGAGGCCGTGCTCACCGATGACGCCAAAAAGGAGGAGCTGCGCCAGCTCGTCGCCCCTGCGGAGTGCGTCTTCCTTGATGCCCAGACGGAGACCGAGCTTCTTGAGCTCGACGAGGCAGAGGCGATGGAGCTGCTGGAGTCTGTAGGCCAAGAGGAGCCTGGCTTGGCGACGTTAGCCAAGGCCGGTTTCGCGACCCTCGGCTTGCAGACCTACCTGACTGCCGGCCCGAAGGAAGCCCGCGCATGGACCATCAAGCAGGGTTCTGCCGCACCTCAAGCAGCTGGCGTCATCCACACCGACTTTGAGAAGAAGTTCATCAAGGCTGAAATCGTGTCCTTCGATGACCTTGATGCCGCTGGCTCTATGACTGAGGCCCGCAATGCCGGCAAGGTCCGCCAAGAGGGCAAGGAATACATCATGCAGGATGGCGACGTCTGCGACTTCAAGATTGGTGGTTAGCTAGCCTTCCATCGCGGATTGCAGTACCGAGAGAACGGTGCGCCGAGCTTCGACATTCTCGAGGTGTGAATCCACGAGCGTGACGAGCGCCTCGAGGATAAGAAGAAAGGCGACACGTGAGGCATCCGCGAGTTCCGCACGAAAGGTTCCATCGGGGGAGGGAATAACCAGTGTGTAGGCGGAAAGCACCGCCAGCGGCGAAGAGGTAAACGAGGTTAGCGCGATGATGGTCGCTCCCGTCTTTTCAGCCGCGGTGGCGGCGTTGAGCGTGAGCGTGGTAGCCCCAGAGCCGGAGATAACAAGACACACGCACTCGGAATCGAGTTGCGTTGCCGCAATGTGCTGGCCCATGGCCTCGCCCACAAACTCCGCTGGGCGCCCAATGCTGCTCAGCCGCAGCGCCGTGGTCTGCGCGAGAGGCGCCGACAGTCCGTTACCCACGACGAGGACGCGCTTGGCGCTCGATAGTGCTGCCACCGTGGACGCCAGCTCTTGCTCATCGAGGAGTGCAGTCAGCCCCCGAAGATAATTGCTAAAAGAGGCGATTTCGGCGGACATGCGGCCGACGTGGGTGGAGTCGGCGTCGGGAAGCGGCTGTGGCCGCTGAGCGATCTCCTGGGTGAGAGCCACACGCAGGTGCTGATAGCCGTCGTAGCCCAGTGCTTTCGCTGTGCGGATGACTGAAGTGCGGGAGGTACCGACTCTAGCCGCGAGCTGATCCGCCGTGGCGTGGAGGACAAAGTCCATGTCCTCCAAAATGGCTTGGGCCACGCGCTGCTCGATGGGCTGCAAGCTAGGCATGCGCGTAGTGATGTGTGCGGAAGGCGGGGCAGTATCAGTCATAGGGTCTGGGGATTTGGTTTAGGTGTATTTGGCCGCCACGATCCGGCGGCGAATGGCACCGGAGATGGCGTCGATGGACATGGTGATGACAATGACGACTATAAGCAGCACGCCCACGACGTCCCACTGTCGGTACTGCGTATAGCCGGTGAGCATGTCGCCGATACCACCCACTCCAATGAGGCCGAGGACGGCGGACGTACGTACGTTGATCTCAAAGCGATAGAGCGCCAGGGATGCTAATTCAGGCTGGACGATTGGCCACGTTCCCCAACGCACCATTTCTGCGAGGGTGCCGCCAGAGGCATTGACGGCCTCAGCCGGGCCGGTCGGCGCGGTTTCGATGGCCTCATAGGTCCACTTGGCATGTGTACCAATGCCGCCGATCGCCAAGGCGAGCGCACCAGTAAAAGGAGTGAGTCCAGTGACTGTCAGGATGATGATGGCGATGATGATCTCCGGGACCGCGCGGATGATGGCGAAGAGTGCGCGCAGCGGCAGGCATACCCAGCCCGGGGAGACAGTGTTCGCGGCGAGGATGCCGAGGATCGTAGAAAGCACTACGCCAAGAAGCGCGCCGATCCACGCCATGGCCACGGAGCGCCACGTCTGGAGGAGTGCTTCACCAAGCTTAGACCAGTCCGGGTTAGAGAACATGAGCACGAGGTAGTGCCAGATGTTGGCGGGGAGCTCTTTGAGCGCGGACAAGTTGACATCGATATAGCCGAAAGACAGCGCAAGGATGACCAAAATTCCGGCCCACGCAGCCCCGACACCCCAGCTGCGGGAACGTGAAGGCAGCGCGGATGGTGCAGTTGCTGGAAGTGCAGTGCTCATCGCAACCTCTTTCGCAGGTTGACGGATACGACCTCGAGGGCGATGACGACGACGAGCAGCTCCAGCACGATGGCGGAAAGCGCATCGTAGCGGTAGAAGCCGCGGACCTCATCGATGAGCAAGCCAATGCCACCCGCGCCCACGAGTCCCAATACCGCGGAGATACGGACGTTGAGTTCGAGAGAGTAAATGACCTGGCTGGCAAAGGCGGGCCAGGTTTGTGGGAGAGCAGTCACGCGATTGATCTGATTCTGCGTACCACCAGCGGCGCGGCCGGCCTCCATGTAGGAGTCATCAGCGGAGTCGATGGCTTCGGAGACGAGTTTGACCACGATGCCGACGTCGAAAAGCACCAGCGTAATAATGCCCGGGAGGGCACCCACGCCGAGCATGGCGACGAGAATGGTGGCGTACACGAGATCGGGCACCGCGCGGATAACGTTGACGATACCGCGCACGAGTGTGCGCCACGGCGTCGACGGATTCGTCGGGCGCGCGGCCCACAACGACAGCGGAAGGGCAATCACCGCGGAGATGGCGGCACCCACCACGGCCATGGCTAGGGTTTCGAGCAGAGGCTCCCACGTGCGCGGAAGGATCGACCAATCCGGGGTGAACATCTGCGCGAGCCTGTCGGCACCGTTGCGCCAGTTGCGTGCGATGTGGCCTAGGTTGATGTCAATTCCGCCCCAGGCGGGGATGCACGTGGCGATGGTCAGCGCGATGAACGCGGCGATCCCGCCGAGAATGCCGGGCCAGTTGCGCTGACGAGGAGGAAGCACGGCTGTCATACTGCGCTCCCTTGGCTCCCCAGCTGGTCTTCCTCGCGGATCCGGCGGCCATAAATGGCCTCGAAATCCTCCACGGTGGACCCCTGGGCGGGGCCATCGAAGACGATCTTGCCGTGGCGAATGCCGATGATGCGGGTCGCGTAGTCCTGGGCCAAGTCCACAAGGTGCAGGTTCACCAATGTGGTGAGGTCACGCTCGGTATTGATGCGGCGTAGATCCTTCATGACGGAGTGCGCGGTAGGCGGGTCGAGGGACGCCACGGGTTCATCGGCCAACATAATGGCCGGCTTCTGGGAGAGGGCGCGGGCAATGGCCACGCGCTGCTTTTGGCCACCAGACAAGGCGCCGGCCTTGTTCCACGCTTTGTCGAGGATGCCCACGGATTCCAACGCCTCGGCGATAACCGCTTTGTCCTCCGACGTGGAGATGCCCAGCAACGTGCGCCAGCCAGGGTTGTGGGAGAAGCGGCCAACGAGCACGTTGGCGAACACACTCGCGCGATCCGCCAGGTTGAACTCCTGGAAAATCATGCCGATGCGGCCACGGAGCTTACGCAGCTGGGAGCCTTTCGCGGCGGAGATCTCGTGGGGGCCAACGAAGATTCTTCCTGACGTCGGCTTAACGAGCCCGTTTATGCTGCGGATGAACGTGGACTTACCGGAACCCGAGAGACCGACGATGGCGACGAATTCACCGGGGGCGATGTCCACGGAGACGTCGTCAAGCGCCAGCGTTCCGTTGGGGTAGCGCACCGAGACATTCTCGAACCGAATGCCCCACGCCTTCTCCTCCGTCATGGGGAACCTTTCTGAGTGGGAAATGGGCAGTGGAGGAGCGTGAACCTACTGCGCGAAGCGCTCGTTGACCTTGCGCGCCATGTCGATGGACTCCTTCTTAGCCGGAACCCAGTCGGTGATATCGAAGATGGCGGACATCGTGTCTGGGTCGACCTCAGAGAAACCATCCATGAGGTCGGTGATTTCCTTGCGGCGCTCTTCTGGGACATCGTCCGAAATGACGACGCCGCCGTTGGGGTACATGTCGGTGTATCCGAAGACGACGAGCTTCTCAGCCAAGTCAGGGGCCTCGGACGAGTCGATGGTGGAGCGTGCGTCCCAGAAGCTAAAGCCCACCTCAGCGTCGCCGTTGTAGACAGCCATGATGGAAGCATCGTTGGAGGTTACCGGGACCTTCTTGAGGCTATCGACGTCGATACCCTGGGACTCCATCGCCATGACGGGCAGCTGGTAGCCGGCCGGGGAGGTGGCACCGAGCATAGCGACGGTGGTCTCACCATCGATCTTCTTCAGTGCCTCGAGGCCCTTCGGCCCCTGGCCCTTGTTCTCGTCTGCGGTGGCGGTGCCGTTGCAGTAGAGGTACTCGGCGCCGCTGGCAGCGTAGGTGGACTTGACTGGCTCATCTTCGCAGTACTTGTCCGGGTTGTTGGTGACGAACTGGCCGGCGTAGGAATCTGCACCGAAGCGCTCGTCCTGCAGCACAGCGTGGGCGTCGTACATGTCTTCAGCGGAGGCCAGCTGTGCAGCGGAGGCGATGGCGATGTCTGCTTGGCCGGAGCCGATGGCCTCGACGGCGGCCTGGTAATCCTTGGTCACGACACCCTCGACCTCCACGCCGAGCTCCTCAGAGAGGTAATCGGTCAGCGGCTTCGCGGTGGTCACCAGGTCATTGACCTTCTCGTTTGGGATGAGCGCGAGGGTGAGCTTCTCATCGGAGCCCTTGGCAGAATCGGAACCGTTATCGGAGTCGGAAGAGCAGGCGGTGAGGGAGAGGGACAACGTAAGTGCGGTGGCGGCAAGAGCGGTGAAACGGCGCATAATGAATGTCTTTCTGTGCGTGTGGGTTAAAGAGCGGAGGTCAGTTCGGGAAAGATGTCGGTGACGCGGGTGACGCGCCACGTCGGGTCAGCCTCAGGGGAGGTTGCGAAGGGGGAGTCAACGAGCACGGTGCGTCCGCCTACGGCGGCCACGGGTGCGAGGTCGAACTCCCAAATATCGCCGAAGGAGATGAGGTGAGTCGGATCCGTGTCGGCGAGATCGGTGTCGAGGATTCGGGTAAGGCCTTCGGGTTTGCCCACTCTGGTGTAGACGGTGTCGAAGGACCTGTCGAGGCCCAGTGTGTGAAGGGCAGCGCTGAGTCCAATCTCTGGAGAGTTAGTCGCCAGAATGGCGCGGCCGGGGTAGGAGGCAAGGAAGTTAGCAAGCCCCTCAGGGGCGGTGATACCGGTGTCGGCGAGGTTCTCCCGGGAAGCCATATATGCCTCCTGGCAGGTCTCTTCCGGCACGTCGAGTTCAGCGGCGAGAGTACGGACGAGGTGGTAACCGTCGCGTGCTGAGCCGACGTTATCGGAGTTCAACAGCGCTTCGGCGTCTTGAGCAATGGATGGGTGCCCGGCTTTCTCTGCAATAAGGTGCGCATAGGCCAGCACGGGACCGTGGCCAAGGCTGACGGTCCCGTCAAAATCGAAGAGAAGGACTGGGCGAGTTATGTCTGTGGACATAAAGTACAAACTAACGGCGGGTTATGTACTTCGCGACCGCAGGCGGTAAACATTCAGTGAACAGTGCGTGCACATCTGGCTTTGGTACCCTAAGGGGCTGTAAAAATCTCTTCTCGAAGGCCGACATTATGTCTCTTCCCACCGAGCAGTTACTGCTCGAACGCTTTATGAAGCTCTCCATCGCTACTGCAGTGGCCACGATCGTGCTCAAGATTGTCGCTGCTGCGGTGACGGGATCGGTGGGCTTTCTTTCCGACGCCCTCGAATCTGGTGTGAACCTCGTCGCCGCCGTTGTAGGTTTTGTGGCTATTAAGATTGCGGCAAAGCCGGCAGACGCAAACCACCAGTTCGGCCACGGCAAGGCCGAATATGTTTCCGCGCTGGTGGAGGGTGCAATGATCTTCGTCGCTGCGGCGATGATTATCTATACGGCCATTCGCCGACTTCTGGAGCCGCAGCCGCTGGAGCAGCCTGGGCTCGGACTTTTACTATCGCTCGTGGCCTCCCTGCTGAACCTGGGCGTGGGCCTTCTGCTTGTGCGCGCGGGAAAACAACACCGTTCAGCCACCTTGCAAGCAGATGGAAAGCACTTGCTTACCGACGTCTGGACGTCCGTCGGCGTTATCGTCGGTATTGGAGCGGTGGCGTTGACAGACTGGCTGTGGCTGGACCCGATCATCGCCTTTGCCGTGGGCCTCAATATTTTGTGGACTGGCTACAAGTTGCTCAAAGAATCGTTGAGCTCTCTGTTGTCGGAGTCCTTGCCCAAGAAAGAACACGCGCAGCTCGACGCCCTCCTCAACGAGCTGGAGGAGCACCATGACGTGGAATTTACTTCGCGGCGCACCGTTGCTTCGGGCCGCAACCGCTTGGTGTATCTCACGATGGATGTTCCCGGCCAGTGGACGGTGCTGCACTCGCACACCATCGCCGACCGCATCGAAGACGCCATCGACGAGCTTTTCCCTGGCGCCGAGGTCTTTATCCACGTCGAGCCTGCAGGAACGGTTCATCGCCGGATTCTGCGCATGCCGTAATGCTTGCAGCTAGCGCAGGCTGGCCACGCCGCGTCCGCCTTCCATTACCCACGGCCAACTCAGACCGTTCTTGGTGAGGACATTGACGCGGATCTCATCGGGGACAATCCAGTCCTTGTTGGCGTAGCCCAGCAAGTATTCGTCGAACGCAGGCAGCTCGAGTCGTAGTTCTAGGGCAGTACGGATGTCCTCCGCAGAAACATCTTCCTGCCAAGTGGCCATCCAAAAGTCTTGGCCATCGTGGCGAGTGCGTCGAGCGTCTGCCGACTTCAAAGCTGTGGTGGCTTGAGTCTTGCTGAGCTTTGACCACGCTTGGAGGTCTTCTACCGAGACCGGACCATGACCTGAGATATACCGTTGACCAAGTTCGTGAAGGGGATGCGCGGGCTCGTGTTGGGCAACGGGAAGTGCATCAACGTGAAGAAAGGTTTCCTGGTTGCCGTCCTTGGGGCCTTGGACGAGGTCACCTGCCCCGCCGAAGGCACGCAGTAAGTGGGAGCCGCGACCTTCTGTGGGATCCACGCCCGTCTCGGCGAAAAGCTCATAGACCTGCGCGCGGGTTAATGGTGTGGTGGCTGCGCTGTGGAGGGCCTCTGAGCACGCTTCAAACATCTCTTCGCTGAGCCCTAGACTGGGGCGCCGAGACTTCTGGCTTGCGGCGATGCGTGGATAGAGGAGACAGGACATCCAGCGGACGTCGGCAGCCGGCATGAAGTGCAACGTCCCTCGCTGGGGCCAGCAGCGCACCACGCAGTAGCTTTCTATCTCTTTCAGAACCTTGTCATCGTCACACCCGGCGCGCAGGGAAAGTGCACGAACACCAGCGTCGTAGGTCTGCCCCTGTAGAGCAAGGAGATGCTCAGCGACGTCCAGCGCCGAGGCGAGCGATGGCCGCGCGGCCGATGGCGCTAGCCCTTGGGCAATGAGCCGGCGCGCTAGGAGTTCATCACGGGATAGCTCGTGCATGGTTTCTCCTTTAAAGCCGGAAGGTCTTCATCAGCTGCATGCCCGTGGAAACGAGGGCACGGAAGCGCTCCGGTGAGATGTACTCCGAGGGCGCAAGCGGGTGCAGGCGCTGCTCGGCCACGGTGCGCTCGTTGGCCCACAGGCGCATACCAGTGATGCCATGGCGGTGGTTCAGACCTGATTCCTTCACTCCACCGCCGGGTGCCGCAATGGAACCATAGGCGGCGGCGAAGCCTTCGTTGATGTTGACCATGCCGGCTTCAAGCTGAGAAGCGACCTTCCACGCGCGACGGGAATTCCCTGACCAGACGGAGGCGGACAGACCGTAGGTGGTGTCGTTCGCTTGCTGGATGGCTTCGGCATCAGAGCTGACCGGATAGACAGCGAGCACGGGGCCGAAAGTCTCGGCGGCATAGAGGTCCATCTTTGGGGTCACACCAGTCAGCACGGTGGGCTCGTAGAAGAAGGGCCCAAGATCTGGGCGGTGTTGGCCACCCGTAACCACGGTGGCGCCCTTGTCAACGGCGTCCTGTACATGGGCTTGTACCGCGTCGAGCTGGCGCTGCGAGGTGAGCGAGCCGATGGTGGCGGCATCGGAGAAGGCCGCGCCAAGCACCTGCTGGTTCAGCGCGTTCTTTAGTTCTGCGAGGAACTCCTCGAAGATGCTCTCGTGTACATAGGCCCGTTCGGCGGACATACAGAGCTGGCCAGACGAGGAGAATGCGGTGCGCACGGCGCCTTGGGCGGTGGGCTTAAGGGGGGCGTCGTCAAGCACCAGCATCGGGTTCTTGCCGCCTAACTCCAGTATGGTGGGGATGAGGCGCCCCGCAGCCTGGGTAGCGATGGATTTGCCTGCCTTCGTCGAGCCAGTGAAGGACAGTCCATCGACGAGGGGTATGAGGGCATCGCCCACGTCCGCACCGTTTCCAGGAACCAGCTGCCAGGCCGCCTCCGGCAGACCTGCCTCAATAGCCAGGCGCCTGAGCAGAATAGCTGTCAGAGTGGTCTGAGAATCCGGCTTGTGCACCACAGCGTTGCCCGCGGAGAGCGCGGCCAGCACGTCGCCGACGCCGAGGGAAAGCGGATAATTCCACGGCGAGATAAGCCCCACCACGCCCAGCGGGTAGTGCTGGGTGCGCGTCTTGGTTAGCACGGGAAGCGCGCCCGGATGTCGGTCCGCGCCGAAGGCCTTGCGAATGTTGACCGCGTAGAAGCGCGCACAGTTATACAGATCCATCAGCTCGTCATAGGCGTGGGCACGGGATTTGCCATTCTCTGCCTGAATGAGGTCGAGGATGAGCTCCTCGTTCTCGTACACGAGATCGTGAAGGCGCAACAGGATGGCAGCCCGGTTGCCCTGGCCTACGCCAGCGCGGGCATACTCGACGGCCCGTTCCACATCGTGCGCGGTAGCAGTAGGGAAGCTGAAGAACTCCGCGCCAGTAAAAGGAGCGTGAGCGTGGTGCTCCTCACCGGTGCCGCGGACATCGCGGGCGGGGTTAGTGTCGAGGAAATTCTGGACACGCTGGGGGAGACGAGTCTGGGTGAAGGTTTTCATGGTGACCATTGTCCCAAAAATATTTCGGATCGCTACACGATATTCGAGATTTGTCTCACAAACCTAAATCGGAGTGGTTAGGATAACTCTATGGCAATCCTTTCCAGTATCCCTAGACAGGACGTTCGCTCAGCGATAGAACGCCTCGTGCGGTCTGGCGAACGCTCGGCGCCTTGTGGAGTCATTGATCTTGAGGCGTTTGATTTCAATGCTCAGCAGATGCCGCAGCGCGCCGGGGGACTGCCCATCCGTGTTGCCTCTAAATCGGTGCGTAGTGTCGCGGCCCTGCGTCGAGTGCTTTCACACGAGGGCTACCAGGGAATCCTGGCCTACTCGGTGCCCGAAGCACTTCACCTCGTCGCAGAAGGTTTCAGGGATATCGTCGTGGCCTATCCGAGCGTGAACCGCACAGCCCTAGCGGAGCTTGCTGCCTCCGACACCGCGCGTGAGGCTATTACGGTCATGGTGGACAGTGTCGAGCTTCTGGAACTGCTTCCTGGCCCTGTGAAGGTGGCCATTGACATCGATTGCACGCTCCACCTGCCGGGTGCCGTTGTGGGCCCGCGCCGCTCGCCCATACGGGAACCGGAACAGGTCACGGAACTTGCTCGGGACATCATTCGCCGTGGTCATCGGCTTGTCGGACTCATGGCCTATGAAGGGCAGGTGGCATCCGTTGCGGATGGCTTGCCTGGCCTGGTGGGAGCGGCCAAGCGCTGGCTGCGCACGCGCTCCATGTCAGACCTGGCCCCTCGCCGCCGTGCCTGCGTGGAGGCAGCGCGGGCGGTGGCGGATATTGAATTCGTCAACGGGGGCGGCACGGGCAGCCTCCAGGAATCTGCGGCCGAAGGAACCCTGACCGAACTTGCCGCAGGTTCGGGCTTCTACACGCCGGCGATCTTCGATGACTTCACAGGCATCAACCATAAAGCGGCAGCGTTCTTCGTCTGCCAGGTCTCCCGCGTTCCCGCGCCGGGCTGGGCCACGGTCAACTCCGGCGGCTGGATTGCCTCCGGGCCACCCGCGAAGGATCGCGTTCCGGTTCCAGTGTGGCCGCAGGGACTTCACTACTCCAGCACCGAAGGCGCCGGGGAAGTGCAGACACCTCTCCGAGGCGTGGACATGAACGTCGAGGACCTGGTGTGGTTCCGCCACGCCAAGGCCGGTGAAATGACAGAAAACGTCGACCATCTTCTGGCCGTCGGACCTGACGGCGTTGATGTCTGGGACACCTATAGAGGACAAGGATGGACACTGCGATGACCACATTCACTAACTGGGCCGGCTCGGTCACGACGAAACCCGCGGAATACCTCCAGCCCACGCGTATTGATGAGATTCCAGACATCATTACTCGTTCCCGCAGCGTGCGTGCAGTGGGTGCCGGTCACTCCTTCACGCCTATCGCGGCAGGGGAGGAGACGATGCTCAATCTGGATCACGTGAGTGGGCTGGTGAGCGTCGATAAGCAGCGCAAGCGCGTTCGTTTCCTGGCGGGTACTCGGTTACGTGATGTCCCAGCCCTTCTGCGTCCCTATGGGTTGGCGCTGGCCAATCAGGGCGATGTGGACCCGCAATCGCTGGCAGGCGCGATTTCGACCTCGACCCACGGCACCGGCATCAATTACACGGGATTTGCCGGCACGGTGACGGGCCTGACGCTTATCGACGCCGACGGCAACCCCCGCACCTACTCCCTCGACGAAGACCCAGAACTCCTTCGCCTCGTGGTCGTCAGCGTGGGCGCGCTCGGCGTGGTTGTCGAAGTCGAAATGCAATGTGTGGATGCCTTCGACCTGCTGGCAGAAGAGTCAGGTATTGCCTTTGATGAGTTGATGGATAACTGGGAGGAGCTCTCTCGGGGCGTCGACCACCTCGAGTCCTACTGGTTCCCGCACACTGACCGCGCGATGGTCAAGGCCAACACGCGCCTCGAACCGAATGGGGAGCGCCGCTCACGTCTCAAGGCGCTTGTCGACGACGAGCTCATCGGCAACGGCGCCTTCGCCGCGGCCTTGGCGCTGGGCCGTCTCATTCCGGGGACTATCCCGACGCTCAACAAGTTCGCCACCTCGGTCATCTCGAATAACCGCTACCGTTCCGCCGCCCACGACGTGTTCGTCAGCCCGCGCCGGGTTCGCTTCCACGAGATGGAGTACGCCGTGCCGCTTGCCGACGGCCCCGCGACCGTCCGCGAAATCCGTCGCTTCATCGACGAGCAGAATTGGCTCATTGGATTTCCAATGGAGCTGCGCACGACGGCCGCGGATGACGTTGCCCTGTCGACAGCATCGGGCCGCGAATCGATGTACATTGCCTTCCACATTCCACGTGCGCTCAACCCGCAGGATTACATGCCCAAGCTGGAGCCTATTCTCCGCGCAGCCGGTGGGCGCCCGCACTGGGGCAAGATGAACTCCCTGTCCCGAAACGATTTTTCTCAACTTTATACAAGATTTGATGAGTTCTGCGAGCTGCGTGAAAAGATGGACCCAGAGTGGAAATTTGGCTCTCCGTACCTGCGGAAACTGTTCGGATAGGGGCGTCGTCAAGCAGGGCATAGATGCAAAATTGGATTCGAATGTATCTCTGATCTTTGGTAGCGTGTGGAAGTCTTAATTCCATAACGCTGTCGAAGAAGGTGTCTCAAACGTCCTCTGAATCCCGTTCCCTCATCACGCCGACATTTGTGTTTGCGTGGTTGGTTAATTTCGCCCAGTTCACGGTCTTCTATCTGCTCGTGACCATCATGGCACTCTATGCCGTCGAGCAATTCCAGGCTTCGGATACGGCGGGCGGGTTTGCCTCCAGCGCCTTCGTGGTGGGGGCGACGATTGCCCGCCTTTTCTCGGGCTACATTGTGGATGCTGTTGGGCGGAAGCGATCGCTGGTTATCTCCCTCATCGTGGTAGCTGTGGCGATGGCGCTGTATTTCCCGGCGCAGTCTCTGCCTCTGTTGTTTGCTGTCCGCATCTTGCACGGTTTCGGATATGCGGTGGCGTCGACGGCTGTGATGGCGGTGGCGCAATCGGTTATCCCGGACCATCGCCGTGCTGAGGGAACCGGATACTTCGCCTTGGGTACAACGCTGGCTACAGCTTTTGGTCCGGCGGCAGGTCTAGCGATTGTCCACAATGCTGGCTATAACACCGTGTTTCTCGTGGCGCTGACGCTCACGGTAGTCGCTTTGGGGCTGGGGCTCATCGTCAAGGCGCCCGCGCAGGAGCACCGTAGTGTCTCCTTCTCGTTGGGGAATATTATGCACCCAGCAGTGGCACCTTTTGGCGTGTTCATTCTTCTGGTCGGTGTTGCCTATACGGGAATTATTACCTTCCTGAATGGTTACTCCTCTCACGCTGGCCTGGAGAAGGGCGCTAGCTACTTCTTCTTGGCTTATGCGGTGGTGAGCCTCATTCTGCGATTTGTGCTGGGCAAGCTGCAAGATCGCCGCGGTGACAACATCATCATCTACTCATCACTGATCTTCTTCATTGCCGGCCTGGCTGTCCTTGCCTCAGCTAGTGCTGATTGGCAGATTATTGCTGCGGGCGCCTTGGTGGGGATCGGATACGGCTCTATCCTTCCGGCGGGCCAGGCTATCGCCGTACGTCTGGTGCCGATGCACGAGATGGGTGCGGGGATTTCGACCTTCTTCCTGCTGCTGGACGTCGGTATTGGTTTCGGTCCGATTCTGTTGGGTCAGGTTATCTCCGCGACAGGTTACTCCGTCATGTACTGGTTGCTGGCAGGCTTGATGCTGGTGGCTTCGGTGGTGTACTTCATTGTTCACGGACGCAAGGACATTGCGCGCGGTGACGTGCGGTACGAATAGATTCCTTGATGGCCTCACAGCGTAATTTTGCTCATTGGCCTTAAGCAGTTGGTGCCGAACATCCAGGCGAAACGTTCGGGCACTACCCCCGTTTATAGTAACGACTTGACTTGAAATTACCAGTGGGTCTAGCCATCCATGGTGTTTGGCGCTAGAATCATGGTTAGAACATTTCTTCTAATATATGTCTATCTCGGGGAAACCATGACCACCGTTACGCGTCCGCCAACCTTTTTCTTTTCCACTACCAACCCCAACAATCCACACGCCATAGCCCGCTGCAAAGCCCGCCGAGCCACCTACGAGACCTGGGTCGGGGCGATGCCCAGCCTTGAAGCCGATATCGACACCACCGCCTTATCCCTAGTGGCTGCCTGGTCGCTACCGGAAGGCCACATCAAATCAGGTCTGCGCGCTATCAACCGTCTTCATAGCCTGCCGAAAGTCAAAGCCATACAAGATGCCCACTGTTTGCTGGACATTGAATCCTTGATCGCTATCGACCAACCCCTCTCAGCACTAACGGCGTTGACTGCTGAAACCCTAGACTTCATCGATTCCATCCTGGCTGATTTTTTCACCCCTACCAAGCCGAATCAGGCTTTTCCTACCCGCAGTCAAATCAGGCGCAAAGTCCGCGACCTGTGCAAAACCCTGGATGATTCCATTGCTTTTCGCGATACCCGCCCCAAAGACGCTTACCACTTTTCTTCTAACGGCACTTCCGCTTGGCTGGAACTGCAGTGTGATGAAGACACCGGCATTAAAATCGATGCCTTCATCCAGAAAACCGCCGCGCAAGAAGGCATCACCATCACCGATGCAATCAAGAAGCTTCTTAGCGGTGAAATCACCCCACCGGCCACCGTGGTCTTACACACCTACCAAGCCTGCGATATTGAGAATGCACCAACCTTCATTGAAGGTTTCGGCTGGCGGGCTGAGCCCATGCCGCATGACAAGACCCGGGACTTAACCGGTGATATAGCCGAAGCAGACGGCTACCAACCAGGAATCATCATGCGCAAATTTGTCGAAGGCCGTGACGGTACCTGTCGGGTCGGCGGATGTGGCAAACCAGCCTTCCACTCCCAGTTGGATCACCGGCATAACTGGGCCGAAGGAGGGCCTACTCATCCAAAGAACCTGGCGTGTTTATGCCAAGGGCATCACAACATGAAAACTGATGGCACCCTGAAATACTTGCTGGATCCTTATAGTGGGGATGTTATCTGGCTTTACGCCGACGGTACGTGGACAATCACCGAAGCCGACGGGCCACTAGCACCAAAGCAAAAGCGCTGGGCACAAACAGTCGCCCAACATATCACCGCCACTAGGAAACGAGTGCGCGAAGAAGCTCAACGTCTCAAACAGGAACTCGACGAATACCACGCAGAACAAGCAAAGGCCGAGGCCGACACTGATGCTGGCACCGACGACATCCCCTTCTAAGCTATTCGTCGTCTGAGACGACGGAAGCGAAGAGAACGCCTCCGCCGGTGATGATTGCAGCGGCAACGAGGTAATACGCCGGGGCCAGTTGGTTGTCGGTCATTATCAATGAGCCAAGTGGCGATCATCGGTGCGGTACCGCCAAACACTGCGTTTGCCGTGTTGAAGGTGAGCGCAAAGCCAGAAAGGTGAACATGGGTGGGGAACTGTTCAGAGAGGAACGAGGGGAGGACGTCGTCGTTAAGCGCAAGCACGCCGCCGAGACACACTTGAATGATGATGACAAGGAGAATCCCGGCACCGTCGAGGAGCATGAATGCTGGGACGATGAAGACTCCCATGAAAAGTGCAGCGCACAGCATTGTGGTGCGGTGGCCCAAGCGGTCTGATAGCAGGTGTTTCCGCCATGCCCAACTCTTGGGAGAGGTAGGTAGGCAGATAAGTCAGGATGACATAGAAGCCGATGGCGTTGAGAACCGCGCCCGAGAAGGCAATAGCCAGGGCCTTAGGGTACTTGATGACCTCGCGAAGAGGGGATTCCTCCGTGTCATCTTGGTTCTCAAAGCGGGAAGACTCATCAGCGTTGCGGCGAATCCACAGGCCATAAAGTCCGAGGGGAGGGCGATGAGGAAGGGGACGCGCCAACCCCGGGAGATGAGGGCATCGTCGTCGAGCACGCCGGTGAGTACGGCTGCGATGAGGAGCCCAGTAGCAGGCCGGATGCCGTGGCGGATGGAACGATTGCGGCGCAGATTCCCCGCTTATGCGTCGTCACTTTCGTTTAGGCGTTTACGCTTTCACGGTCGTTTTCGTCGTCGTTCATGATGTTGGAGACACCATTTTCGGCAGCGTCCCACGTGGCCTGGTCCTGGATGCCGGCACGCTTGGCCACAATGGTGGCGCACAAGGACTGGCCGGTGACGTTGACGGCGGTGCGGCCCATGTCGATGATGGGCTCGATGGCCAGCAGTAGGCCGACACCGGCGAGCGGGAGGCCCAGGGTGGAAAGAGTCAACGTGAGCATCACGGTCGCGCCCGTGGTACCCGCGGTAGCGGCGGAACCGATGACGGAGACGAAGATGATGAGAAGGTACTGGGTCAAGGAAAGATCAATGCCGTAGAACTGGGCAATGAAGATTGCCGCAATGGCCGGGTAGACGGAGGCGCAGCCATCCATCTTGGTCGTGGCGCCCAGCGGAATAGCAAAGGAAGCGTACTCGCGCGGCACGCCCATAGCTTTCTCAGTGAAGCGTTCGGTGACTGGCATGACACCCATGGAGGAGCGGGTGACAAAGCCGAGGGAGAAGACCGGCCAAACACGCTTGTAGAAGCCGATGACTGGAATGCGGTTAAAAAGGAGTACAGCGGGGTACACCACGACGATTACCAGGGCAAGGCCCACGTACATTGCCAGAACAAACTTGCCCAAGGAGCTCATCGCGTCCCAGCCGTAGGTAGCCACGGCCTTACCGATGAGGGCCGCGGTGCCGATCGGGGCAAGGCGAATGATCCACCACAGGACCACCTGGATGACCTTGAGGAAGGATTCGGTAAAGCGCAGGAAAGGATCGGCGGCCGTGCCGGCCTTCACAGCAGCGATACCCAGTGCTAGAGAAATGACGAGGAGCTGGAGGGCGCCAAAGCCCAAAGAAACAGAGTCGTCGCTCAAGGATGCAGAGAGCCCGAAGAAATTGGAGGGGACGAGCTGCTGAAGGAATGCGGTCCAGGAACCGACGTGGGAAGGATCGGCGGCAGTGGAGGCGTCGACAGTCGTGCCCACACCCGGCTTCATCACGAGCGCCACCAGGATGCCGGCTAGAACCGAGAAGAAGGCAGTGATGGCGAACCATACGAGGGTGGAGATTGCGAGCGAAGCAGCGTTGGTGACCTTGCGCAGGTTGGCAACCGAGGTAACCACCGCGGCGAAGATGAGCGGCGGGACCATCACCTTGAGCAGCTGGACGTAGGCGCCGCCGATGCCGGAGAGGGTATCGGAGAGCCAAGAGGATTCCATGCCGGAGGCAATGAAGCCGAGGATGAGGCCAATGATGAGGCCGGCGATGACCTGGGCGCCAAAGCCGGTGGCCCAAGAGGGCAGCGTGCGGGAAGAAGTGTTAGACACGAGAAATTCCTTCTAAACAGCGTTGTATAGAAAAGACCAATTGGTTCGCATATTACGAACAGATCGGTTCGCTAGAGATATCAACACAGTACGCTGGATGTAAATTCCCACGCAACTTAAGGAATGCGTTTAGTCCAGGCATCGGTGAGGAATTTTGTGTCGACGAGGCGGTGGGCGTCGGCAAGCGTGGCGTCGGAAAGATCGGCGTCGACGGCGCCATAGCGAGTGGCGAACTCGCGCGCCATCGTGTCGATAATCTCCTTGCGTGGCACGCCGGTCTGTCGGCGCAGTGGATCGACGCGCTTCTTTGCGCTGGCCAAACCCTTGGATGAGACCTTGACTTTGCCGATGCGCAAGACCTCCAGCATCTTGTTTGCATCGATGTCGTAGCTCATCGTGGTGTGGTGCAGCACCGCACCTTGCCGCCGCTTTTGGGCTGCGCCACCAATCTTGCCGCCGTCCGACGTGATGTCATTGATCGGCACATACCAAGCATTTACTCCAAGCTTGCTCAGTGCGGCGAGCACCCATTGGTCGAGGTACTCGTAGCTGGCCTCGTAGGAATAGCCGGCCACGAGAGACTCCGGAGCGTACAGGGAATAAGTCACGCAGTTGCCGCCCTCCATAAACATGGCGCCACCGCCGGAGATGCGGCGCACGGGGATGATGCCGTGCTTGTCGACGCCTTCCTGGTCCAGCTCGTTGGAATAGGACTGGTATGAACCGAACACGACTACGTTCGGTTACTTTTTAACCACCTGGATCCGGCGTGTCGGTGTGAGTTGTATCACCTAATCTAAAATCCATCATCACTGTAAAGCTGGCGTTATCATTTTATAACGGTGTGACGGCGTTCACACTAAAAGTAGCTTGCTTTTGACATAATCCGAAAGATAAGGTTGAGTCAATTCATTAAAACCGATAAATACGAAAGGGAGGTTTAGAAATGGATTTCAAGACAACCAACCAGAATAAGCGCGCTGCACTCTACGCAAAAAAGGTGTGGATGGAGCTTAATGCTTACCTCAACTTTGACAAGGCAATTGAGACCAAACAGCACGAGGTAACAAATGAATGTGGTGTTGGGAAAAAGCTCGTTCCACAACTTGAAGAGAGAAACATCCGCGTGATGAAACGTGACGATGGCGAGCTGTTCTATGTAGGTGTGTCAATATCGAAAGAATTGGTCGTTGATGGGACATGCGAACGGCCAGCCCGGGTAAGCGTGAGTATTGACAGTAAGCAACCAGAGGGTGTTGCCTTCCGCGATTTCTATTCGTACCTAAAACCACCACTTTGCAGATCGTGGGGTGAACCATTTTCGTCAGATGATCCCGACGACAAGGTATACGACACGCGCACCTTTGACGTGCTGCACTGTCTACCAGATGAACTTAAATCCCCAGAGCTTATTGAGCTGGAGAAAGAGAAGTTTGGTGCCGCCTATGAGCCAAACCCAGACGGAACCCGCGAGATCGGCTGGATTATTCCATTCCCCGGTACAGAAGCCAAAAAAGAAAAATAGGTCGCAATCATGGTTGATTACTCTAAACCAATGAAGCCACTAGGGGACGACAACGACCCTGAAAACCGCAAGCGCGCACTATTCTTCGTACACCAGATGATGCGCGAAATTGACGACTCAATCAATCAAGAATTGCTAGTCAAGACTGAGCACACCCGCGCTATCCAACGCCGCATTATGAAATTGCCCCATGGTGATTATGTCTCGCTAGATGTGTCGGTTGAACTTGAGCCAGACCCCGAGGGCTGCTGCTGGATTAACTATCAAGTAGCGCGCCGCAAACAGGAGGATGGCGCAGACTCACTAGCAGGCAAGATCTTAAGTCAAGGCCCGATCCCTATCTTTGCTACGGGTATGACGGTGAACACTGCCGAGGATATCGCCGCGCACCGTATGGTGGATTATTTGCCCGATGAACTAAAAGCGCCGCATATTCTGGATTATCCGGAAAAGGATTCTGAGCTGTCTTTGTGACGAAGAACACAAAAATAGATCGCTAAATGGCCTTGACTTAATAGGTCAAGGCTATGTATACTAAAAGCATCACCGAAGAAAAACTGAGGTGAGATAATACATTTTATTTATTTTTTTAGTATTTTATAAGGCTATATCGTGCTACACACTGAAGAATTTAAGACAGACACCTATAAAATTTACCTAGCGTTTGAAACCGCAATGGGTGCAACCATTCAAGCTCAGGTTACCATCTCCGAAGGTGAAGAGCAACCACAAGCACCGCTTGACTTTGCAACCGTGTATCCATGCGCTGAAATCGCTCTGAAGGACATTGTACATGCCTTAGACAATCTTGTCAACGCTGAAGATAAGACAGAATTCAACAACGCACTAGAGCTTGTTGGATACGAGACCGTACACGCCGCTGACCTGGGCTGGCTGCACGGTGAACTCTATGTAGGCGCAGGCGAAGAAGCCGAAGCCGCGTAAGCCACATCAGACCGTTATGAGCGCCGCCCACAAGCGCGCACTAGCAATCGAAAAGTTACTAGCAGCCGCGCCGCCGCTGACCGACAAGCAAGGACTAGCAATAGCTAAGCACCTATACAGCGGCACTACCACACATAAGCACCGTAACCGCGTAATGATGAAGGCAAACAATAATGAGCACCAAGAACACGACAAGCGAGAAGGAGCGCTGGCTGCATAAGTTAGCCATGGCTCACATCGCTGTCGAGAATAACGAGGACAAGGACACCGACCAAGCCCGCGAGATAGTAAAGAAGGCTAAGACCCGGATCGATGTCTATGAGGAAGAGAAAGAAGACTACTACACACAAGACACTATCGATGAATTCGATATTGACTTAATCGAGGCTGTCTCATTAGCCCGCGCGCAGGATGCGGAGCTGCAAGAAGAGCACCGCCAATCCGAAACCTTCTCGCGCCCGCCGATGACTCTTCTCATTGAGAACTTAGAAGAGTATTTCGAAACCATCAGTTGGGAGTATCGAACTTTAGAACAAATTGGCGAAGATATCCTAGTACGCGCTAACACCATTTTGGGCGACCGTGCTGAGTTTATGAAGACTCACGAGAGCCTAGCCGCACGCTATCCAAAGATGCCCGCGCAGCCACAACTACCGCCCGCGCTCGCTGCACATATCCTGGTTCATGCTTGCCGCGTTATCCGCTTACAGACCCCTGGACATACTGAAACATCTGTTCGGGTACCGTTAGCTTATTATGTCGATGATGAAGCGGATCCAGCCTACGGCGTTTATCAGATATCTAGAAGCGGGTTATACGACCGCGCCGCAACCTTAATCCCTGGAATCTCCGACCGAACCTTTTCCGACCTTGAGTCTTATCTCCACGCTATCGCACCAACCAAGCAGGGAGACGACCACGCGCACCTAGTAGCGCTGCAAAATGGAATCTTTAACGACAAGACAAAAGAGCTGGAACCATTCAGCCCTGAGTACATCATCACGACAAAATCAGCTGTCGCGCTTGACCCTGAAGCTAAAGAACCAGAACTGTATCTAGACGACGGCACCCGCTGGAGCTATGAAGATACGCTACTTGAAGCACTCGGAGGCGACCGGGAACAGTTAGAAACCTGTTATGACGTGCTCCGCGCCACATTTTTCCCGCGCGTGCCGTATGGCTCATTAGTAGCGCTTAAAGGTAACGCGGGTAACAACGGTAAAGGCACCATGCTTGAGCTTATCCCGCTGCTGCATGGCACCTCAAACACCGCGTTTTTATCATTGTCAGAGATCGCTCAACCGTTCATGCTCGCTGGAGCGCTCGGGGTTACTACCATCATTGGACACGAAAACTCGGTCGGGGAGTACGTGGATGTGAGGTCTATTAAGTCTCTTGTCACACACGACCCCATCACTGTTAACCCGAAGCACCAGCGCCCGATTAACACACGCATTCAAGCGCTTATCCTACAAAGTGTTAACGACATTATCCGCACTAAGGATGTCTCAGAATCCTTTATGCGCCGTATCTTATATATCAACTTTCTAGTATCGTTTACTGGTCGCGAGAAGACAGAGATTAAAGACCGCTTAATCCGCGACCCTGAATTCTTAGCCTGGATGACTAAGTACCTGTTGCTGGATAGGGAGCCGGTGCGCAAGTTTAAAGAGACCGCTGCATCGCGCGCTACTAAAGAGCAACAACGCTTTAGCACTAACCCGGTGTATGACTTCTTCCACGAATTCAAGGAAGCGTTTAAAGAACCGTTCATTGTCAAGAGTGCCGCTTTTGACCTGTACCGGGACTGGTACCGCGACACTAACCCTTCTGGTGCACCACTAGGCCGCAATAACTTCTATAGCCGCTTTGAAGACGTTATCCGTTCATGTCCGCGCGCTGGCTGGAGCACCGAAGTGAAGCGTATGACCAAAAAATACGTAGACGATCGCTCAATGCTCCATCCGGGGCAACTTGTACCACCGTATACCCGCTACGGCAGATTATTCAAGGCTGAATCCCTATACACGGGTAGACCTGAAGCCTGGCTGAGGGTATTTCCAACATTCGACGACTATGTAGAGGCAATTACATATCATGTCAACAATCAGACCGCCACCTTTCCAGATGAGATCGTGGACACATTCAAGGACGGAAGCGCACTAGACAACATTCACAAGTGTGACGAGGCAACTAAAGGTCGCCTTATCTCGCTCGCTTATGAAGCGCTGACAGATGAGGGGATATCCGTTCACTTCAGAGACGGGTATTCGCGACTATTCGCAGATGAAGAGTACTTAACTCAACACTATATCAACAATCACTAATAGGTGAAGGATAGACCATGACCACACACGACCACTTCGACGTGCCGGAGTACACACCAATGCTCCCAATGATAGGCGACAATGCCACACCATACATGCTCATAACCAGAGATAACGATCGACATGTCGCACACATAGAGTATCACTGCAAGCTCAGTGACTTGAGCAACACCGAGAACAGAACGATCAGATATCCGTTAATTCTCGATGTCGCAGTACACGACAACATCGCCGCGCTAACCGTAACCATTGGCCGGGATAATGGTGAAAAGTACGCGCTACACGAAGAGTTCGAATTTACCGGAAAACGACCCTTAACACTGGGGTACGCCGTCATAGCGCTTGGGGTAGCCCTGGAAAATCTCACCGAAGGCTACACCGATTTAACTATAGATATTGCCGGTCGCATTCAGCGCAAACTACACCAAGAGTACTTTGACGCGCTGAAGCAACTAGAGAAGCGCAGAATCACTAACCCACCAGCCACTAACTAAGAGACAAGGACACTATCATGCACGCAACATTATATAAATCCGGCGTAGGGTCATTCGAGATGCTAGACCGCGCCGCGACTACTGAACAAGTACGCGACCGACTGCGCCGGATGGCAACAATTCCGGCGATAGGTGATACAAACCACACAACCCACATCACGATCGAGGACAACTGCGAAACGCTGGATGTAATCTACCGCGATGAATGCACCCAACTGTTGATCACAATTTCGCACATGGGGCACGAGATCAACGTTTACGCAATTGTTGAAAATATGCTGCTACCGGGGCGCGGAATCAAGGTAACCCAAGATGAGTCGGTAGCTGTTAGAAATTACGAAATCGACATGGAACACATTGTTGCCGCGCTCACCGCAATTCTTGAAAAGGCCGAAATCGATACACCGTATTTCGACACGGGTACTGCGCACGAAATCCAAGAGAACATCTACAACAATTTTTTCTACACGCTAGACACGGTGAAGCGGGTAGGTGACGCACGGGGCGAGGCCGCATAATGCAATGCCCGCACCCGACCAAGGTTAGGTATGCAACCAGAAAAGAAGCCGCGTACGCGCTGCTGACTATCTGGAAGCGCGCAGACCACACCAAGCAGAATCCGCTAAATATCTACGAATGCCAGTGTGGTTATTACCACCTCACACACTACAGTTCACAAGACAAAATAAACACACGGAAAGTGAGCCTCGCTTATGCCTCGTAATAGACGAAGCGCAAAGGTCGCCGGATCATCTTTTGAACGGTTAGTGGCTGACTATCTCGCTGAAGAGCTAGACAACCCACACATTGACCGCCGCGTCAAGACCGGAAAGCACGACCGGGGCGATATCGCCGCCGTCGAGACTATGGACGGAGGGCGGGTAGTGCTGGAGTGCAAGAACCACAAAACCCTCAAGCTACCAGAGTGGTGGCGTGAGACGGAACAAGAGCGCATCAACGATAACGCCAAAATAGGCGTGATAGTACACAAACGCCACGGGCACGGAAAGCCCGCAGACCAATGGGTGACGATGAATTTGGAAATGTTCGCCCAACTAATCAAACACTAACAGGAGATAATAACCATGTCAACCACACCACAACCACCAAAATACAGCTGGCAACAGTCCTACCGCTGGGATCCGTTCACCGATGAAGAACTAGCCTTTGAGCAATGGAAGACAATCCCTGGCGCAAGTGGGTACGAAGTATCAACCCTGGGCCGCGTATACAACCGCAAGACTGGCAATATCCTCGCCTGGGGGTACACGGGTACAAGCTTACTTTATGCCTATGTCTCCGTGAAAACCGATATGGGGAACATCTGGTCACTCAAGGTACACCGCGCCGTGATGATGGCGTTTAATCCGACCGTGGATAACGCGATGGAGATAGACCACATCGACGGCAATGTGCTCAACAATCGCCTAGACAATCTGCGCTGGGTAACACATGCCGAGAACTGCCGCGCTCGCGCTATTAAGCGTCAGAAAGACAAGAAGGCTGGGGTAGTATCGGCGCGCCGCCGCCGCTCAACCCGTAAAGGGTACTGTAGCCGCAATCACAAGCTGCAAACCTACGAAGGTACAAACCGCCAAGACTGCCGCCAATGCCGGAAAGCAATCCTGGAACGTAACAAAAATTACGTGAACCTGATTCTTTGGCCGCTGAACGACCTCATGCGGGAAATCCCGCGAAACCCCGATAATATGCTAGCTGCTTAATAGTGATAAAGAACACACCCCACTAGTATTTACTGGTGGGGTATTTTTATGTTAAAATATACACATGACACAAGTGTATGAATTAGCCCGAAAAGCGGAACCCGCCTTTTATTGCAACGGGGCAATAGAGGCGTTATCGGATAAACCGAAATGGACTATCAGCACCAACCCGCCGAAAGACGCTCCAAGTGATGTGCGCAAAATGCCGGTGAACCTGGACGCGCTGACGAATACGGGGCAAGTATTCGGAGCCTCGCCGTATAAGCCGGAGACTATGGATACTTTACCAATGAGTGTCGAGCGCTTAGCCGCTATTAGTGGGGGAGGGTTGCCACAAAATCATGCCTATTTTTTGGAAAGTAGCGCGGATGGGTGTGTGGTTGTCGATATTGAGCCTGAGTGCCCGCCTGAAGTTGCCGCGCAATTGCTGAGTATGCCCGAAGCGCTGTACATAGAAGAATCTATGAGTGGCAAGGGTTATCACATCATTATGCCGTTGCCGCCGTCGTGGGGTGATTACCCAACCGCGCGCGTTAAGCCCGCCTTACGCAATAAAAAGGGCTGGTATGAGTTACTGCTCTGGCACTGGTGCACATTCACGCGAAAGACCGTAGACCCGCCGCAAGGAATCAAGCCCGCGCCCTGGGACAAGGTATTCACTCAACTAGCTAAAGAGAGCGTCGCCAATGCACCAAAGATTAACCATGGCAACTACGACGTAGATACACCCGAAGATCTAGACCCCGCATTGCGCAAGGCTGAGGAGAACGCGCAACTGTACTCGTTGCAACGATACGATGTTTACAGGCGTAGTGAGAACGCTAAAGAGTTAGAAGACTTTGACGATGATCATTCACGGTTTGAGTACTCTAGATTGACAATTTTAGCAAGGATGGCAACCAGCCAAGTATTTAAACAGTTAGTTTTCGCGCTGGATGGATCACTTGCTGACGCATGGGCTATGGGGGTTAGCCCTGAGTCTGTCTTTCGTGTTGCTGCTAAGTGCATACAGACCGGGGAAATTCTGCCGTGGAGGCAAAAGCATAACGAAGTGCGCGAAGGTATGCCCTTTTTGTTATGGAGACTGTCAACCATCATTGATACTATTGACATTGAAACTATCATTGAAGATGATATTGACAATGACCGTATTTTCTACACAAAGAAGGACAAAAAATAATGTTTAACCACACACAAGCGAAAATCATGATTGAAAAATTATATCCGCTGCTAGGTGACGCGCTGGAGTGGAATTATGATATCGACGCTATCTGTAAGGAACTAATCAAGCCTAACGGCAACGATTGGGAATGGGTAGGCGATGATCTGAAGAAGGTAGAAGAGTGCATTAACGCGCACGAATACCACACCGGCGAACCTATCCGCGTATTTAATACTGAAGATGATGTTGTCGAGCTGCTTATTGCTCCGCTATTGGGTGAATATGAAGGCTGGCATTATGACACTGATGCTATAGCGAATGAGACTATTGAAATGTTTAGAGATAACGGCACGCCACGCTATCGGATGAATTGTACAGAAGACGAGTTTTGGGACATTGTGTACAACAACGATATCGCGCCCGTTGTTGATGATCGTGTAAAGATGTAACAAAGACCACACATAAATAGTCCGCTATTATCTTGACTTTATAGATAGTAGCGGACTATAATTATACCTATAAGAGAAATCAAGTTTAAGGATTAATCATGAATACTAATACTTTTTCCGCCGCGATGATCAACTTTGGGATCAAGGAAGATCAGTACAAGACTACTGACTATCTCGCGCGCCGTGACATTATGGATATTGTCAACCGTGAGTGCGTTAAATTAGGTATGAGTCGCGCTGAGCGTCTTAACTTCTACTCACGTATCTTAAAGAATGGAACACTAGATCGTGCTGCGCGTTGCGTCGTTGATATGGTGAACGCGCCTAGGTATGGGCGTGAGCATGAGCGCGTAGCGGATATGGCTAGTGAGTGCGCTGCTGAGGCTGAGCTAATTATGGCTTTAGCGTAAGCTGACTTTTAGAGCATAGGGGTGTGTCGGCTATGCCGACCGCCAAAGTGGACGAAAGGACACTTTGGTGCCACACCCCCTTATGCTCTTTATATGATCGTACGTCGAAACTAGAGTTTGCTGAAAGCGTGAGACGAATACATGCCCTGAGCTGCTAGGACATGAATTAATTTTAATAAAATGCGCTGGTCCTAATTTTATACTTTAGATGTGGATGCGCTGGTAGTTGGCTATAAAATGTTGCATGCGTGAGGGCATGAGCTGGCACCAAAAATAATCTCTGATTATTTCGGTTAAATGAGCCTAGATCTGGTTTCTAGGCTGGCCTCAAGATAAAAAATCCCCCACCACCCATGACTGTAAGTCTAGGGTAGTGGGGGTTATCGGCTACGTTCGTCTGGACTCGCTCGCGGCTCGGTTTCGTCTTCGTCCGGATAGGCTATCTTGAGCCATTCCGTGAATGTGAGCCATCTATCTGACTCATTCACGGTTACACCTTTAACGGCTGCGCGGGTACTTAATGAGATATAGCGCCGGTGCATTGCGTCGCTATAGTGCCGGTGCTTAATTAAATCATCATGCAAGCGTTGGTTTTCATCTTGCATATAGTCTAACCGTTGGCGTAAGTTCTTCACATCACGCTGGATACTTTCTAGTAATGCTGCGTGTGCTTCAAGCTCTGCCGCGTGTGCGGCCTGCTCCACACTAATAGCCCTTGCGCGTCTGGTTGTTACCAATGTTAATAACCGGTTAACGCTGCGTTGTCTGTCGTCGTAATTGGGACCTAAAAAAAATTTAGCTGTAAACGATCCGACAATAGCTAATATGATAAGCGCCTGCATTACTACCTGCAGCCACCCCGCGCCGTTGAGGTTGTTTAAGAGATCGATTAATTCCATTTTTCGATCTCCTGTCTCTGGTTAGGGTAGTGGTTAGTAACGGGTAAACTGCTCGCGGATACTCAAAAGATCCGCCGCCTGTTTATTAGCTTTATCCTGTCGCTTATTCTGAGCGTCTTCTAGAGCTGTTTGCCGCAGGGCTGCTTCGGCTGCTGGCTTCTTTAATGCTTCAGATGTCTTTGTGCCGATACCGTTGCGGGTTAATTTAAGGCTCACTGCAGTTAATAGCGGGATGACAAGTGCGGATAGAATCTGGTATAATTCCGGGGCTTGTCCGGTAGTTAAGAGATACTGAGCTACCCACACTATCGCGCCGATAGTTGCTGCAATTGTGCCGTTAATGGTGTTAGCGTTGCGCCGGTAAAAGGACTGTTCCTCTACCACACCAGCGATGAATTCTGCTATGACATTGTATCGTTCGTTGACTGAGTTAGGCATTGCGTAATTCCTTCAGGATCTCTTCTAATAAGTCGTAGATGGCCGGGAGTTTGTTTTTGTGGATATCCTCAACCTTGCGATCGGTGTTAAGCACATAACCCACTAGCGTGTCTTTGTAGACCTGGTTAACCCCAATAGACCCGCGCCGTAACTCGTCCAAATCGTATCGAGAATCGAAACGGTGCGTGAGTTCGTGCTTAATAGTTGCGATATCTTTTGCCAGCTTGTCTGCTGGTGCTGCTGCTGGTGCTTCTTCTTTTTTAGCGTGCTTGCCTGCCATAGCTTCCTTCACATATTGAATAAAGACATCCCACGGAAAATTCTTGCCTGGGTCGGTGTGATCGGTGCCACCCCACACCCGTGTCGCGTCGTGGGAGGTGATACCCGGTAACCCGTGGGCGTTAACAGACTTGGCGGGTATGTTGTGGGTCTTGCACCAATACGCAACCACCGCCGCGCCTCGCCGCAACATACGCTCTAACTTGAGCCACTGCTCGCGTGTGTTGGATGCGTAAGTGACGAAGGACAGATGAAGTAAAATATCATTACCCTTATTGCCGGTGCTCCATGTTGTCCAGTCGTCGGTGTTCTCGCGTAAGATCCAGCCCTTGCTATCAACTAAGCAATGATAGGAACCGGTGCGGGAGTTGAGTTGATACTGAGCCACATTCTCCGCTGGGGTACCAGTTGGGCTTTCAGTGGTGTGAATACAGATTCCGCGAATAGGTAAGCGTCGTGGGCCACCAAAAGGGAACTTATTAGACCAGTCGATATCGTAGTATGGGGTAGTCATTATATAGGCTCTTTTCGTTACTGTTACGTTAATAAGTGGTGGTTGTGGTGGTTACTTAGTGCGTACTAGCAGAAGTGGAATGTATACTTCTGTTTCTTTTCCGTACCCGTTGTGTGGGACTTCAAGATACAGTGGGGCGTTGTGAGGTCCACCAGATATGTGACGGTAAGCCACTTGTAGCCCTGAAATTGGGTTGTACGGTATGTTGCGAACAGTTTCCCCGGCGTTGATTAGCGCGAATATACTCACATCAACATCTGGTTCTTGTGTTTGGTCAAAATGAAGAGTTAGTCTTGCGCGCCCGTAGTAATCTTCACACTGCACTTGATGCAAGTTCAGCTTTCTTGCAAACTCATATGCGGCGTGAGCATACGACAGTTCTATCTCATAATCATTATCGGATAGTGTCCAAGGTCCAGGGGGGCTCATACTTGGATCTAAATCTGGTGGCATGAACCTCGCCCGAAATGTGACCATTGTGATCATTGTGAACGGATGCACTATCGATTCGTCAACATATTTTTTTGTCGCCGCGTGGTTGTTATAGGTCGGGTCTCCGACTACGACGTGCCCGTCATAATCTCGAAGCGGTATTGTGTTTGGGGTCGCGTAAGTGTCGTCTAACTTCGGTAGATCCGTAATATCAGCCGTCACATGATTGTGGTCTTTTGGCGCGGTGTTGTCTTTTATGTATCCGCGCGTGACCACATCTCCAGTAGCCTTAGAGATGCTGTCGTCTACATACTTTTTAGATGTGGCGCTGTCTTGATAGCCGGGGTAGTCCGCAACTGCAACATTCCCCTCATCATCACGCTGGGCTAGCGTGGCCGGTTCCGCGTAGGTTGGGTGGATATCTGGAAGATCCACAATATCCGACATGTAGTGAGTGTGAGGCTCTGCCGGGAACGTCGACGGCTTATCCGTGATTCCATCCCATGAGGTTGTGCCGGGGTCGCCTTTAGGTCCTTGATCACCTTTTGCGCCTGGTAGACCTCGTGGGCCGCGCTCGCCTTGATCGCCTTTATCACCTGGTGGCCCTTGTTCACCTGGCTTACCATCGATACCGTCTTTACCTGGTTCACCTGGTAACCCGCGTGGCCCTGGATCTCCTGTATCACCTTTTTCACCCGGTGGGCCTTGCTTGCCTGGTTTTCCGTCTAAGCCATCTTTACCCGGTTCACCTGGCTTACCATCTAAGCCGTCTTTACCCGGCTCGCCTGGTAGACCTCGTGGGCCTCTAGGTCCAATATCACCAGCTGGGCCGCGCTCGCCTCGCTCGCCGGGATCACCTTTAGGTCCTTGATCACCCGGATCACCCTTTGGGCCTGTATCACCTTTATCACCCGGTGGGCCTTGCTTGCCTGGTTTTCCGTCTACACCGTCTTTTCCTGGCTCGCCTGGTAGACCGCGTGGTCCTCGCTCGCCTGGCTCGCCCTTTTCGCCTGGTTCACCTGGTAGACCTCGTGGCCCTCGCTCGCCGGGGTCGCCTTTTGGTCCTTGATCGCCTGTATCGCCTTTATCACCTGGTGGGCCTTGCTCGCCGTCCTTGCCGTCGATACCGTCTTTTCCTGGCTCGCCTGGTAGGCCTCGCTCGCCTTTTTCTCCTGGCTGTCCCGGTGGGCCTTGTTTACCTGGTTTGCCGTCGATACCATCCTTGCCCGGCTCGCCTGGTAATCCTCGTGGGCCTGGATCACCTTGTGGTCCCGGCTTGCCTTGAAGTCCGCGTGGACCGGTATCACCTTTTTCACCCTTGAGGCTAGGTGAGACTTGACCGCCGATTACTAGCTTGTCACCGTCCCAATGCACGTTGAGGAAGTCGACAACGCTAGGAAACCCGCCCAATTCCTCGAACTCGGATGTGGTGATATCAGAATCAGGATCGGCCAAAAGATCGGCCAGATTAAGCGCGACCGCAGAATCTGGAACCGTGATTAATTTAGCCTCGGAATCGTCGTAGGCAGCAGACATGATCCGCGCCCATGTTTGGCCTGGGGTTAGGTCAAATTCGGCGTAACCCTCGACAATGGGAACTGAGGTAGGGGAGTGTGTCTCTCCTGTACCTGCTGAGGTACGCCAAAAGAAGGCCCGATCCGAAGATGAAAAAGGGCCGTTGGACTCGCGAAGATCGATAATGACTTTTGTCACAATTCCCCCGTGATAGTAGATTCTCGCTTGATTATACCACGCGGGTATGGTAGTGAGGGTTAACCGATTATATCTTTAACAGCCTTCCTGAATGCGGCTTTTTCGCTCATTCGGCCAATGAATGTGTCCCAGAAACCCGGTGATGTTGTCATGATTTCGGCGAAGTAGAGTGCCAAGACATCGGTGCGAATCATCTTAAAGTTGTAACCTAGATCAATCCACGGAATAAATGGTGGCCATGGCTTGCCGGTGTTGTTATTCCAGACGTTCTGTTCTGGAAGTTGGAGTTTCAAACCCCTGGGTGCTCGAATATCTAACAATTGTTGCGCCATGAGTTGGATAGTCTGGCCGTACGCGTAGACACCATCCTGCGAGACTGTTAACTTGCCGCCTTCGCGAGAGTGTCCACCGAAAAGCTCGACCCGGTTTTTATCAACATCAACATGTGTTAAGTGTTGTGCTCGCTTCATTGCCCCGCTGCCACGGTTACCCCAGTAAATACCCGCGCTAGCGTATTTATTCGCGGATTGTGCATTTACACCAATAGTGTCGTTCTGGTCAAAAGATCGCCGCGCGTAAATATCTGGAGATCCACCCTTTGTGCGTTGTGGCAAACCTGTCGGCAAGACTACCGCGCCGTTACCAATGTAGACTGAGCGCTTCGCTGCCGTGACAACTCTATCTTCTGTCATCGGCTTAGATGATGAACTGGAAGATCCAAATGTAATATAGTATGTTCCGTCTGGCTTGAGGCTTAGACTCATATCTTTCACGCGTACGCGCTGGAGTCCGCCTTTGTCATCATCAACGAAAATAATATCGTCCACCATGACGTGCCGAAGTGGGATTGTTGGGGTTGCCTTTAATCCTGCGTACGTGTATTCGCGCGTCCACTCCTCGGATGTCTTGTTGCCATCCTGTAGCGCGTTTCTAGCGATAAGATCTGCGTCCTTGTTATTGTTAACACCTGCCGCCTGGATCACCTTTGCGCGTCGGCCATAGGGGTTATTGGTGCCGCCGGATTGCAGGTGATAGGTGAACCCCTTTTCGCCAATGATTGTTACGCTATCAAAAGTATTCGCCCAAATACGCTTGTCTGGACTCGATGGAAGGTTGATATCGCGAATACGCGCGCGCTTCCAGTCTTGAGTGTTGAATTTCTTTGTCCAACCATCTTTAACAGACATGTGGAGCTGGAATTCACTAGTCCACACACGAATAAGGCCTGTATCAACCCAAGATTGGATAATGCTCAATAGGGTGGTCTCTGGTGAAAATTCACGGGTTATCAGAAGTTTATCTGGTACCTGCTGGCCGTCTGAGTTATGAGTCATTCGCTCGGTGCCGTCTGGGTTGAGGTTAACCCACGGCAAGCCTAGGGAATCGACATCAATATCAGTGCGCGCTAAATTGCCGTCTAGGCGTAGCGCTGTAGCCTCGCCGCGCTGGTGCGCCTCGGTAAGCAGAATACGGATAATCTCGCCCGGCGACATTTCATTAAATACCCGCATACCGTCGGAGTTAAGATTATTGGTACCGACAACTGAGGCTTCTAGAAGACCTAATAAACCCACAAAGTTACCGTCTACCGTCGGAGGGTTACCAACACGATCCCAATTCTGCTCGGTCGCGTAGAAGGTGGTGTTTGCGTATTCTTGCCAGTGTGGGCCAAGTGCTGCCCATTCCTTGTGCTCGTCTGGATGATAATCCACGCGCAATTCTAGAGTGACATAGCAAGGGCCATTAAGGGCTGAGTGCCCGGCATGGTTGCGCAACCATTTAGCATTAAGTGTGGGTACAGACCCCATGGTGTCTGTAAAAGTGAACTCTATAGGGTCGTGAATGTTCGCTATGATATTGCGCTCTGGTGTTGTGTCCCTGACCACTAAACGCGCCGCAAAGATATCATCATCATCAATAAGAGACATAATAATTCCTTAATACCAAGCCCTGTAAGTGTCTAAAAGGACAACCGGGAATGCTGCACCATAGGCTCCAATGTTGACGTTGGGGTCAATAAAGAAGGGGCGCGATCCGATCGTTACGTAGTTCTGCACTACTCGACCGCCTGACATAGCGATGCCGGTTCGCGTATCCATTTCAACAGAGAGCACTGCGGTGGTCGGGTTGTTGATTTGGATAAACACATCATTATGGTTATGATTGACTATCCTACAGTGCCCGCCAGGTAATAGATTGACCTTGATGATGTTGTCATATCTAGGCGCACTACCCGGTATGAGTGGTCGTGCTTCGTATTTATTGTTGGGTAGTAACTGGATGCTGTCTGGCTCGGTGCTGCGCCATACGCCCGCTGGGATCGTGAATGTGTATTCCACGTCCATACCGTGCAATTGCGCATCGTCCCACATGGTGCCGATACTGCTACCGGTTAAGTATGCATCCGCGCTAATATCAAATTGGAACAGCGATAGCAAGTCCTCTTCATCGTCATAATAATTTGTGTCGGTCTCGCGGATCGTTACTGGTCTACCAGCTGGTGCAAGTATCGATTCCACTTTTGTCTTGTAACCCATGAGTGCGTTGTAAGACTGGGCACAATAAGACATGGTAAGTGAAAAAGCGGCTGGGCCTGCGGTGTGTGTGCCGGGGATCACTTGCTCTCCAAAGCGTCCGCCTAGCTTCACCGTCTGGATATTGAGGTTGTTAGGCCCGTGCAACTTTTGCGCGTCGGTCACCCAATGCCCGCCTGTATTAGCTATTTTCTCTGGGTCAGTGTTGAGCTTGTTACCGTCAACTGAGAACTCTGAGCGTTCAATTCTAGCTAAATTCCAGTCCATGTCTTAAGCCCCCATACCAATAAGTGCTGCGTTACGTCGGATAGAGTCAACATCCTTTTCCGATACTGGGTTATAGATGTTGATCTGGTTATATGGCCTATCGCCTCGATCTCTATCGCCCTCGCGCTTGCCTGCGTTGAATTCTTTAAGCGTTAAAGCGTCTGGCCGGTGTGATAGGTCAATTGTGCTTGCTAGGTTGACCTTCGGAATAAAGCTCTTGTGATTGGTGAAAATATTGTCTTCCCACCCAAAGTGCTTCATGAGCTTATCTAGCTTCGGCCAAAGGTCGCGCCCGATAGCGTCGCCAATTGAGAAGATTGAGTTTAGGAATGTATCTATGAGGCCTAACAGTGTTTTGAGTAGACCCTTCATACCGTAGATAAACCAGTCCCCGGCCTTGCGGAAATTGCCTTTGAATAGCTCGCGAATAGCGTTCCAAAAACCGATAAACATCCCCTTGATACCATCGACCAAGTTCTTGATGTTCTCGGATACCTTGCGCCCCCAGTCTACAATCGCCATTAGCGCCCCCATTGCGCCTTCGACAAAGGCTGGAGCCAAAGTGCCAACAAGCCCGATAACAGCGCCAACATCAGCGATAAGCTGAGGTAACATCTCAATAATCCGGGGTAGTGACTCGGAAACGCTTTCGAAAATCTTCGTAATGTTTCCGATAAATTCCTCATCGCTAAAGGCTTCTACTGCCTTAGTGATGAGGTCAATAACCAGCGGAACCAGTGGCGGGATCTGCTCGGTTAAGACCGGCAATACTTCCTGAACCAACTTAGCGATCGTCTCACCGATACGCTGGCCTGCACCGTCTGCACCTATACCACTAAACAGCTCACCCAACTGCTTCGCGATCATTCCGAAGAATTCCGCAACGACCGGGATTATCGGCTGGAGATCTCGGAGAAGTTGCGTTATTCCCTCAAATAGTGTAAGGATACCATCTTTAAGCGCGGTGTTAGAGCTGAACTCAACTAGCATATCGATGATCAGCTTGAGACCTTCGGCTATGACGTTCGCGAAATCACCGATAAAAGGTGCCGCGTTTTCGATGATCTTTGCCAGACCCTCGCCCGCGTGGCTAAACAGTCCACCAAAAGCGCCGCCCAAAGACTCGATAATTTGAGCGACTGGCCCGGCTATTGACGTGAGAGCCTTGAGTCCGTCGGTTAAACCGTAGACAATTGAGGTAATGCCTTTAGAGAATCCTGGCTTGGTTGATAACTCCGCAACAAAGTTGGCGACCATGACCACTGCGCCGCCTAGGTAGTTAATAAGCGTCGTAATCAACGGCTCGTTATTGCGTATAAGCGTTGAAATGGCGTTAGCCACACTATTCAGCGCTGGCCCGAATTGACCCGCGAGAGTGCCGAATAAGCGCCCAATTGAGGGGGCTAGGCTCGCCATCACCTTGAGCGCGCTGACAATACTGTTAACAACTGAGACAATGCCGGTATTAAATTGAGGGCTTGCGGATAGCTGCTGGATGAACGTTGCAAAGATTGAAACGGCCTCGCCAACACCTGAGATAATGCGCGTGAGCGCTGGACCCATATTGGTAGTGACGGTAGCGATTGTGTCTAGCACATTTTTGACAACATTACCAATCATTGTGAGCAATTCGCCAAAAATGCTACCAATTCTAGGTGCTGCGCCTGCTAGGTTGCTTGTGCCGCTAATGAGGGCTGCAAACATATTATTAGCGCCGCGTGCGAAATCACCACTAGAGAGAATCCCCGCCAACAGGTTAATGAGGTTGCCCAGTACTTGCCCTGCTTGCTTCATTGAGGTAACAAAGCGCGGGATACCGTCGATCATCACTCCGAACAGGTTGCGCCATGCTGGAGCGGCTACCGCCATGGCGTCGCGCGCGCCGTTGAACAATTCCGCCATCTTGCCCTGAACGTGAGCTGAATTGATAACGCTGGCAAACTGCTTGACATCTTGCGCCATCTGGCTAAATGTGGTAACGCGTCCACCCGCCATACCTTTAAGAAGGCCGATCGTGATATCCCAAACAGCCTTGAGAAGGGTAGCCATATCTTTAAGCGCGGCTATGCCCTGGTCGATAAGGTCGATAAACTTACCCGTAGCGATAGCGTCGGTTAACCATCGATCGATATAGTCAACAACCCGCCCAAGCCATACGGTCAAGAACGGCAACATCTGCGAACTGGCTGCTACTAGCTTAATGAAAGCTTGTGTCAACTGCGCCAAGACTGGAGCCATAAGCTTCATTGACCATGCGACATTAGCGAAGATCACCTTGAGATGGAGAAGGGTCTCTGGCTTCATCAGCGTCTGAGATACGGCCTTGAGAATAATGCCGGTAGCGTGACCGATCGCATTCATACCAGCCGACAAAATAGGCATGATCGTGTGGATCATTGCCTTGATAGAGTCTCCGGCGACTTCGAAAGCAGACTCGCCGATAGACTCGAACATATATTTGAAGTTGTGTAATTCTTCGTCTAGCTGCTCGCCAATAGTCTTAAACGCGGCTTTAAACCCGACTAGGGCTAGTCCCGCGCCTGCTAGTGCGCCTGGTAATAATAAGGCTGCTCCGCTTGCGGTAACCAGACCCTTACCTAAGGTGAGAGCCATGCTGGAAAGGCTCGCCATCGACGCAAGAACTGGAGCGGATAACAGGGGAGTGAGGAAGGTAGCGCCACCAACAATAGCGCCACTGATAAGGGTAGCTTTAGCGGCTGCTATTGACATAGCTTTAAAAGCGCCTGCCACCCCGTAAACAGCGCGCTTTGTGCGCCCTAATGACATCTCAAGAAGGCGTAATGATGCACGGGTAGCGACCAGATAAGGCTTTGAAATAACCGGCTTGACTTTGGCTACAATAGTCTTGCCTAAAGTCTTGAGCTGCGCCCAGACAAACCCGAAAGACTTGCCCATAAGCGGTGCCACTTTAGCTACTACGGTGCCGCCTAATTTCGTAATAGCTGCTCGCGTTGCAACAGCACCAGCGCCTAGCTTTGTGTGAATTGTCTTCGTGATAGGCTTGCGGATCGCGTTGAGTACCGCAAGAGTCTGACCTGCGCCGCGTAATACCGCCGTAACGCGCGCCGTGACTGGTCGGCTGATAGCTCGAATCTGCGCGCGCGCTTTAGCTGCGCCGCGAATGACGGGGCGGATATGAGCCTTGATAGGCTTAGCGACCACCCGAAGGGCTGCGCGCGTCTTCGACAGATCAAGAAGGCCATTAGTACGTCTACCAACAGAAAGCGCGCGTCGCGTGTCCCGCTCTAATGCTTTTGCGGCTGCGCGCTGCTTCGCTATAGCCCGGCCTAAACCTTTAGTATTGACCCTGAGATCAATATCACCGTCTAGTCGCTTGAGTTGTGCTCGCGTTTGTGCTAATGACTGCTTAGTAAGCTTCGCTTCAACCTTGATATTAAGCGTCGTGGCCTCTTGAACGGCCTTGAGCTTAGCGCGCAATTCCTGCTTAAACCCGGTTAGGTCTGGCGTGACCTTGATACCGAGCTGGCCTACTGTCTTGCGCGCTGACATGTTAACCCCCGAGAAGTGTTAGGGAAGTACCCCAGTCCATTTCCGCAACCCTCTTTGCCTTTGCGCTACCCACTTGTGTGTGAATGTGTGGCTCTGGTGGTTCAATGATTGGTGTGAATCGTGCTTTATTTTGTGCGGCTGCTTGTGCCGTGAAAAAGACACCATCGGTAATGTGCGCTAAGAGTGATTGCGTTGACCCCCACCCGATAAACTTAGCGTTACCTAATGTGTCTGCGCGGTGTAGTGACATTGGTTCATGTTGTAACCTCGTGATAAGTTGAGCTAACCGGTCCGCGCTCTTGTTATCGGCTAGCCACTTATCAGCGTCCACGTGATACAGTGCGAACAGATCCGACCACACGTTAGGATGTGCTGCAATGTATTCTTTTAGCTTTGCTCTTTTCCCAGCTCTGCCGCATAGGACAAAGTGAGGCTCAAAGCCTTATTGAGGCCACCGTAACCGGCTGTAAATTCGCGGAACTTATCAGCGTTGACGGCAAAGTTATCGGTCACATAATCGATAAAGTCCGCGACAGACTCCATATCTAATGACTGGAGGTCTGTATCCTCGTCACCATCGATATCAAAACCGAGAGTGGTTAAGCGGCCAATGAGTCGCGCCTGGTCTGCTGCGTAGACAGTCGCGAAAGGTCGCAAAAGGTTAGAACCCTCGATATCGGCAAAGTTGAGTACTTCTGGTGTGGTGGTCTCGGTGTTATTTGACATATGATTACCTTTGTGCTAGGGGGTCGGTGTTATTGGCGGGGTAGTGGTTACTTAGCTACTGGCGGGAACCATTCCCAAAGAAGCTGGCCACCAGAACCCGCGCTTTGAGTAGCGGAACCGTTAATAGCCAAGTTGATCGGAATCTCGGTGAACTCCTCAAGAGAGAAGTTAGGGAAGGAACCCTTAAGAGATACGTTAGGAAGGTAAAGACCCGCTACATTCTCTTCATCCTCGACAACGATGAAAAACGCCTTATTGGTAGCCTGCGCGTTAGCGCCGATCTTTACACTGCCGGTGCCGCTGCTAGCGCCGAAGGCTAACTGGAAGGTCTCGGCCTCAAGGTTGACAATGTGCAAAGTGCCGGTGACGTTTTCAGCGGATCGGGTAGTGCGAAGAGAGAGACGATCCCAAGAGCGCTTAGTGGTGGTGTCTCCGCCATCGGTAGAGAACTCCGGCATGGATTCGGAAGAGTGATCGCCGATCCATTTCCACTCGCCCTCCGACTGCGCCGCGCCGCCTTTGAACTGGTAGCTGGTGAGAGAGAAGGGCTTTTTGTCGGCCTCGGCGTAGTAGACGTGTCCTAAGCCTGCAATATTGAGCTTTGCGGATGATGTGGTAGCCATGTGCTATTTGGGGTTGCCCGCAAATCGTGGACACGTAGTGGAGCTACCTAGTGGCTAGGCAGCTATTTCTTTTCTACTGGTGGTTAGACCAATGTGGTTTTCGAAGTCGACGGGGCTGACCATCCCGAGTGCAGAGTGCCGGCGCCGGCGGTTGTAGACGACTTCAATCCAGTAGGCAACGGCCTTGCGTGCAGCATCACGGGTCGCCCAGCGCTGCCGGTCATAGAATTCAGTCTTTAGCGTCGACCAGAACGACTCAGCCATCGCGTTATCGAAGCACACACCAGTACGCCCCACAGACTGGGCAATGCCCAGGTTGCGGCAGACCTCCCAGAGCTTCTCACTGGTAAATTGCGTTCCGCGGTCAGCGTGAAACACCAGCCCATCAGGAACATCACCGCGTAGCGTATGCGCCATCCGCAGGGCCCGTTCAACCAGGTGTGTGTCTTGAACGCTATCCATAGCCCAGCCCAGTACCCTGCGGGAATGACCATCGCGGACCGCGCACAAGTACAACCAGCCCTCACCGGTGCGCAGGTAGGTAATATCTGACATCCACACTCGGTTGAGCTGACCAGTATCAAACATGCGCTTGACCAGGTCAGGAAGAGTTGACTTACGCTTGGCTTGAATCGTTGTCACCGGGACAAAGGCACGCGGTGAAATCCCTTCAATGCCCATCATGCGCATCCGTTTAGCCACAGTCTTGCGATTCAAGGTGATCTGGTAGCGCTCGGCAAGCTCTGCGGTGATCCGCGGAGCACCATAAACCTCATCGGAGTCTTTCCAAATCTGATGAATCTTTCGGTCAACATCATCGTAAAATGCTGCCCGATCATCTTCGCCGGATAGTCGTTTCTGCTGCGCATGGGCCCATTTGTAGTATCCAGACCGAGATACTTTTAATAGTCGTGCCATGCGCTTGATGCTGTAGTTCGCCTTCTCCTGCTGCATTAGTTCGAACTTTTCTGCTCGCGTTGCTTCGCGGCGAAGAAGGCTGTCGCTTTTGACAAAAACTCGTTATCCATCTTGGCTTCTGCCAGCTCCCGGCGCAGACGAGCATTCTCAGCTCGGAGGTCAGCCTCGCTCATCCCATCGGAGGATCCTCGGCGTTCACGTTCGAGTTTGACCCACCGGCCCAAAAGCCCGGCGGAAACACCGATTTCCTTAGCCACATGAGCGATCGGTCGCTCTGACTCGATTACCAGGTTCGCGGCTTCACGCCGGTACTCCGGCGTGTACTTCTTGCGCTGTTGACTCACAATGAACATCCTCTCTTACGGACACAAGATCCGTACAAATAGGGTGTCCACTAAACGAGGGTAACCTCATATTCCTTTGCGGTGTGGGTAGATGCGACTATGGGGATCGCAAAATCAAACCGTGTAATTGTGTGGTCTTCAAGGTCAGAATCGACCTCGTACGGATACCCCATTCCCCTAGAAATATGAGATATCCCCCCGTGCTTATTGCTGTAGCCAGCATACCATAGGCGAAGGGCATTATGTCTTAATGTGTTAGCTAGATCATATGCGGTTGAGTATTCACGCGCGTAAATAGAGAGATCGACATCACCCATAAACCCAACCTCACGCGGCCCGTTGTTGATCTCTTGCGGTGACCCAACATCGACAATAACTAGCGGGAGTGAGCCTGGATCATCAGGCCATCGCCTAAATTCGGTAGTGACGTGTTTAGGGGCACAATCTCGGATAAACTGCAAGACAAAGCGGTTAACGTCCATCATGTGCCCCTATTGTGTGAATTTTCGCCAGATGTGGTGGCCTGGATGATACTTGCCAGACTTGTAGTGTTTGAACCCTAGTTCTAATGCGTAGTGCGCCGGATCGTAGCTCACGATGTAGTGGTCTGCTAAACCTTTTAAGGTCTCAATCTCCCGCGCAAATTGACCCTCAGAGTACGGATGACCTGCGAAATGAGCATTGATAGTTGACTGTAGCTTTTGCTTTTGTGACTCGACTATTGCCTCATATTCAGGCGTATCACTAACCATACGTGCGACAGTGCGGTTAAGTGCTTTATCGCTAATAAATTCGATATCAGGCATTATGTCGGCCTAACCTTCACACCCCGTGAGCGTAAGAATACGTTGTAATGAGCGGTTCTAGGTGAGTTGTCGTAATAGCGTGTCGGCCCTACTTGATCCCAGTGCCCCCGGTAGTGACCTGTAGGAATGTAGACAGTGCACGAAGTATCCCCCGGCCACGTACCTCGCGCAATTGCCTTAATTGTTGCACCTGCTGCGGTTGCCGTCTCGTCTTCACTGACTGGCTGGACTGTAACGCCCGTCACAATGATAGGCGGCATGTCTTTAACCTCGCGGCCTAGGTCTGTATCCACGGCTTTGCGGTTAGTGACAAAAAGGGTAGTGTTCCCCTTATCTATAAGTCTACCCACGTCCACCCCACGTTGTCGTGATAGTAGTTCTTCACCCGGTTACGTGCGTAGCCATCAGTCTCAGGCATGATCGTGTTATACACACCCCCGGCCCCTAGCTTGCTCAACTCTTCATCCAAGACATCAAGCAAACCAGACGCTACCTTGAGGTTCATACTATAGGAGTAATCACCCTCAGATTCGCGGGTATAGATCGAACCGTCAGCGCGAAAGACTCGCGCTACCATCTCCGCTTCAACATCGGCAACTAGTCGTTTATAAGACTCAACATTGGAGACATTGCGCTGGAGATTAGGGACTCGCGTCTCTAGAAGTCGCTCCGCCCTGTCTAGCAACAGCGGCGCATACTGCTTTTCCGTTGTTGTCAACGGTCGCAATAATGAGACCTCAAGATCCGCCGTTGTTGCTAGTGCCATGTGGCGCACCCCTTGTTAGTAGTTGTTTAGGCTGCGCTGCCTGCTGGCTTGTCGGTGTAGACTGCGAAACCGTCGACATCACCGATAATCCAGCCAAAGATAGCCTCAACGCGGATAGCCTCCAGGTTGTGCACAAAAAGGCTAATTTGGTTGCCGTCTGAGTCGGTGATGGATGCATCCTCTGAGCGGTAATAGGAAATACCATCGACAAAGCCAAAGCGCAAGTTGTCCTGGAAGTTACCACCGATCATGCGAACGCCGGTATCTGCTACAGCGCCATAGCGGCCTGCGACAGTCTGGCCAAAGTAGGTTGGCAAACCGAGGATGCTGCTATCACCAGAATCAGCCAAGTTGACATTGTCGTACAGTGGTCGGCCATTAGCGTCAAAGGCGCGGCCTAACTTTGTGCGAACCTGCGGCGCTGCAATGAACGCGTCAAAGTCAAAATCATTCTCGACAACCTTGTCATAGCCATCAAGAATATCAGCGGTAAGACCGCCATCCTTTACGGACGCGGTGCCTAACTGGATCTTGTTCTTGCTCTGAGTTAAGTACTCAACACCCGGGATCGTGTTACCGGTCAAACCGTCCTTGCCGTGGATGATAGCCACGTCAATAGCACGACGGATAGCCTTAGCGGCCTCGTCGATAAAGTGCTGGGTAACACCGTACTCATCAGCAATTCGGTGCTCCTTTGACCACGGGATAATAGTGGCGACCTTGATAGGCTTGACAGACTTAGCGGTAGATCCGACATTTGCCGTCGGCTTCATGCCGCCCTCGCCAACAACACCCGCGACAACCTCGCCAACCGGGGTAATGAACTGGTTACCAGACATTGCCATCGGGGTAGTGCCTGCTGCTTTGAGGATTACAGAATCATCAGCAGCCTTTTTATAGATAAGTGCGGAAGCCTTGGTGGGCAAAATGCCGCTCTTCCCAAGGGTCAAGACATTTTTAAGTTCTTTAGCCATTTTGTCATCTCCTGGTTGTGGTGGTTCTGCTTCGTGGCCTACGGTTGTACCGTCGGCATCGATCTCAGTATCAGTATTCGGTGTGGTCATGGTGCTCCCTTATTCGCTAAACAGCGCTGCGCTTAAGTCGGCAATCGGATCGCTCTTTGTGCGCTGCGTTGCTTGTGCTGGATCCGGGCGTCGTTGTGTCGGCTTAGACTGCGTAAGCTCAAACAATGCGTTAACAGACTTTTCCCACTCTTCAGGTGTGTCGCCAACCACATTTTCAGCAAACTTTCGATCAAGGCCTGCATCCAAAAGAAGGTTCTCTTTGTGACGTAGCGCCGACAGTGCCAAGTGGTCAGCCTCGATCTGCTTCGCGTTATCCTCAGCCAGTGCTAGAGTGCCCTGCAACTCTTGAATAGTTGAGTCTCGCTCAGTCAACCCCGCGATAGCCTGGTCTCGCTCTTGTGTTAGTGCGTGTGCTCGCTCTTGCGCTTTGGTCTTATCCTCGCGCAGATTCTGGATCAGATTCCACGCCTTTTCGGCGTTGAATTCCTCGTCCCCCCATGGCGGCGTGTTCGCGGCCTCGTGGTCATCGTTGGGTGTCTGCTCTTTAGTTGTTTGTGCCTCGTCGGACATTAAGTAACCTCACTCAGGTAGATGTTGTGGTGCGTAATCTATACGCAAACATGTACCAAGAATTATACAAGTGACCTTAGGCACTTAATTTTTTCTAGCCCGGCCCCATTGGATTCTTGCCCTGGTGCTCACCTGGCCACATACCGGTTGCGCGGTGATGTAACTTAGCGCAATACCCATCAGCTCGCCCCGGCATATACTTATTCAAGTGTCGAACGCATCGTCTATAGTCTCCGGGCGTGCCCCATGCAATTTTCACGCCACCTTTGCCTACGGTCCAATAGCGCCGTAGCTTCTCAGCGTTACCGTCGCCCGGCCTTAAGTCTGCCATTTTCTAAACTCCTAATATCGACAACCGGAAGTGCTTTACCATCTTCACGCATCTTTTTCAAGCGCTTGTTTAGCTCTAAAATGACCTGGTTCCCCTTGCCATAACTAGGGCCATGGTTATATGAAATGTAGGCTTGCCTAACCCCGTGCTTGTCTGTCCATTTCGTCCCCGTTACTTCATTGTACAAAGCTTGAGCGGCCTCAAACTGCTCTTTACCCGGCCAGTCCTTCGACGTGTAAACAGGTACAACAATGCAATCGCAATTGGGGTGATAGGAATTGATATATTCAACAACCCCGGCTTCTGCATAAGCGGTGGATACAGTGCGCGCGCCTGCTGCTTTTGCGCTGGAATAAACAGGGCCACGGCTTGCTAACATGACACAAAAAGCGCAATTCTCAGCCCCGGTCAACACTCGCGCATAACCAAAAGGGCGTTTACCGTTGTGTAGGTCTTTGTGGCGCAATACGCGGCCATTGATGATCTGCTTTTTAGTCGCTTGTGTGTCGTCTGGCTTGTTCTGCTGCTCGATAACGTCCGCGTACTCGTTATCGTCCCACTCGTCCCACCCATCGAACGAATCTAAGCCATCGTCCCAATCATCATCCTCAATAAGCTCTTCTTGCTCTACCGCTTCGCGTGCAACTGCGCGCCCTGCGTCCTCGACATGAATAGCTAGCATGTCGGCAACCTTGCGCGCTGCTTCTTGACGGTTACCGCGTAAGTGCTTACGTAAGACAGTCTCGACAGACTTATCAGGATATCCCGGCTGGGTAGGAATGAACGGATCATAAACCCCGGCATCTCTAGCGGTGTGCTTGAGTAGCGCAATACCCGCTTCCCAAGCCCTCGCGCGGTGCTGGCGGGTAATATCAACGGCTAAATCGGTGATCTGTTTTGCCGATTCTTCCTTGTTTTCTGGATCATAAAGTGCTATGATCAGCTTCTCGATCAGCGCTGTATAGGCTCTAACAATGGAGTCAAGAGTCAACCTATAAGACTGGATAGCTTGGTAATCACTAGCCATTAATGGCTCCTACCCGTGGGTACTCTTTCGCGTCTTCTTCACGCTCGCGTGCTAGCTGTTCCGGTGTTAAGCCCAAACCCTCGCGCGCGGTCTCAGCTGAAATAATGCCTTGAGCGTGTGCCTGCATGAGCGCGGCTTTTTGGCTTGCGGTGTTCGCGTCGGCTGGATCGCGCCATCTCAACTCAAGCGCCGCAGAATCCTTAAAATCTGCGACATCGTACATATCAAGCGCTACCCGCATAGCTTCAACAATTGCGCCACCAAAAGAGCGCTGTTTATCCTCAGCCCTGGTAACCAGTCGGTCTTTTGCCGTACGCAACGCCTCGGCACTTGACGGGTTATCCGTGGAGATACCCAACATCGCTGGTGGTATACCAGTGACAGAAGACACAATCTGCGCATAGAGCTTGTAAGAGTTGATGATTTGTGATAAGTCAGCACCCGGCAATTGTCCAAAGTTGGTACCCTCTGGCCCGATCCAAAGCGCGCTAAAGTAAGCCTTGAGTAGTGCGGCCTCTTTTTCAATAGTGCCGCCCTCGACTCCGCTTGCGTTAGCTGCGATAGCCTTGCCGATATCTTTTCCGGCCATATAGCGCTGCGGCATCGATAACGTCTCTTGCGCTACCTGCAAGTTAGTTAAAGAACGGCTTGCCGCGTCGGTGATAGTCGCGATCTCGACAATCTCACTGCGCCCTGTTCGGTCATCGATCCGCACTTTGTTGTACATCGGGATAAGCGTTGGCCGGTCTGTACCGGTGTCGATAGAGTCATATAGCTTCCAGCCACCGTTAAGAACGTAATAATCAACCCGGCCTGGTAGATAGTGTGCTGCATAGCTCACATCGCCAATGTCGTAGCGCTTAATAGCCTCCGCAAGTCGCCCCATGTGGTCATAGCGGGTTGAGATACCTTTTCGGGTATGCACCGAAATTCTAGGTACCCCGTCTTCACCGTGTCCGACAATGAAATAAGCTGCGCCCTGGACTAGCGCCTCTCGGATAGCGCGCGGTACTTCGGCTTCTAGGTTATTTGCACCCCACCATTCGCGGATCTTGTCCGGGATATCGTGCCCTCTAGCCATCGCGAAACCAGCGGGAACCAGAATCTCAGCTAAGACATCAACAGATAAGCGGGGGAAGGGTGCCACCATCTCTAGAAGTCGCATTTTTGGCGGTAATGTTACGCCTAGCGCGTCTAGTCGCTTCGTGCCCTCATAATAGGCTTCTAAAGAGTCGTAGTGTGGCGCGTAATCGGCTTGTGTGATGAATTCGTGTAAGTCAAGCATTCCAGTTTACCCTATAAGAACATATAATCGCTACTAAAGTCAGTGTGAGATCCGTCATAGTTAGGATCAGATTTCACGTGGTGATAAAGCATCCTCGCGCCCACCATGCACACTGCCGCGTCGATTTTGCGTGGCGAATTACCCGAATCTTTAGCGATAGATACCCATTTCTTGAGCGGGTAAGCGACCGCGTTTGTTACATGCTGGCTTAGGACTGGATCGCCGTTATGAGAAAATCGCCCCTCCACAATTTCCATATAAGTATACTCGACGGCTTTGGCAAACTGGATCTGCTTGCCAGAATTACCGCCGCGCATATCGAAGGCAATCATCGTGGAATACCCACCAGAAGGGGAGACCGGATAGCGGATCGTGTCTTCAAAGTGTCTCGGCCATTCATCAGCCACATAAGACTGCCAAAGAGTCATATCAGCCCAGAAACCTATAACGTTGAACTTATCCTTAACGTTTAGAACGGTGCGGTTGACATCCTGGTAATCGATAATCTTTTTACCGTCAGCAATCGGCTGCGGCTCCCATACGCCAATAGGGAAGACAAAGCCATCAGACATACAACAGGCGACTAAAGCGGTTGTGTCATCAGACTTTGACCCGTCAAAGAACATAACAATATCTTCGCCCTCGACTAGCTCGCGCTCGGTGTCAATAAGGCGCGCCCATTGCTCGTGTGATACCCAAGCGCCGCTTCGTGTGGAAGGCTGGTTAAGGTACTTGCGCCGTGATGTTGCTGCGCTCGCGGTAGGGGTGAGGATAGCGGCCTTAACTGTATCTATATTCACCCAAGAAGCATCCGCGTAGACATAGGCTAAAGCGTCATCAAGTGAAATTTCCCCCTCGCCCGGTGCTCCGAATACCGTGTTAGGTGGTGCAATCTTTGCGTCATACAAATTAGGTTTTTCCGCGTTTGACTTGCCCTCATGAAATAGGCACCAGTCCTCAAAATTGCGCTCTGCGATCGAATTTAGGTTAGGCTCCCATGCGTTGCACGTCTCAACAAAGCGACCGCCCAATTTAGCCAAGTTATCCTTGACAGCCTCAAAGAGTTTTACACCACGCTCGCCCACCCAGTGCTCCGTCTCGTCAAGAATTGCAAAAGTTGGGCTGTTACCCTCCATAGATTCGGGACTTGACGTAATCTGCTCTAACAGTCCACGCGCACCGTCAATCTCGATCTTTGTTTTTTGTATGTCGAGATCGTATTTATCAGCTAATGGCGAGTCTTTCGGCATCAGTTGGCGAACAATCTTCATCGTGTTTTTGGTCTGCTCAAGAGATACCGCGATAATTTGTACCCACGGTGCTGGTTCTGGAATGCCGACCGCTCCACCCGGTGCTTCGGGATCGAAATGATCGAATTTGACAGGTCCTAAAAGTTCTGCTACTGCGTGCACTGCTGCGAATGGTGACTTACCTGAACCTTTAGCAAGTCTGCGGGTAGCGTTGACGTGCTTGAAAGTGCCATCTGGCTCTAATTCGTAGAATTTGACAATAAAAAGTGCTTGACGTGGCGTTAATTGGAATGGTTTTCCTGCTCGTGGCCCGTTAACATGCTTTAAATTGTCATAAATCCACGCGATCACCTGAAAGCCCAGGGTAGGGGTGACCCCATCCCAGGCTTCTAGTGTGTCGGTGCGATCTCGTGGCGCAAGTGTGAGTTGGTCCCGCTCGCGCCAGTCTATTTTTGTGGCTTTAGCATTGCTAGACATTGTTCCGCGAATTTCTCTCCAGGCGTATCACCTTGCGCTTTGGCGATAATCACCTCTAGCGACAGATCCAAGCGTCTGCGGGTACCCTCCGTGAGCATCAAGTTAGACCGGATAGAGTGGATAGCCTGCATTAGTGCGCCCGAAGTCTTACCCGCCTTCATCGCTGCAATGTGCATCCGCGTAGTCTCGGTGAGCACGAAGTGCAAGACTGCCCAATCCGTCGGTTCGTAATACCGTGTAATGTCCGGCGTGTCTCTGGTGGCTCGCCATAGCGCTCGACAGTCTGGATCCCAATCCGGTGACCCCTTTGGCGGCTTTGGCGGCTCGTTATAGGCGGGAAGTTGCGCCCCTGCTCTGCGTCGCGCGCCCTCTGTCATGAGCAAATCATCAATACCAGCGCCAATAGTGGCTAGTACTTGCGCGTTAGGTAGGGCTCTCTGGAACTGCGACACATCAGCCATAAGCTGCCTAGCGGTTGCCCAGTCTGTAGCTGGCCAATGTGCGGTGTGTCGTGACTGTCCTAAGGCCTTCCACATCAGTTTCGCCGATTCTGACCAGCCTGTAGCTGCTCGCGGCTGCTTTGTGGTGCGCTTAATAGGCGCATCCGTCGTAATATGCGGCTGCGGGGTGGTGTTTCGTCGCGCTTTAAGCTCGGCTTTAGTGCGGTGGCCTTTGACATCCTCCGCCCGCTTAGGCATAGGACCTCGAACACCCATTCACACACCTCACTGCATATTATGCGCGCCCCCGAAGGCTTGAAAGCTTGAGAAATCTTATAAAAAGCTGAACCTCTGCCGGTTCCGTCCACCCTAAAACTCGGGAATTTTCCTGATGCCTAAACCAAAGGGCCAGGTCAGAGCGCCGGGGAGGGTATACCCCGGGGGTAGCTGAGAAACTCCTGAAAAATTTATTTTATATACATACTCCGAGAAGTCTGTATATTATTCACCGTCTTGTAAAGTTTACAATGTGGCGTTGATGATTCCATTATAGAGTAGGCCTTAGGCACTCAACCCCGATCACTTCTTCAGCCCGGGGTTGTCTTCGTGATAGCTGTACTTCCTCAAGCGTTGCGCCCTTACCCGGCTGCTATCTCGACCCCCGCGAGATGAATTGCACCGATAGTGTGCTGGTCGTAATTCACCATCAGGTGCACCGCCAAAGGCTAAAGGCTCGACATGATCAGCGGTAAGCGATAGGGGATGGCGTGCTGGTAGGTCTGTATCGATTACGCCCCGGCAAATGTGGCAGGTTGGATTAGTACCCCACTCCCGTAACGCTTTAGCGCGCGCTGCGAAATATCTTTTGTCCTTGTGACCGTCGCTTAAACTCATGCCGACATCTGCTCCAACTCTAGAAGGCTAGTCAGCCTCGATTCTGAGAACCCGCCCCACACTTCATCCCCGGCGACACATACAGGAAGGGAAGTAACGCCGTAACGCTTGACTAGATCATCAGCTAGGCCCGGCTCGTCATCGACATCAACGAAAGTAAAGGGAACGCGCTTGCGCTTGAGCCAATTTTTCGTGATTCTGCATTGCATGCAACCATGTTCACGCCCGTAAACTATTACGCTAGGCCGCTCGCTCGTCGGTGCGATAGCGTTTCCGATAGTTGTGTGCCCATGTAGTTGTTGCATATTCTAATACCTCATTAATTTTATACATTGCTGCGCCGTGTTCGCTGCGCCCCCAAACAGTCAAAACCCCCTGCGCCCCCAGCTTGTCCATGCTCTTGCGCGACATGACAGCACCATAAGCTGCTAAAGCTAGATAGCCGGTATAAGAACTGACCAACGCGCACGGATCAGCTAGTGCCGCATAATATGCGGCAGACTCTTGTAGATTGTCCTCTTCGTCTAGGACTAGGCTCTTCCACCATTGCGACAGTTGAAAGTGGAGAGCGTAAAGATCCATTCTATCAGAGAAGTCTATAACCTTAGCCGTGGTCTCGTGATGGATGATAAGCCAAAGCGCGTCTACAATACTTCGTCCTCGGTGTGGTTTATCAGGTGGATCAGTAGACCATCGCCGTACATCGTCAACAATCGCCGCTAGTGTTCGTTTACTTGTACCTAATAGTGCTAGTGGTTGCTGGCCGCTTATATGGCTAGAGAATCGCCCACTGTTCGTGGTAACTGACAACTCCAGGTCGTGCACCATGACCGCGATCTCCGCAACCTGCTTTATAAAATATTTGTCCATGCATACTATAATACATTAGAAATACCTTTTTGTCACCTAAATAATGCTTATTTAGTGTGTGATGTTCGCCACTCTGCATAGGTTAACAACAGGTGAATGCCGTTAACCGTTTGTTAATGTTCACCTACAAAAGTATTATCTGCAAAACTGTTAGCCGGATGAAGCAACTGAGACACCAAAATGGGCGATCCAACTTTTGGATTTCAAAACTTGGATCCTTTTTTAGGCTATAACCGCAGGTCGCTCGCTTGCATGGCAAAACGATCCAACTTTTGACCCCCTAGAAAAAAAAGAATTTACCTCTAGAGACGGCTCGCGACTCTCTCGCGTGTGAAAACTTCTTGTTCAAAACTTGGAAACTTGGATCGTGAGTGTGTTTGCCCAGCTCACACCCTATTTTTACTATCCAACTTTTAAAAACAAAAAATGGCAGAACTTGGATCGTCTCTCAAAAACCCCCTCTGACCTCGTTACTTGCCACTATGGAAAGTGTCCAAGTTTTACCTGGGCTTTTGCAAAACTTGGATCCTTTTCCCTTTATCGAACATAGCAACCAGTTGTTACCGTTCCGTTACACTATACCCATATAGCCTTCCCACGCTGTCCTATCACTAGCGCCATGTGATGATCACGCTGTCTGGCTGGAAGTGGTTGTTGCCCTTCTCACCGCGTCTTAAATGCACCACACACACCGCGTCTATGATCGCTCTTTTACTCAACAAATCCGCCTTCTTAAAATCCGCGCCCGGGTGAATGACGGCATCAAGTACGCGGCCTGTTGTGGTAGCTGCCGCTTTCTTAGTCTCGGCTGCAATCTCTGCCTCTACTTTGTCACGCGCTGCCGCATATTCCCGCCCCGTAATAACCCCATCCGCGTAGTCTGCCGCGAAGGTCTCTAATCGCCGCATCAGCGCCTCCACGCGCCCCGCTGCCGCGTTAGAACCATCATCGCTACTAAGACTAGCCGCCGCCTTCCTTAGACCCTTTAAAACGTCCTCGCGCGACAAATAAGCACTAATAACATCAAGCACAAAATCATCCACGGAACCGCGCTGCCGAACCATGCCACACTTATCGCACCGATACCTAGGACCATGATTCTTTAACGGAACATCGCAGTCATAACACCGAAATAACCCCGCCCCTAATCGCCGCCGCTCACGGGAACCGGTATAGCTGCTGAGCCTTCGCGGATCATCTAGCACCGCCTGCACCGCCCACCAATCATCCGCTGCAATAATTGGATCCCACTTGCCGCGAATAGGGGAACCATCATCATCGCGAACAATCGCGTCTGTTGTCTTGCTATCCCGTGTCGAATAGGTAACACCATCACGCCGCGCACTCATGCCTGTAGCCCTATAGGTAACCATCCCCGCATAGATAGGATTACGCAGAATCCGCCGCACCGTTGTCGGCCCCCACCCGTAAGGCTCTGGAACCTTAAGCGCCGCTCGCCCCTCACGCGCCCTTACCTCGTTGCGCTCGCGCGTAATTGTGTGTGACGGTCTAGGACACTTCTTCAACCCGTCCACATCACTATCACCATCAAGCGCGCGCGCTATATCTCTGAGCGAATGACCTTTAAGAAATGCTGCATACATCGCGCGCACCAATGCCGCCTCTTCTTCTATGATCACCCGCTCGCTGTCATAGCCAAAAGGCCTCACTCCGGATGGTGGATTACCCTTGCGCGCGCGTTGCTTTTGCGCATAGCTGCGCCGCCTCGACATGGTTTCTACTTCTTGCCGCGCTAGTGCAGCCTTGATACGTACGAATAACCGCCCGTAGTCCGTGCTTAGGTTAACCTCATTATCTGCCGTGACAATGTTGAGACCGCCCCGCTCCGCGCGCTCTAGCCACTGCTCAAGTTGCCCCGGCCTCCTGGATAACCGGTCAATGTCATAGCAGACAATGGTGGAAAATTCGCCCGCCTCAAAGGCTTTTTCCATAGCGTTATAACCTGGTCTATCCTTATCACCGCTGGCACTTATCGACTGGTCGACGTATTCACCCACCACGTCAAGCCCTAGCGCTGCCGCCTTCTTCTGGCACCCGTCGCGCTGCCGCTCAATAGCGAGACCATCACCCCGCGAGTCCAAAGAAATACGCAAGTAGAACACCGCGCGCTTATCGGCCATATCCTCACACCTTCTGTCCTGGTTGTTTAGTGGTTACTTTTTAACCATAGACGACTGCCTTGTCTTCCCATTCCCAGAAGCGCAAGGTAGGGCCGCGCTTTCCTGCGGCTACCTCGTTGAGAAGGACCTCGTCGAGCGCGACATTGACTGGAGTGGGGAGAACGCCGGGACGCAGAATTTCCCACGAATGGTCGGTGAAATCGGTGCCGCCGGACAGCGCTCGCTTGATGGTCGTAGCGAGGTGCCGGGTGTTAAAACCGTGCAGGGCGACGGGTTCGTCGACGCGTTCCAGGGCGGCGTCGAGGCGGGATTGAATGTCGGCCGTATTAGAGGCGGTGGTGAGGCCGACGAGGGCTGGGCTGAGGGCGTCGTAGGCTTCTTCGGGCTCAAGGAAGAAGTCTCCAGAGACTGTGGCATTGCTAATTGTGTTGTCGGGGTCCACGTCGATATCGACGACGATGAGTTTGCCGCCGGGGACCTTGAGTTCAAAGTGTCTATTTGTGCTCATGGTGTTCAGAGTACCTAGAGGGGTAGAAGTGTACGCGTGGAAATAGACCTTTAACCCCATACTGCGAGCGTGGGGGTACCGATGATTTGTTGATATTTCCTGTGAAGGGGGTAGAGGTTCGCGTGGAAATTGGACATTGTTGCAATGGAGGCGGAAGTGTACGTTGCCTTTCCGTCATGTGGTGCAGCGATACTCTGTCGCTTCGTTTTCGACCGGGGGGGTGTATAAAACGGGCCACTATGGTGCATAAATGAGTACGTTACCTAATCGTTATAGGTTGTGTGACCTGCGATAAGTGCGTGGAAGCTGGTTAATTTGCGTCGCGGAGGTGGCGAGTTGTTGATTTGTCCGTATCGTGGAGAGCAGAGCAAACGAAATAGCAAATCGCTACCCCTTCCAACCTTAGATACGGGGGTGGCGATCGGCTCGGCACGTTTGCCACCGATAGATAGACCATTTGTAGAAAGGTTTAAAGAACAATGGGCAAGAACATCAAGGATCTTTTCGACGCAACCGCATACGACAAGGCTGGCGAGAAGCTTGGTTCCGTCAAGGAGGTCTTCGTTGATGAGCAGACCGGTCAGCCGACCTTCGTTGAGGTCAACCACGGCCTGTTCGGCATGAACTCCAGCCTGGTTCCGCTCCGCGGCCACGACTTCAACGGTGATGAGCTCAAGCTGGCTTTCTCCAAGGACCGCATTGAGGATGCTCCGGACTTCGACTCCGATAAGCCGCTGACCCCGGAGGCTCAGGCCGATATCTTTAAGCACTACAACCTGGAAAACGCACAGGACGTCACCACCTACCGCGATGAGCGCACTGGCACCACCACCGGTGCAGGCGCTGCTGGCGCAGGCGTTGCAGGTGCTGGCGTTGCCGGTGCAGGCGCTCACGCCAACGATGAGACCGTGACCACCGAGCGCACCGCAGCCACCGACCGCGCTGCTGCCACCGACACCACCGCTGGTCACAACCTGACCGACAACGATAACGAGCTCATCCGTTCCGAGGAGCGCCTGGACGTTAACAAGGAGCGCGTAGCTACCGGCGAGGCACGTCTGCGCAAGTACGTTGTGACCGACACCGAGACCGTTGAGGTTCCGGTTGAGCGCGAAGAGGTTCGCGTCGAGCGCACCCCGATCTCCGAGGCTGACGCCGCTAACTTCAACGGCAACATCGGTGACAACGACACCGCAGAGGCTTCCGTCACCCTGCACGAGGAGCGCGTGAACGTTGACAAGAAGACCGTTCCGGTTGAGAAGGTCAACCTGTCCAAGGAGACCGTCCAGGACACCGAGACCCACACCGAGGAGCTGCGCAAGGAGCAGATCGACACCGACGGTATCACCGACGTCCGCAAGTAAAGCGGGATAAAGAAAAGGGCTTGAAGCTTAAGGGCTTCAGGCCCTTTTGGTGTTTGTAGAGGCCGTCTAGCAAATCGATGCGGAAGTAAGTAGGTTTGAGGGTATGTCTCGATTTAGTCCGCTGAACTGGCCAGTCGTGCGCCAGATCCGCAACAAGGATGCCTTCGGTCGCGACTTGTCGACCCAGTCGGCACACAGCGAGGATCTTCGCGGCCGCACTGTCGACGCAGACCGCGTGGTGCAGTCGGTATGCCCCTACTGCGCGGTGGGCTGCTCCCAGCGCGTCTACGTGAAGGATGACCGCGTCATCCAGATTGAGGGCGACCCGGATTCCCCGATTTCCCGCGGCCGCTTGTGCCCGAAGGGCTCTGCTTCTGAGCAGCTGATCAACTCCTCGTCGCGCGTTACCACGATTAAGTACCGTGCTCCCTATGCCACCGAGTGGCAAGAGCTCGATGAAGAAACCGCGATGAACATGATCGCGGATCGCTTTGTGGAATCGCGAAAGAGGCATTGGGAAGACGTCGATAAGCAAGGGCGTCCCCTCAACCGCACCATGGGCATTGCCGGATTGGGCGGTGCGACGCTGGACAATGAGGAGAATTACCTCATTAAGAAGCTGTTTACAGCAACCGGCGCGATTCAGGTCGAGAACCAGGCGCGCATATGACACTCCGCTACCGTTCCTAGTCTAGGAACGTCGTTTGGCCGCGGCGGCGCAACCCAACCGCTGCAGGATATGGCGAATGCGGACTGCATCGTCATCGAGGGTTCTAACATGGCCGAATGCCACCCCGTGGGTTTCCAGTGGGTCGTTGAAGCCAAGAAGCGTGGTGCACGTATTATCCACGTGGATCCGCGCTACACACGTACCTCTGCCTTTGCGAACCGCCACATTGGTATTCGCGGTGGCACGGACGTGGTACTGCTTGGTGCAATCATCAAGTACGTGCTGGATAATGACCTGTATTTCCACGATTACGTGGTGAATTACACAAATGCGGCGTCCATTATTTCCTCCGATTTCCAGGACACGGAAGACCTAGAGGGTCTGTTCTCTGGTTATGACTCGGAGACGGGCAAGTATGTCACGGATTCGTGGCAGTACGTGCAGAAACCTGAGGGCTCCTCATGGAACGTGGAGAAGGATCCGACTCTTCAGGACCCGAACACTGTCTTCCAGATTCTGAAGCGTCACTACTCGCGCTATACCCCGGAGATGGTGGAAGAAACCTGCGGTATTTCGCAGGAGGATTTCCACTACTTGGCTAACTCCATCGCGGAGAATTCCACCCCGGAACGTACGACCTGTTTCGCCTACGCACTGGGATTTACCCAACACACCCTGGGTGCTCAATTCATCCGCACGGCGGCAATTTTGCAGCTGCTAATGGGCAACATTGGCCGCCCGGGTTCGGGCATCATGGCACTGCGTGGACACGCCTCGATTCAGGGATCGACGGATATTCCCACGCTGTTCAACTCGTTGCCGGGCTACCTTCCGATGCCGCACGTGGACCAAGCGAACTGGAGCGAGTACCTCGATTCCTTCCGCAAGGACGACCAGAAGGGCTTCTGGCAGATAGGTGAAAACTATGCCGTGTCCTTGATGAAGTCCTACTGGGGCGACGCCGCCACTGAGGAAAACGAGTGGGGCTTTAACTTCATGCCACGCTTGTCTGGTGCGCATTCGACGTACGAGACACTTCTCGCCATGCTGCGCCAGGAGGTGGAAGGCTACATCGTCTTTGGACAGAACCCTGCTGTGGCACAGTCCAACGGTGGTATGCAGCGTCGCGGCCTCGCTTCGTTGAAGTGGTTGGTCGTGCGTGACTTCCAGGAGATTGAGACCGCATCCTTCTGGAAGGACTCCCCGGAAATCAAGAACGGCGAGCTTAAGACCGAGGACATTGGAACTGAGGTCTTCCTGATGCCGGCAGCCACCCACGTGGAGAAGTCCGGTACCTTCACCCAGACTCAGCGCATGGTGCAGTGGCGCTTCCAGGCGACTCCGCCTCCAGGCCAAGCACGCAGTGAGGCGTGGTTCTTCTACCACTTGGGCAAGAAGATTAGGGAGCGCCTCGCGGATTCCACTGATCCGCGCGATCTGCCGATTAAGGCTGTGACGTGGGATTACACGGAGGACGAGCACGGCGACCCGAGCTCGGATGAGATCCTGCGTGAAATCAACGGCTACTACCTCGATGGGCCGAAGAAGGGCCAGCTCCTGCCGGCCTTCACAGAGATGCGTGCCGACGGCTCGACGTCTGGCGGATGCTGGATTTACACCGGCGTGTACAAGGATGGCATCAACCATGCCGCGAAGAAGGTTCCGGGCTCCGAGCAGAACGAAGTTGCACTCGACTGGGGCTGGGTCTGGCCGGCTAATCGCCGCATCCTGTACAACCGTGCCTCCGCGAAGCCGGATGGAACCCCATGGTCGGAGCGCAAGAAGTACGTGTGGTGGGATGAAGCCCAAGGCAGGTGGGTCGGTGACGACGTACCGGATTTCCCAGCCACGAAGCGTCCAGACTATGTTGCACCCGTGGATGCCGTAGGCCCAGATGCCCTCGACGGTGATGATCCGTTCATCATGCAGGCAGACGGCTTGGGTTGGCTCTTTGCTCCCAAGGGGTTGTCCGATGGTCCGCTGCCGACTCACTACGAGCCGCAGGAATCCCCGGTCACGAACGCTCTGTACAAGCAGCAGCAATCGCCAACTCGCCTGACCATTAAACGTGAGGACAACCTCTCACGCCCAGAGCCAGGAGAGCATGGCGCAGATGTGTTCCCGTTTGTGTTCTCCACGTACCGACTGACGGAGATGTACACCTCGGGTGCAATGTCACGCCGACTGCCGTTCTTGGCGGAGCTGCAGCCAGGTTTGTTCTGCGAAGTGGATAAGGACTTGGCAGCAAAACGTGGCCTGGTCAACGGCGAGTGGGCAACCATCGTCTCGCCTCGTGGCGTCATTGAAGCCCAGGTGCTGGTGACTGACCGCATGGAGATGCTCACCATTAACGGTGAGGAGTTCCACCAGATTGGTCTGCCGTATCACTACGGAGAATCGGAGACCACCGATGTGGCTGGTGACGGTGCCAATGATCTGTTGGGCCTAACCCTGGAACCGAACGTGTTCATTCAGAACTCCAAGGTGGGTGCCTGCGATATTCAGCCGGGACGTCGCCCGCGTGGAGAAGCACGTGTCAAACTATTGCGGGAGTACCAAGAAAGGGCCAACCTGACTGTGGAATCCGGCAACCAGGTTCTCGACGTCGGTGATGAATTCACCACTAAAGGACAGGCAACTGAAGACAACACCGGTGATGATTCCACCGCAGGCAACGTAGCTGATTACGAAGGCAAGGAGGGTTAGACACCGTGGCTAATGCATTAACGGAAAAAGCCGACAAGCACGGCTACGAGTCCTACCAGCGCATGGCCTTCTTTACCGATACCTCCATTTGTATTGGATGTAAGGCCTGCGAGGTGGCGTGTAAAGAGTGGAACCGCAACCCGGTTGAGGGTTATGCGGTGACCGGTAACTCTTATGACAACACCGGTTCCTTAGGCGCAAACACGTGGCGTCACGTGGCGTTTGTTGAGCAGAACAACGAGCGCATTGAACAGGCACGCGAGGAAGGCCGCCAGCTCATCTCGCTGGGTATGCCGACGAGTAAAGCACCGACGACGCCACCAGATACCGACGACTTCCGCTGGCTCATGTCTTCGGATGTGTGCAAGCACTGCACCAATGCCGGCTGCCTGGATGTCTGCCCGACGGGTGCGTTGTTCCGCTCGGAGTTCGGCACCGTCGTGGTCCAAGATGACGTGTGTAATGGCTGCGGTACCTGTGTGGCTGGCTGCCCCTTTGGCGTGATTGAGCGCCGCGATGATGGTGGCGTCACGCTGAAAGCAGATAAGACGGCCACCGTAGACTATGAGGTACCTGATCACGCGGGCGTGAATGTGTTGGCCAAGCTCAAGCAACTCAAGCCGCAGGGCCCAGACCACGTGCCGGGACAGACCATGCCTATTAAGAACCTCGGCGTGGCCCAGAAATGCACCATGTGTTACGACCGCCTCAAGATTGGTGAGCAGCCCGCCTGCGCGAAGACGTGTCCTACGGATTCCATCCAGTTCGGCCCCTACGAGGAGATGCTTGCCGCAGCGCAGGAACGCGTTCGCATATTGCACGAGCAGGGGCTGACTGAGGCACGCCTGTATGGCGCGAACAGCGAGGACGGAGTCGGTGGCACCGGTTCCATCTTCCTGCTGCTGGATTCGCCGGAGGTCTATGGTCTGCCGCCCGATCCTCGCGTGCCCACGGCAGACTTGCCGCAGATGTACAAGACCGCGGTGAAAGCCATCGGAGGAATGGCACTCGCCGTAGCAGGAGCATTCGTGATGGGAGGCCGCAAGTGAGCGAGTTTGATGAGTACCGCCCGCCGCAAGAGCCACGTCGCTTTCGCGGCAAAAAAGGTGCTAAGAAGCGTAAGCGGGTAGGCGCTGGCGCCCAGGACGGATCCAAAGAACAGCGTATGGCGGAGGACTTCGAGTTCACTTCCTACTACGGCAAACCCGTGGTCAAGGCTCCGCCGTGGGAGTGGCCGATTGGTGGGTACCTCTTCCTTGGTGGCCTCGCGGGCGGTTCAGCTCTGTTGGCTACTGGTGCGCAGGCGACAGGTAATAAGGAATTGCGCCGTTCGACGAGGCTGACGGCCTTTTCGACGGCGTCGGTAGGCTCGGTGTTCTTGATTCTGGACTTGGGCCGCCCGGAGCGCCTCCTCAACATGTTCCGCGTGTTTAAAGTGACCTCACCGATGTCTATTGGCTCGTGGATTCTGGGCAGTTTCGCCTCGGCTGCTGCACTCCCCGCGGCTGTGGAAGCTGACGAGCTGGTTGGAGGGATGCTTCCTGCTAAGATTCGGGGTCTCCTCGACAAGGCAGCTGCTCCGGCTGGCGTGGTGGCCGGAGTATTCGGTGGTCCGCTGGCCGGATACACCGCAGTCTTGCTGGCGAATACCTCGAATCCGACGTGGAACGATGCAAAGAAGCATCTGCCGTATGTGTTCGTGTCCTCAGCATCGGCAGCCGCATCAGGAGCCGCCATGGTTTTCACCCCAGTAGAGAGCGCAGCGCCCGCACGTGCTCTTGGCATGGCGGCCGCTGCGAGTGACCTGGTGGCCACGCGGATTATGGAAGACAACATGGAGCCCGAGCCCAAGCGCCCGCTGCATGAGGGAATTCCAGGAAAGCTCATGAAGGCCTCCGAGGCGCTCATTGCGGCCGGCGGCGTGGGTTCCGCAGTAGCGGCACTGACGAAATCGCGGGCGGTATCGGTAGCTTCGGGTCTGGCGCTGATGGCGGGCTCAGCCTGCACACGCTTTGGCGTGCTCAATGCCGGACTGGAAGCGGTGAAGGATCCGTCGACGACCATCGGGCCGCAAAAGCGCCGCGCGGAGGCCCGCCGCAGGGCAGAGGGCCTAAAGCGCTCGACGGTGACTAGCGGATAGTAATCCCGGAGCCCTCCACGGTGCGGCCGATGACCGGGTAGCCGGGGACCTCGCCGATGACGAGCAGGCCGCCCGAGGTCTGGGCGTCGGCGAGGAGAACGAGGTTCTCCTCGCTGAGCTCGGTGTCGAGGTGGGAGCGTACCCACTCCAGGTTGCGGCGCGAGCCGCCCGGGATGAACCCTTCTGCCAGGGCCTCCTTCGCGCCCTCAATGGCAGGAACAGCAGAGAAGTCGAGCTCCGCACCGATTCCGGAGGCGCGGCACATCTTGTAGAGGTGCCCCAACAGTCCGAAGCCGGTGACGTCGGTGGCGGCACGTACCCCGGCTGCTACCGCGGCAGCGGCCGCATCGCGGTTAAGCGTGGTCATAGAGTCCACCGCGGCTTGGGAGACCTCGCCGGTGGCCTTGTGCTTGTTGTTGAGGATGCCCACGCCAATCGGCTTGGTCAGCGTGATGGGAAGCCCGGCCTCGGCGGCGTCGTTGCGCAAGATTTTGTCCGGGTGGACGATGCCCGTGGCCGCCAAACCATAGGTGGGTTCCGGAGCAGTGATGGAGTGACCACCGGTGATGGAGATGCCGGCTTGAGATGCCACGTCCATTCCACCGCGCAGGACCTCGCGCAAAATGTCGAGGCCAAGCACTTCGCGCGGCCAGCCGACGAGGTTGATGGCGGTAATGGGGGTGCCGCCCATAGCGTAGACGTCGGAAAGCGCATTGGCAGCGGCGACGCGGCCCCAGTCATACGGATCGTTGAGCATCGGCGTGAAGAAGTCCGCGGTAGAGATGACCGCGAGACCATCTGGGATGCGCACGGCGGAGGCATCGTCGCCGTCGTCAAGCCCGACCAACACGTTGGGGTCTGCGGTGCCCACGAGTCCCTCAACGGCAGACTCGAGTTCGCCCGGGGGAATCTTGCATGCACAGCCGCCACCGGCGGCAAAGGACGTTAGTTTAATGTCAGTCATAAGTACTACTTTAGCCACGTGTAAGGTGAGCAGGCGGAGGCGTACGTGTCCTGGTGGGCGCCCCGGTCTTCAAAACCGGTGAGGCCGAGCATCTCGGTCTGGCAGGTTCGATTCCTGTCCGTCTCCGCCATCCGCGCAGCTAGGAGGACCCATGACGACAGACCCCCGCCGCTTCATCCCCAAGATGGATGTGATCCTCAAGTATCCGGCAGTGCAGGCAGCGCACGAGCGCGTGGCGCCGTACAGGGTTCGTGCGGTTATTGACGCTGTGCTTGACGACGTCCGCTCCGCCTCCCTCGCGCCCTCCCAGATTGAGGAGGAGCTGGCTGCGAGGCTAGAGGAGGTACAGCCCTTTTCTTTGCGCCCGGTTATTAATGCCACGGGCGTTATTGTTCACACGAACCTGGGCCGCGCCCCGTTGCCGCCCGCAGCGGTCGATGCACTCGTGGCGGCGGCGTCCTACACAGATGTCGAGATGGATCTGGACAGTGGGCTGCGCTCCAGAAACAGGGGCCGCGCAGCTACTGAGGCGGTACTGGCCGCGTGCCCTGGCGCGGAGGACGCGCTCGTAGTGAACAACGGTGCGTCCGCGTTGCTGTTGGCCACGGCGGCGCTGGCGCCCGGCAAGGAGGTCATCATCTCGCGCGGGGAGCTCATCGAGATCGGCGCGGGCTTCCGCCTGCCGGAGCTTATCGAATCCACGGCTACGCGGCTGCGCGAGGTAGGTGCAACGAACCGAACACACCTGGCTGATTATGAGCGCGCCTTGGGGGAGAACACGGGCGCGATTCTCAAGGTGCATCCGTCGAACTTTCTCATCAGCGGCTTTACCTCTTCGGTGTCTGTGGCGCAGTTGCGTCAACTGACGGACTTGCCGCTTATTGCGGATATCGGTTCGGGACTACTCACGCCGGATGAGGTGCTTCCCGACGAACCCTCCGCGAGCGAGGCCCTGCGCAATGGCGCCGACGTGGTGCTTTTCTCTGGGGACAAGCTGCTCGGAGGCCCGCAGGCAGGCGTGCTCGTAGGGACGAAGGAGGCCATTGCTGCCTGCAAGAAACACCCGCTGGCACGGGCGGTGCGTATTGACAAGCTACGCCTCAATGCCTTGGAAGCGGCTATTTCTACCTCGACCAACGCGGTGCACGAGGCGCTGCATATTTCTGCCGAGCGCCACAAGGAGCGCACTGCGAGGATTGCCGCCGCGGTCGGGGCAGACGTCGTCGAGCACGACGGGCGCGTGGGCGGCGGCGGTGCCCCGGAGGTGCCACTGCCCGGTTGGGCCGTGGTGTTGCCGGAAGACCTGGCGCGTCCGCTTCGTTTGGGGGCTACACCTGTGGTGGCACGCGTGAGCCAAGGGCACTGCCTAGTTGATGTGCGGTGCGTTCCGGAGAGCCAAGATGCGGAGCTTATTGCGGCGATACGGGCGGTGATGTAGGTGTTTGTGGTTGCCACCGCAGGCCACGTGGACCATGGCAAGTCCAGCCTGGTTAAAGCGCTGACCGGTATGGAGCCGGATCGGTGGGAGGAGGAACAACGTCGCGGGCTCACGATTGACTTAGGCTTTGTGTGGACCAGGCTGGACTCCGGCGCGGACGTGGCCTTTGTGGACGTGCCGGGCCACGAGAAGTTCCTGGGGAACATGCTCGCCGGGGTGGGCCCGGCCCCAGTCGTGCTGTTCGTCGTCGCTGCCGACGAAGGCTGGCAGCCGCAGTCCACCGACCATCGCGATGCGCTGCGCGCACTCGGCGTGCAGCACGGCATCGTGGCGCTGACCCGTGCCGATAAAGCAGATGCAGCGCGCCGAGCGGAGGTGGCGGCGCAGGTTCGCACAGAGCTGGCTGGAATACGGCTTGCCGGTGCCCCCGTGATTGAGGTGTCGGCGAAGACTGGGGAGGGCGTCGATAAGCTCCGTGCGTCTTTAGATGTTCTCCTTGCTGGCATGCCAGCGCCGGATAAGAATGCCCGCGTGCGGCTGTGGGTGGACCGAGCGTTTAGCGTGAAGGGCGCTGGCACAGTGGTGACTGGAACGCTGGCCGCGGGCACACTTGCGGTCGGTGATGAGCTCATGCTGCGGGGCAGAAAGGTGCTGGTGAGAGGGCTGCAAAGCGAGAATGCTTCCGTGTCCTCAGTGGGGCCGGTCTCCCGCGTGGCGGTGAACGTCCGCGGGGTAGATGCAGACGAGATTCATCGCGGTGATGCACTGCTCAGTCCGAGTGCATGGCGCGTTCTTGAGACGGTGGATGTACGGCGCACGTGTGGCACTGACATGGCGGAGCTGCCTCGAAACCTCGTGGTCCACACCGGCACGGCTGGAGTAGGCGCGCGGCTGCGTCCGCTGGGAGGCGACTTTGCTCGACTGACTCTCGAGGAGCCGCTGCCGCTTACTCTGCTCGATAGGTTTGTTGTGCGCAGCCCTGGTGGGCGGCACGTGGTGGCCGGAGTAGAGGTCGTGGATGTGCACCCAGCTCCGCTTACTCGGCGCGGGGACGCGAAGAAACGAGCAGACCAGCTGGCGCAGGTAATTCCGCAGGATCCGGCTGACTGGCTGAAGCGCAGCGGCTACGACCGCGTGGACAACCTCATCCGCGACGGGTTCTCTATATCGGAGCGGCCAGCAGGAATCATTGAGTTTCGGGATTGGTGGATCTCCGCTGGCCAGGTTTCCCTCTGGAAGCAGGAGTTGCTGCGCGCGGTGACGGAGCATTCAGAGGCCAACCCGCTTGCGCCGGGGCTGCCGCGGCCAGCTGCCATGGATTCCTTGCAGCTCACTGAACCCGCACTCCTGGGACTAGCGGTGGCTGCGGCTAAAGTCGAATCGGTCGACGGCGTGCTCCGCCTGCCTGGTCAGAGTGTGGATTTGGGGCCTGCTGAAAAAGGCGTGGCCGAGCTCGAGCGGCGCTTGCGCGATGATTGTTTTGCAGCACCGGAGGCTGAAGACCTCAAGGACCTAGGTCTGGGGGCCAAAGAGCTTGCCGCAGCCGAGCGCGCCGGGCGTTTGCTCCGACTGCCGGGAGGAGTGGTGTTGCTGCCCTCCGCGCCCCGCGAGGCACAGGCCGTGATCTCCAAGCTGGAGCAGCCCTTTACGCTCTCGGCTGCGCGCAAGGTGTTGGGGACGACGCGCCGGGTCGCTATCCCGCTGCTAGAGCACCTCGATTCGATTGGGGTGACTCGCTTGGTGGACGGGCAGCGGACGGTGCGCTAAGTGCTGGTGGGTGGCTGTTTAGCAGTAGGGCGCGGTGCCTGGCGTGATGGCTGGGGAGCACTGGCTCGGTACTAGGAGCAAAGGAACCAAAGTAGGGGAACCATTTGTGGGGTGGTTTCGGAGAAAGTCCAGGTCGAAGCGTAAGGACAAGTGCATAAGATACTTGTCAAAAGGTGCCTTTGCCCCTTTGTGGTAGGCGAGCGGTGGCGGGGCTAAGAGTCCGGGGAGATGAAGGTGCGCGGGCCGGTGGGAAGCGGGGATGCGAGAGGGTCAGCTGAGGCGGTGACGTCCCAGTCGGCGGTGAGGTCGAGAACAGGCGGAATGGCGGGGTGATCCGGCGAAAGCGGCAGCGGGGGAAGCGCGGGAGAAAAGAGCGCGCTGGTATCGAGGGGTAGGTCGACGGCAATGCGGCCGGCAGCGGCATAAGCGCGGGCAGCGAGCGTTGCGCCGGAAGAGGCGGCAGCCTCGAAGGCGGCGGCGAGGGCGGGGGAGTCGCTCAGCGATGTGCATGGGCCAAGGACGAGGTCACAGTAGGTAGCGAGCACGGTGCCGTCGAGGACGACGAGGGACACAATGAGCTGTTGGGTGCCCATCTCGCGGAGCTGGTGGGCGGTGAGTTGGCCGGCGGAGACGTCGATAAGCACGCCGTGCCCGCCGGCCACCAAGGCAGTGCCTCCTGGCTGGTTGTTCGCGGGAATCATCCAGGGATCGAGGCCGAGGGCGACTGCCACGTCGACGGCGCCGTCGATAATCTCGACCGTCGCATGCGTCGACGGCGTCAGCCCGGCCGCGCGCAGACGGGCGAGTGACGGATACTCCGCGGACTCCTCGCCATCGAGAGCCCCCAAGAAACCAAAAGGCGAGCGGATGCGCCAGCCGCGGGTGGCGGGGTCGGGGATGAGGGAGACGTCGACAAGCACAGGCTCCGATGCCAACCCCGGGATGCTCAACGCGGTGCCGAGACTGACGTGGTCGAGGACCGCCACGTGCTCAACACCGAAGTAAGAGGGGGCCAGCGGGTACAGCGCCATGGTTGTGCGAAGTCACCTCGTGTTGTTGGGGGAAGGGTGGACTTTATCAATCTTACGCAGAGGGGGAATCATCTCTGTGGCGACGTCCACGGACGACGACTCAAAAGCGCTATAGTTTCCCACTATGGATCTAGCCACCGTCGCTTTCGCATTCGGCCTCGTGCTTTTTTCTGGCTTGTCGACGTCCATCGGGGGCGCGTTGGCCGTCGGAAAGCGCGAGCCAGGCCCGGGGTTCATGGCGACTGCCCTGGGCCTGTCTGCGGGAGTGATGCTCTACGTGTCCTTTATGGAGATTCTCCCGGAAGGAATCGCCAAGCTGGGGGAGGCCTCCGGAACCGAAAAAACTGCCACCTGGCTGGGGGTCATCGCGTTCTTTGTCGGTATTGCCGTCATCGCCATCATTGACCGTGCCGTGCCGGAGGAAATCAACCCGCACGAGCCGGCGACGACGGAGGAAGAAGCACGCCGCAGGAGACTCATGAAGACAGGTGTCTTCACCGCCTTTGCCCTGGCGCTGCACAACTTCCCCGAGGGTTTTGCTACGTTCCTCTCCGGCTTGGAGGCCCCTGAAATTGCGATCCCGATCGCCGTGGCCATTGCAATTCACAATATTCCGGAAGGTATTGCCGTGGCGGTGCCTCTGCGCGCGGCGACGGGTTCGCGAAAGAAAGCCTTCTGGTGGGCCACCATTTCGGGGCTCGCGGAGCCTGTCGGTGCGCTCATTGGCTTTGCTATTCTTATGCCCTTTATTGGGCCGGCGACGATGGGCTTTAGCTTCGCCGCCATCGCCGGCATCATGGTCTTCATCTCCCTCGATGAGCTCCTGCCCACCGCGGAGGAGACCGGCAAGCATCACTTCGCCATTTACGGGCTGATTGCCGGCATGGCCATCATGGCAGTATCGCTGATGCTCTTTATGTAAGCGCTACTTCACACGCTCAGCAGTGGCCTTGACCGCCATGATGACGGTGGCCACGACGGTGCCCAAAATAAGGCCGAAAACCATGGACATGCCGGTATCTGCCAGCCAGGTCAGCGCTCCGTTGCTGATGTTTTCAGTGACACCGTGGATGAAGCCATAGGGCTGCTCCGCACCGAATTCATGCAGACCCTTGATGACGATGTGGCCACCGACCCACAACATGGCGGCGGTACCGATGACACCGATGATGTCGAGAACCACGGGCATACCTTTGACCAAGGCGGTGCCAAGAGCGGAATCGCCGTTGTTGCGCTCAAGGAGGCCCATGCCGATGTCATCCATTTTCACCAAGACGGCGACCGCGCCATAGACACCGAGAGTCAGGATGATGCCCACAATGATGAGGGACGCCAAGCGCATCCAGAAGGGCTGGTCAATGACTTCGTTGAGCGAGATGACCATGATCTCTGCGGAGAGAATAAGGTCGGTCGTAATAGCGGAACGCACCAGGGAATCTTCGGCGTTGGCGCCTTTTTCCCGGACAGGCTTCTTTTCTTCCTCGCCGCGGTGGAAGAGGACGTGGATAATTTTCTCCGCGCCCTCGAAGCAAAGGTAGGTGCCGCCGCACATGAGAATCGGGGTGAGGGCCCAAGGAGCGATCCAGGAGAGGATCAGCGCGATGGGCAGAATGATGATGAGCTTGTTGATGAGCGAGCCCTTGGTGATGCGCCAAATCATGGGCAGCTCGCGCTGCGGTTTCACGCCATCAACGAATTGTGGGGTCACGGCTGCATCGTCGACGACCACACCGACGGATTTCATGGAAGTCTTGCCGGCGAGTGCCGCCACGTCATCGACGCTAGAGGCAGCGGATCGGGCGATGAGGGCGACGTCGTCAAGCAGGGCGAACAGGCCACCGGCCATGGCTTACATCCTTTTGAGGTAGGGAGAAGAGTGCTTTCCTTAGGCTACTCGGCGGGGACGAGTTCCACATTGTCAGCCCACGTGAGATCCATCCCCAACGTACGCAGCCAGTCCATGGCGTCATCGCCATAGCGCGTAATACCCTCTACGGCCGTGAGAGTGCGTTCCATGGCGCGCTCGGCCTCTTCGGCGCTGATGAGGCCCGTGGAGGTGGCGGCGGCGAGTTCGTCGATATCGAGCACGTCGACCGGTTCGCCGGAGGTGGACACCAGGTCAACATAGAGATCGCGGGTGGTCCACACGTCACCCTCAACGTCGATATCGGCGACATCGAAGTAGAAATCCTGCTCCACGTCGACGCCCTCACGGAAGTGGAAGATGCTGGCGCGCAGGCCCAACTCCGGCAGAAGCCAAGACTCGAGGTAGCCAAAGCGCGGGTGGTTGGCGCCGCGGGCCATGTAGAGACCGAAATCGGTGACGCGGTAGGTGTCTACCTCCCGCACAAACCCTTTGGGGTCAACGTTGGTGTTGGCCGCCGTATTAAAGGTCTCTTGCTTGACTGGATGTAGCTCAGTACTCATTAGTTCACCTCGAGGAAGGCCGCGGTGGGTGGGAAGGTACACGAGGAATCAGCAGTGTTGACGGAGCCAGACAGGATCGCCACGACCGTTCCCTTGCCGGTGCTGGCGCGGCCAGAAACCGTCGTGGGGCCATCGGCGTTGATGCCGTTGTTAAACAGCGGAGTGGTGCCAAACTGGAAGGTATCCAGGTTGAACCACTGAACGTTCATCGAGCCCTGCTGCTCGGCGGCAGTTGGCGTGCCCAAGGCGGTGAAGAGGAAGACGGTTTCTCCTTCCCCGGCGCCGGGAGCGGGGATATCGGTAGGGCCGGGCACAGCGATAGCCGAACCGACCGAATCGCCCTGCCCGCCGATGCACTGCGCGGAGACCGTCGGCCAGTAGAACTGACGGAAGGCGGGATTGTTGCCCTCCGGCATGGCCACGCCACCCTCGCCGTCCTCACCAGCAGTGAAATTAAGGGCGGTGAGGATAGCGCTACGGGCATCCTGGGGGATCCATGGCTGTGCGGCGAAAGCGCGGACGCGTTCCTGAGTCTCCGGGGTTGGTCGGCCGAGGCTGTCCAGCGGATTGCTGCTGTGGGCGGCAGTGGCCAGGGAGGAGAGATCGGGTGCATCAGCATGCGCAGGGGTGACGCTGAGCAGGCCCAGCATCACAGCAGCCGTCATTCCGGCAAGGCCGCGGTGGGCGGCGCTGCCGGTGGAGTGCTGTTCGTCGAGAGCCATGGACATCCTTGTGTAGAAGACGGCGCGCGCAAACAACATTAGTCACACGCGCCACAATAGTATCTGCTGTCACAATATTCACTTTTTTGGCGTAGTCAACTCGAAACGAGCTCTACTGTGGGGTATGTCGGCACTCGATATGAATTCGTTACACAAGGAACGCGATGCTGCATGGATGTGGTGGAGCGAGTATATTTAAGGGCCGTTCACACCGCTAATGCATCATGCTTGAAGGAGCACCCCACACGTGAGTAATACTGAGTTCCGTAACGTAGCCATCGTCGCACACGTTGACCACGGTAAAACCACCCTCGTCAACGGCATGCTGGAACAGTCCGGCGCTTTCGGCGACCATGGCGAACACTCGGATCGCGTCATGGACTCCAATGATCAGGAGCGCGAGCGTGGCATCACCATTCTGGCGAAGAACACCGCCATTCACCGCAAGGGCCTAGGCAAGGACGGCGGGGATCTCATCATCAACGTCATCGATACCCCGGGTCACGCCGACTTCGGCGGCGAGGTCGAGCGCGGCATCTCCATGGTGGACGGCGTCGTGCTGCTTGTCGACGCCTCCGAAGGCCCCCTCCCGCAGACCCGCTTCGTCCTCACCAAGGCGCTTGAGGCGAAGCTGCCAGTGATCATTTGTGTCAACAAGACCGATCGCCCGGATGCCCGCATCGACGAAGTGGTGACCGAGGCACAGGACCTCTTGCTGGAAATCGCCGCGGGTCTGGAAGACGAGGAAGCCGCTGCCGCCGCAGAGGAGCTTTTGGATCTGCCGGTTCTCTACGCTTCCGGCCGCGAGGGCAAGGCTTCCACCGAGAACCCGGGTGACGGCAACGTCCCGAACGCCGAGGACCTGCAGGCGCTTTTCGACGTCATCTACGACGTCCTCCCCGAGCCCTCCGCCTCCGTCGACGGCCCGCTCCAGGCACACGTGACCAACCTGGACTCTGATGACTTCCTGGGCCGTATTGCTCTGCTGCGCATCTACTCCGGCACCATCAAGAAGGGGCAGCAGGTGGCCTGGATTCACTACGATGACGAAGGTGAGATGCACACCAAGACCGTCAAGGTGGCTGAGCTTTTGCGCACCGTCGGCTTCCAGCGCCAGCCCGATACCGAGGCTATCGCGGGTGACATCGTGGCTATCTCCGGCATCTCCGACATTATGATCGGTGACACCATCGCTGACGTGGAGAACCCTGAGCCGCTGCCGCGCATCAAGGTTGATGAGCCGGCCATCTCCATGACCATTGGTGTTAATACGTCCCCAATGGCTGGCCAGGGCGGCGGCGACAAGCTCACCGCCCGCATGGTCAAGGCCCGTCTGGACCAGGAGCTCATCGGTAACGTGTCCATCAAGGTGCTGCCGACCGACCGCCCAGATGCCTGGGAGGTGCAGGGCCGCGGCGAGATGGCCCTCTCCGTGCTTATTGAGAACATGCGCCGCGAAGGCTTCGAGCTCACCGTGGGCAAGCCGCAGGTGGTCACCCAGGTCATCGACGGCAAGACTATGGAGCCTTACGAGATGCTCACCATCGATTCCCCCTCAGAGCACCAGGGTGCAATCACCCAGCTGCTGGCTGGCCGCAAGGGCCAGATGCAGTCCATGGACGTGCGCGAAGGTGACTGGGTCCGCATGGTCTTCCGCATCCCAGCCCGTGGCCTGATTGGTTTCCGTACGCAGTTCCTGACTGAGACCCGCGGCGCAGGTATTGCCAACTCCATTTCCGATGGCCTGGACGTTTGGGCCGGTGAAATCAAGGCTCGCCCAACCGGTTCGCTCGTGGCTGACCGCTCCGGCCAGATCACCGCCTACGCACTGCAGCAGCTGGCCGACCGCGGCGACTTCTTCGTCGAGCCGGGTATGGAGGCCTACGAGGGCATGGTCGTTGGTGCCAACAACCGTGATGAGGATATGGACATCAACATCACGAAGGAAAAGAAGCTCACCAACATGCGCTCCGCCACCGCGGATGCCACCGTCACTTTGGCCAAGGCGAAGACCCTGTCTCTCGATGAGGCGCTTGAGTTCTGTGGCAATGACGAGTGCGTCGAGGTTGGCCCGAAGGTGCTGCGCGTGCGCAAGGTCGAACTTTCCGCGACCGACCGCAAGCGTGCCGCTGCTCGCGCGAAGCAGCTCAACAAGTAAAGCGTTGAAGGTGTGGTGGCGTGGTCCGTTTCTCCCGGTTGCTGGCTGCGTGTGTGCTGGTCAGTGGGTTGAGTGCTTGCCAGGCTAATCCTGGACCACCGCCCGTCGTGGAGGCGGACGAGCAGAGTGCGTCGCCCACCGAGTCGACTACGGAAAGCCCCACTCCAGAGGAGGATCCGGAGGAGGATGTGCTGCCTGAGCGCAGCACCGTGGCCATCGGCGTAGACCCACTGCGCGGCGGCCTTAATCCGCACCTCATCGCACATAACTCGGAGTTGGTGAGCCAGATTGCGGAGCTCGTCCTTCCCTCCGCCTTCCACGGCGATGAGATGGATACGGACGTGCTGGAATCGGCAGAGGAGATCGATGCCCCAGGCACCATCGCCATGCGCGTGCGCTACACCATTGCCGGGCCCGCGCAATGGTCGGACGGCACACCGATTAGCGGTTCGGATTTTCACTACCTGTGGTCACAGATCACCCGTACACCCGGGGCCAATTCGGCGTCGGGGTACCAGGCGATCTCGGCGGTGAGGACGTCGGGTAGCGGCCGCGTTGTCACAGTGGACTTTGAGCGCCGCGTCGAGGACTGGCACAGGCTTTTTGCCCATCTGTTGCCCTCGCATTTGCTCGTGGACAAGGAGTTTTCTTCTGTTCTCTCGGAGGGCATTCCGGCCTCTGCTGGGCGCTACATGGTGGCCGGCATGGACCGCAGCCGCGGCGTCATCACGCTGAATCGCAATGACCGCTTCTGGGGTGAGGACCCTGCGACCATTGACGTCATCCAGCTCCGCGCCCTGCGGGATACCACCCAGGCTGTTAATATGCTGCGCTCGCACCAGATTGGGTTTGCGGACTTTACCCCGCAGCAGACCAGTTTGGAGAGCTTGAGCTTGCTCAACAACGTCAACACTGGGGTAGTAACGCGCTCACGCCAATTGCGCGTGCAGATGTCCACTCTCGAGGAGGCGCTGCCGGAAGAACCCCAACGCCGCGCGCTGGCCTCTCTGCTCAACACTGAGCAGATCGCGCGCCTGGCCACGGGCCGCTCCTCCAACTTAGAGCCAGGTCACAATCCTTTTAACGACCCCGTAGAGCTCTCCCCACTGCGCGAGCGTGCCGGGCGCAAGCCGCTGCGCATCGCCGTCGATCCGCTCAACCCCACTGCGCTGGCGGCAGCCAACACCATCGCGGACGTGCTGCAGTCGAAGGCTATCGACGTCGAAATTGTCTCCGAACGCCTCAGCACCATCACCACGGAGCTGCTTCCCGCCGGCAAGGTGGATGTGGTTTTGGCCTGGGACGAGAATGGTAAAGATTCGTTGAGCATGGCGGATTTTTTCACCTGTGCGACGACGAGCAGCCCCGCAGGCGAGCTCAACGGCTTCTGTCCCGAGCACGCAGAAGACACAGCGGCGGAGATTCTCGATGGTTCCCTCGATTCCATGGCAGCCCAAGAGCGGGTCAACCAACTCAATATGGAGCACGTGCTTTTTGTCCCTTTGCTGAATGAAGTGCGAATTCACGCCTTGGGCAAGGGTATCGTGGGGCCCGGACAAAGCATTGAGGACTGGGATTCTGGCCTCGTCAGCGCACCGCAGTGGAGGAAAGATGAAGACTAAAGATCTCACCGGCTACCGCGTTCTAGCGGTGCACGCCCACCCAGATGACGAGGTGCTTTTCACCGGTGGCACCTTGGCGGATATGGCTGCCCGCGGCGCCGACGTCGCCGTTATTACCGCAACGTTGGGCGAGGAAGGCGAGGTTATTGGTGAAACCTACCAGGGGCTGGCGGAAAGCGATCGCCTCGGAGGCTTCCGCGCGTGGGAGCTGAAACGTTCTCTCGACGCTTTGGGTGTTCGCGGCATCCAACTCGGCGGGTTCGGGCACTTTCGTGATTCTGGCATGGCCGGGTCTCCCGCGCACGAGAACCCACAGGCACTGGTCAACCGCGTCGACGAAGCAGCAGACTTGCTCAGGGCCCACCTGGATCGATGGCAGCCGCACGCCGTGCTCACGTATGGCCCCGATGGCGGCTATGGCCACCCGGATCACATCGCGGTACACCGCGCGGTTCATGCCGCCGCGGCGCCAGAGCAGCGCATCTGGTGGGCCATTTTCGAGCGCGCTGCCCACTACCGCGCGCTGGAGTCCATCACCCCACCGGAGGGCTGGAGCCTGCCGGATAAGGCCTACCTGGATAACTTCACCACCGAAGGTTTCGACGTGGCCTATGCGCTTGCCGACGTCCCCCTAGCCTCCAAGCGCGCCGCCATGCTCGCCCACGCCACGCAAATTTGGCTGGCCGATGGTTCGCTCAACCCCGTCAACCCACATGCAGCCCAGGCTGGACTCAGCAACCCCGCTGAAGTACCCGCCGCCTATGCGCTCTCCAACCTGTTCACCATGCCGCTTCTGCGCCACGAGTATTACCAGCTGGGCCAAGGCGCACCGCAGGATTCCTTGCTGGGGGAGAAGTGAGGGAGCGCGCCATCCGCACTGATTTCTCTCGCGGCGAGCAAATTGGCGGCCTCGTGTGGCTGGTGTTGGGAGCGCTGTGCTCGCTGACTCTCGAGGTGGTGTACCTCACCGCTCGCGTGCCGTGGTTCGACGGATCCAGCGTTCCTTTCCCCATCACCATCCTCATCGCTTGGTGGTTTAACGGGGTGCTCACGCGCACAGCACGACTATGGAGTGAGAATCCCTACATCGCGGGTCTGCCGGGATTCGCGTGGGTGGGCGGATTCTTCGCATTCATGCTGGGAGGAGCCATTGGTGACGGTTCGTTGCTGGCCAATAATATTCTTAGCCTGCTCCTGTTGACGGCGGGAATCGCGGGTAGCGTTTGGCCATTTTTTAAGCCGGAGTAGCATACTGTTATTCGTAGAAAACCCGTGACACACAGGAGTTTGAACCCCTTATGACTTACACCATCGCGCAGCCTTGCGTCGACGTGATGGACCGCGGCTGCGTTGAAGAGTGCCCGGTCGACTGCATCTACGAGGGCAAGCGCATGCTCTACATCCACCCAGACGAGTGCGTGGACTGTGGCGCCTGCGAGCCTGCTTGCCCGGTCGAAGCCATTTTCTACGAGGACGATGTTCCGGATGAGTGGCTGGATTACAACGACGCCAACGCTGCGTTCTTCGACGACCTTGGCTCCCCAGGCGGCGCTGCGGCCTTGGGACCGCAAGACTTCGACGTCCCGATGATCGCCGCACTCCCGCCGCAGAACCAGGAGTAGACCATGAGCCGCACGCCGCTCGGAGACTCACTTCCGGATTTCCCGTGGAACTCCTTGGCCGATGCCAAGAAGAAGGCCCAGGCCCATCCGGACGGAATCGTGGATCTCTCTGTAGGCAACCCTGTCGATCCGGTCGCACCCGGTGTGCAGCTAGCTCTTTCTTCTGTAGCGGAAGCTCCCGGCTACCCGCAAACACAAGGCACTCCGGAACTGCGGGAGGCCATCGCTCAGGCCCTAGAACGCCGTTACCACATGCAGGTGGACGCGGTCCTGCCGGTCATCGGCACCAAGGAAGCCATCGCGTGGCTGCCCACCTTGTTGGGCATGCGCGGCCAGACCGTGGCCTTCCCCTCGGTGGCATACCCCACCTATGAGGTCGGCGCGCTCCTTGCAGGCGCGAAGCCGCTGCGCGCGGACGAGGACTTCCAGGACGCCTCGCTGGTATTCATCAATTCGCCGTCTAATCCGACGGGCAAGGTGTTGGGCGTCGATAGGCTTCGCGAAATCGTCGCCTGGGCGCGCGCGAACAATGCCATCGTGGCCTCCGACGAGTGCTACATGAGCCTCGGTTGGGATGACGCGAACCCGCCCGTATCCATTCTCGACCCGCGGGTCACCGACGGCGATAACACCGGGCTCATCGCTATGCATTCGCTGTCCAAGACCGCGAACATGGCGTCCTACCGCGCTGGTTTCTTTGCCGGCGATGCCGAACTCATTGCCGAGCTGCTGGAACTGCGTAAGCACGCAGGGCTCATCGTTCCGGGCCCGATTCAGGCCGCCATGGTCGCCGCGCTTGACGACGACCCCTCCGAAGCCCTCCAACGCCAGCGCTACGCCACCCGCCGTGCCAAGCTTATGCGCGCGCTGACCGACGCTGGTTTCACCATCGAGCACTCGGAGGCCGGCATGTACCTGTGGGCTACGCGTGGTGAGAATTGCCGCGCAACCGTCGATTGGCTGGCGGAACGCGGCATCCTCGTTGCCCCTGGTGATTTCTACGGTCCCGCCGGCGAGCAGTACGTGCGCATTGGCTTGAACGGCACTGATGAGCGCATCGCCGCAGCGGTCGCACGGTTGGCTGCGTAAGTGGCCTTTCGCCCTCCAGCGCGGGAGGGGATTAGCCCGCGCAAGGTGATGCTCACCGGCATCGTGCCTGCTTCTCCTACCTATTGGGCAGGGGAGGCGGGGGATTCCGCGTTTTCGCCCGGGACACGCTTGGAGCCAGGCACTCTACTTCCTGGGCCCACGTTGGCGTGGTATCACCCTTCCGTCCCGCGTGAAGAACCCATTCCTTTCGACTACTGGGTGGTGTATGAGGACGGGGATCTGATAGTCGTCGATAAGCCGCACTTCTTACCCACGACGTCGAATGGGCGCATCGTGCGCGAAACCCTGCAGACTCGGCTCCGAGTGGATTTCGGGGAGGACGAGATTGTGCCGCTGCACCGTCTGGACAGGCTGACTGCGGGGCTGGTGTTGTGCTCGCGCAATCCCCGGACGCGGCCTTGTTACCAGCGTCTTTTTCAGGATCGAGTGGTGGTGAAACATTACCAAGCTCGAGTAGCCGCTCCCTTTTCTTTTGACGGTACGGTCCGCCTAGGCATGCGGCGCGTGCGCGGTGAGCGTCAGGTGCGCGTGGATCCTTCCGGGACTCTTACGCAGACTCGCGTGCTTGCCCAAGGCACGCTTGTCGACGTCTGGCCGCTCACCGGCCATACCCACCAGATTCGCGTGGTGCTCAATCACCTGGGCCATCCGATCATGGGCGATGATACCTATCCCGTGGACCGCGGGCTGGCCCTTTATGATTTCTCTTCGCCCTTGCAGCTTGCACACATCGCGATGAGCTTTACTGACCCCATAAGTGGCCGTGAGCGTGTGTTTAAGCGCGTGCACGGCGAGCGTTTTTAGTTTGCGCGAGGCGAGGGACTAAACTCGTACGAAGTTTTATTCATCAATATTGAGCATTCTGCATGAAGGGTGGGTCCATGGCGGACTTGAGCTTTGCTCGCTTTGCCTCGAACTTTGGCCAGTTCATCAAGTTCGGACTGGTTGGCGGTTCGGGCACGCTGGTCAACATTGCGACCTCCATCGTGGCCGCGAAATGCGGCTTGGCCTGGTTCGGCGCCACTCCGCATGATGCGATGTTTAACCTCTTTGGCACCCAGTTCCACGTGCGCTGGTTCATGCTCTTTTCCACCATTGCCTTTCTTGTGGCTAATACGTGGAACTACCAGCTCAATCGCATGTGGACCTTCAAGTCCGTGAACAAGGTGTCGTGGTTGCGAGGATTCTTGCCGTTCCTCATTACTGGCATTGGCGCCTACTTGGTAACTCTCGCGGTGCAGTACTTGCTCATGAATCCGACCTCGCCGCTGCAGCTTCCGCCTCATATCTTCGACGACACCACCGGCTTCCGCACGATGTACTACTGGGCGAACGCCATCTCCATTGTCGTGGCCATGCCTATCAATTTTGTGTTCAACAAGCTGTGGACCTTCCGCTCGACGCCCAAGAAGCCGGTCGTGGTGCACGAAACTAAGCCCGCTTAAGCGTCGTTGCAGCCTGGGGCCACGTGCTTTCCCGCCCCGCCACCCTCCACTCTCCGCGCCATCCTGCCCCCGCTGCTCTTCCCGCCACACCGACCCTCCACACCGACCCTCCACCCTTCGCGCTCACCAGCGTCCGGTCGCGGGATCTTCGTGCTTCTCCGGTGAGCGCGAAAGGCGCGGACCTTCACCCACCACTCCCTTCGCGCTCACGGGAAACGCCCGTTCTGCGAGAATCTTGGTTTCGGTGAGCGTCTAGGGCAGCCACCACCCGAGCGGCAGCTACCACTCGAACGTCAGCCACCACCCTTGGCGCTCACAGGGATGAGAAAACAGCAACACCCGCCTTCCGCGGTGAGCGCGAAGGGCGGGCCGGAAAATGAAAGCAGTTAGTCCTCGAGTTCGGCATCGAGGCGGGCTTGGTCGCGACGATGCTGGCGACGTCGAATGAAGGGCGTCAGGATCACCACGGTCATAACACCAGCCACGGCGCCAATGAGATAAGAGGCCGGGGCAGGCTTGTAGGCGTTACACGCAATGCCGGCGAACATAACGATGAGCGGTACGAGGTACAAGACCATCACAGTCCAATTGCGGCTGACGAGTGGTGTCGCGATGCGACGGCGCAGCCACACCGTACCAATGGTATTTCCGATAACCGTGGGCACAAGCACGAGAAGGCAGAGCATGCTCATCTGGCCTGGGAGTACCCACGCGAGAATGGCAGCGACGACGAGTTCGAGAAACTGGATGAGAGGCGCAGCAATGGTGCACGCCTTGTAGAAGGTTTCGCGCTCGTATTCGTCGTGTGATGCACGTTCGATTTCTCGAAGTGAGTAGTTGGCAATTGCATTAATCATGTTGATCATCTCCAAAAATTTCTTCGACGGTTTTTCCAAGTTCGCGGCAGATGTCTAGGGCGAGATGCACTGAAGGGGAATAGTTTCCGCGTTCAATGTTCGCGATGGTCTGGCGGGAGACGCCTGCTCGTTCGGCGAGTTCAGCCTGTGACAGCTCGAGCCAACGCCGCCATTTGCGGACCATGTTGGGGTTGTCGGGCATCGAACCTCCTTTAAGGTGTGTCGCGCTTACATGACTCAGTGTAAAGAATAATTGACACTAAGGCAACCGTTGTAGGCATAAATGCCACATCCAATAGGGCTGTGTCACGCACGAGGGCAGTTGCGGCTCTCGACCTTTGAGCAGCTCAAGCGTCGCTTTGATGAGGGCGAGGGCATCATCGAGGTGGTAACGGATATCGTCGGCAGTAAAGCGCAAAACTGTGTAACCGTGAGCGACAGCCGCATTCTGTTTGGATCGATCTGCCTGAAAAACCTCACTGTGCTTGTGGTACTCCCAGCCATCAACTTCGATGATGAGTTTGTCAATGAGAAAGTCGAAGCGGTACCCCGCGATGAGCACATTATGCTCCGGGTAAATCCCTTTCGCCCGCAAACTCCGGCTGAGCTCCTGCTCCGACCGGCTATCCGTGCCTATCGGGGTGTTTCGAATCGCCTCTTTCAGCCGCCGGGGCACTCGCCGCATCCTCTGCTTGTCTTTCTCTAAGCGTCCGGGGCCGTCTTTGCCGCGATAATGCTTCTCCAGCAAAGGGCCGCTCGCGCCAGCTATACGGCGCGCCGACCACAGCGCCTCGACAACGGGCAGGCCTCCCACCTTGGTTGTAGCGCGAAGCCGCGAATGCGTCACGCGAAACTTCTTCCCTTTAAGAGTTCGCGGCCCCTCTGCTTCCAGGGGAAATGTCAGCTGTCGACCGAGGTAAATCTCCTGCGCAGTCTTGCCCGTGAAATGAACGCGGCTCAACCCATGCACCAAAGCCCGCGCGACCGCCAGCGGCGTCCACTCGTCGGTGTAAATCCCCCGATGCACACGGAAGAGCGTACGCTCGCGAAGCTTCCGCTTGATAGCCTCTTTGCCGAGTCCCTGTTCGCGTAGTTCTGCGGTAGTCCATGTTCCCATAGGACCGAAAATAAGCAGTGCTTAGCGACGCCCCCACCACCCCAACCACAGCCTGTGGAGAACTAGCTCTCGCGAGCGGCCCCCAGGGCTGAATTGCTGTTCCCCTGTGGATAACGTCCCTTCGCGCTCACCGACGAGTGGCGGAATGTGGTAGTGGAGGCTGACTGTGAGCGTGTCGGGCTTGAAGCTGGGTCAGCTCACCGCACCAACCGCCCATCGCGCCGCCCCCAACCTTTCGCACCGACTCGTTGCCAACGGCCTTACGCCCTTCGCATCGCCCCACCAATGAACACCGCCCTTTGCGCTCACCGAAATCAAGTTTCGACAATATGTGGCGCTTACGGTGAGCGCGAAGGGAGGGTAAGGGGCGCGGGGTGGTGCGAGATTAGCTCACAACGCCCTTTGCGCTCACGGGGCGAGTTGAAGTGGCGCTCTGGTGGTCGATGGTGAGCGCGAAGGGAGGGAAAGAGGCGCGGGGTGGTGCGGGATTAGCTCACAACGCCCTTTGCGCTCACGGGGCGAGTTGAAGTGGCGCTCTGGTGGTCGATGGTGAGCGCGAAGGGAGGGTAAGAGGCGCGGGGTGGTGCGGGATTAGCTCACAACGCCCTTCGCGCTCACGGAGCGAGTTGAAATGGTGCTCTGGTGGTCGCTGGTGAGCGCGAAGGGAGGGTAAGACGCGCGGATTGGGGAGGGGAAGGGGAGAGAACTGCAGGGGGGGAGAGGAGAGTTGGGGAGAGAACGGCAGTGAAAGTGGTAATAGGAGAGAGAAGAGAGGAGCAGGGTAGCTAGCGGGCTTCTAGCTCGGCGGCGGTAGGCAGCGGGAGGCGAGCCGTGGGGGCGATGCCGCGAGCCTTGGCGTTGATAACACCGGCGATGGCGAGTACCGCGAACATGGAGGCGGCGGAGAGGAGTTGGATGCGGGCGGAGGCGTCGGTAAGCATGAGCACCGCAATGGCAGCAAAGAGTGCCAGGGCGAACCACGTGAGGTAAGGGTAGGCCCACATGCGCACGGGCAGCGGGTGAATGGCCTCGAGCTGGCGGCGCAAGCGCAGCTGGCTCACGGCGATGAACACCCACACGATGAGCAACGACGCGCCGGCCGCGTTGAGCATGAAGGACAAAAGCCAGCCCGTATCGGCGTAATTCAGCACGACCATGACCACGGACAACGCCACAGAGAGAGCAATGGCGGCCGTGGGCACGCCGCGGCGGTCAGTCGAAGCGAAAAGCTTGGGAGCCTCACCGCGTGAGGCCAGCGAATGCATCATGCGCGAAGAAGCGTAAATCTGCGCGTTGAAGGCAGAGAGCAGCGCGAGGACGATGACAACCTCCATGATGACCGCAGCACCTGGGATGCCAGCGCGGTCGAGCACCATGGTGAAGGGGGATTCGGCAGCGGACTGCGCGGAACCGAGCGAGGAGTAGGGCAGGAGGAAGGTGATGACGAGGACGGAGCCAAGGTAGAACACCGAAATGCGCGTAATCGTGGTGCGCACAGCGTTAACGAGGGACTTTTCTGGGTCCTCGGACTCGGCAGCCGCGATGGCGACGACCTCGATGCCGCCGAAAGCGAAGGCCACGGCAAGCAGGCCCGCTGCGACGCCACCGAGGCCGTTCGGCATGAAGCCATCTTCCAAGAAGATCGACGTGCCGATAAAGGAGTGGCCGGGCAGGAGGCCAAAGACGAGGAGCGCGCCAATGATGAGGAAGAGGACAATGACGGCGACCTTGATGAAGGCGAACCAGTACTCGAACTCGCCAAACATGCGCACGCGCAGCAGGTTAATGAGGCCGAAGAGCGCGACGCAGATGGCAGCAGGGATCCACGGTGGGCAGTCGAACCACGCGCCGATAAAACCTGCGGCGCCGGTGATTTCGGCACCGAGGACTGCGACAGTGGCGAGCCAATAAATCCAGCCTTGGGTAAAGCCTGCCCAGCGACCGATGCCGTGCTCCGCGTACTCGGAGAAGGAACCGGAGGCGGGGATGACCGTGCCCATCTCACCAAGCATCTGCATGACGAGGATAGCAAGGAAACCAGCGATGAGATAGGCCAACAGAACGGCCGGGCCGGCGGCGGAAATGCCCACACCGGTACCCAGGAAAAGGCCCGCGCCAATGGTGGAACCGAGGCCCATCATAGTGAGATGGCGGACCTTCAGGCCGCTGCCGAGCGAGCGAGTAGAGGAATCGTTTTGAGCAGTCACCTCTAGCATTCTAGGCAGCCACTCGCGGGATTTGGGCAAAAGGGGAGATTTTGGCCGAGCCTGAGTAGTGGCGGATCGCACAAGGCCCCGCAGAGCGGGGCCTTAGGGCAGTAAAGATTAGTTCTTGTGCAGGTCCTCGTTGAGGGCCACAGCCTCCGACTTCCAGTCCACGGCCTCGACGGCGCCGGTGGTGGAGTTGCGGCGCAGCAGCACGCCCGAGACACCAGAGAGCTGAGAACCCTTGACGGTCTCGCCCTCGGCAACATCGAGCGCCTGAGCAATCTTGCCGAAGACGGCGATCTTGGTACCTGCGGTGACGTAGAGGCCGGCTTCGACGACGGCGTCGTCGCCAAGCGAAATGCCAATGCCGGAGTTAGCGCCGAGCAGGCAGCGCTCACCGATGGAGATGACCTCCTTGCCGCCGCCGGACAAAGTACCCATGATGGAGACACCGCCGCCGATATCGGAGCCATCGCCCACGACGACGCCCGCAGAAATACGGCCCTCGACCATGGAAGCGCCCAAGGTACCAGCGTTGAAGTTCACGAAGCCCTCGTGCATTACCGTGGTGCCCTCAGCCAAGTGAGCGCCCAGGCGAACGCGGTCGGCGTCACCAATGCGCACGCCGGACGGGACAACGTAGTCCACCATGCGCGGGAACTTATCGACGGAGTAGACCACGACCGGGCCGCGGGAGGCGAGGCGGCCGCGGACCATCTGGAAATCAGCAACCGCGCAGGGGCCGTAGTTAGTCCAGACCACGTTGGCCAGCTTGCCAAAGATGCCATCGACGTTCAGGCCGTGCGGCTTGACTGCGCGGTGGGAAAGCAGGTGGAGGCGCAGGTAAGCGTCGTACGTATCGGCCGGAGCCTCGTCCAGATCCTTGATGGAGGTTTCCACCGCAATGCGGGCCACCCCGCGCTCTTCATCCGGACCAACGAGTTCGGCGAACTGCTGCGGAGTCTCCTCCAAGCGCTTGGTGCCGCTGGCATCTACAGGGGTATCGAGGTGGACTGCTGGGAACCAGACGTCCAGGACGGTGCCGTCGTGGGTAATGGTTGCCAGGCCACGTGCGGAAGCAGTAGTCATAGCGTCACACCCTAGCAGCTACACGTCTGAGTGTCGCTTCTTCCTACCCGGTAGTAGGTAGAAGATAACAATGAGCCCGGCCGTGAGGATGAGGACGGCGATGACTTGGTTGCGGGCGGAGGCGTCGAAAAGCATGAGCAACGTCAAGCCGACAAGGGCCAGGACGGTCAGCCACGGCAGCCACGGGTAGCCCGGAACGCGCAGCGTGGTGAGCTCGCCATTGGCCTTGAGTTGGGGATGCAGCCTGATGTAGGAGGCCACGATGAAGCACCAAATCACGAGGAGGCAACCGCCCACCGCGTTAAAGAGGAAGGCCAAGAGCCCCGGCGGATTCCAGTACTGCAGCACCACCGACGCGAAAGCGAAAATGATGGACAGCAGCACCGCGAAGATGGGGGAGCCGGAGGTGTTGGTCTTCAAGAAGACGTGGTGGGCGCTGTGGTCCTTGGCCATGTCGTAGACCAAACGGGAGGTGGCGTAAATCTGTGCGTTGAACGCAGAGAGCAGCGCGAGGGCGATAACAACCTCCATAAAGCCGGCGGCAAAAGGAATCTGTGCTGCGCCCAAGACGAGGGTGAAGGGCGAATCGGCAGCCACGTCGGCATCCTGGATGGAGCTGAAAGGCAGAGCCATCGTGATAACGAGGATGGAGCCGATGTAGAAGACCATGATGCGCACGATGATGGCGCGGACGGCAGTGGCCACGTTGTGGGCGGGGTCCTCGGATTCGGCCGCGGCAATCGTCACCAGCTCAATTCCGCCGAAAGCAAAGGCCACGGCCAAAAGGCCAGCAGCAAATCCCGGCCCGCCGTTGGGCAGGAAATTCTCCGTAAAGTTGTGGCCGGCCACGGAGAGGTCCATACCGGGCAGGATGCCCAGAGCCATGAGCACACCGACGCCAAGGAAGGCGACAATGGTGCCCACTTTGATGATGGCAAACCAGAATTCAAACTCGCCAAAGCCGCCCACGGCCGCAAAATTGACCACCGCAAAGAAGACCACGGCGACTAGGGCCGGAATCCACGGATCCACGCCAAACCAGTTGGAGATGATGGCCGCGGCGCCGGTGATTTCAGCGCCCATGACCATGACGAGCATGAACCAATAAATCCAGCCCAGGGTAAAACGCGCCCACGGGCCAAAAGCTTGGCCCGCGTAGGTGGAGAACGCTCCGAGGGAGGGGCGGGCAGCGGCCATTTCTCCGAGCATCCACATCACCAAGGCGATGAGGGCGCCCGCTACTGCATAGGAGACGAGGATAGACGTGCCGGAGACCTGGATTCCCAGTCCTACGCCGAGAAACAGCCCCGCACCCACCGCCGAGCCGAGGCCCATCATGGTGAGGTGTCGGGTTTTGAGTTGTGTGGCCGCAGCCATGTGAGATCACCTTCAACAACGTTGATTATTTGCAACGGGAAGTACTTTACGCAATGCACTAACTGACGGGGAACGCTAGCATGGCGGGTTGTGACTTTAAATCTCTTCGCCGACCCCATTGAGCTCACCAAGGCACTGGTGGATATCCCCAGTCCCTCTCACCACGAGGAGGCTATTGCCACTGCCGTCGAGGAGGCCCTGCGCGGCCTGGACCAGAGCGAGGTCGAGGTTGAGCGCTACGGCAATACTGTCTGTGCCCGCACCAATCGCGGTCTGAAGACTCGCGTCGTGCTCGCTGGGCACATCGACACCGTGCCGCTGGCCGATAACGTGCCTCACTCCATGTCTGAAGATGGCACCACCATGTATGGCTGCGGCACCGTGGACATGAAGTCCGGCATGGCCGTCTACCTCAACGCGTTTGCGCAGCTCTATGACGCAGAGGAGCTTAAGCACGATCTCACCGTCATCGCCTACGAGGGCGAGGAGGTGGCCACCGAGTTCAACGGCTTGGGCCATCTGCAAAAGGATCACCCGGAGTGGCTGCAGGGAGACCTCGCGCTGCTGGGCGAACCTTCCGGCGCCATGATCGAGGCCGGTTGCCAGGGCACCATTCGCCTGCGCGTGACAGCACAGGGCACCCGAGCGCACTCGGCCCGTGCGTGGCTGGGCTCCAATGCCGCCCACACCTTGGCCCCTGTGATGATGAACGTGGCCAACTACCAGCCGCGCGAGGTGGAGATTGATGGCTGCACCTACAAGGAAGGCCTCAATATCGTGCACCTCGAATCCGGCGTGGCTACCAACACGATTCCGGATGAAGCCTGGATGTTCGTCAATTTCCGCTTTGCCCCGGACCGCACCGCGGAGGAAGCGTTGGCGCATATGAAGGAGGTCATCGGCGAGCACGAGAACGTCAGCATCGAGGTCGATGACATCGCCAGTGCCGCCCTGCCGGGCCTGGGACAGCCGGCGGCACGTGCGCTTGTCGACGCCGTCGGGGGCAACGTCCGCGCCAAGTACGGCTGGACCGACGTCGCCCGCTTCTCCGAGATGGGGACCCCAGCCGTTAACTTCGGCCCCGGCGATCCGGGCTTTGCTCATAAGAAGGACGAACAAGTCCTCGTTGAGCAGATTACCGAGGTTTCTCACGCTCTCTTGAACTACCTGAAGGGATAATTCACCATGACCCCTGAGCAAATCCGCACTCTCCGCGGCCCACTGCTCGTCCGCACCGCCGGCGAGCAATCCTCCACCTTCGACCAGCGCCTTCTGCAGTCCGGCGCGGATCACGAATGGCAGCATGCTGATCCGTGGCGCGTCCTGCGCATCCAGGGCGAGTTCGTGGATGGTTTCGATGCTCTGGCCAAGCTTCCGAAGGCCGTGACCGTCTTTGGCTCCGCGCGGTCGCGCGAGGAGGATCCGATCTACCGGCTTGGTGTGACCGTCGGCAAGCGCTTGGCGGAGGCCCAGTACGCCGTCATCACTGGTGGAGGTCCCGGCGTTATGGAAGCGGCCAATCGCGGTGCGCACGAGGCCGGTGGGCTCTCTGTGGGCCTGGGCATCGAGTTGCCCCACGAGCAGGGCCTTAACCCATACGTCGATCTGGGCTTAAACTTCCGATACTTCTTCGCGCGCAAGACCATGTTCCTCAAATACTCCCAGGCCTTCATCTGCTTGCCCGGCGGCATGGGCACGATGGATGAATTCTTCGAGGTCATGTGTATGGTTCAGACCGGCAAGGTCACCAACTATCCCATCGTGCTGATGGGCACCGACTACTGGTCGGGCCTGGTGGAATGGATGAAGCGCACGCTGGCGGATGGAGGTTTTATTAACCCGGAGGACCTGGATCTTTTCCTCGTGACCGACGATCCGGATGAAGCCCTGGCCCACATCGTGGCGGCGCACAAGGTGATGTCGGATAAGCGCATCCGGGAGCAGGAGGACAAGTGAGCCCCCAGCGTGGTCTGGCCCAGGTCATGGCGATTGTGAACCGCACGCCGGATTCCTTTTATGACAAGGGCGCTACCTTCGAGCTGGACCCCGCAGTGGAGCGAGGGGAGCAGGCGCTTGCCGACGGCGCCTCCATCATCGACATCGGCGGAGTCAAGGCCGGGCCGGGAGAACATGTCGACGCGACCGAGGAAATCGAGCGCGTCGTGCCTACCATCGCGGAGTTGCATCGCCGCCACCCGGAGGCGCTGATTTCGGTGGACACGTGGCGCGCAGAGGTGGCCGAAGCCGCGATTGCGGCCGGCGCCGGTCTGGTCAATGACACGTGGGCAGGCTGGGACCCAGAGCTCATCGAGGTCGCCGGCGACAAGAAGGTGGGCTACGTGTGCTCCCATACCGGTGGAGTGGTACCGCGTACCCGCCCGCATCGCGTGCACTTCGATGATGTGGTGGCTGACGTTATCGCAGAAACCACGCGGCTGGCCGAGCGAGCCGCAAGCCTCGGGTGCCCGGAGGAACTGACCTTCATCGACCCCACGCATGACTTTGGCAAGAACACCTTTCACGGCTTAGAGCTGTTGCGCCGTATCGACGAGGTTGTCGCCACCGGATGGCCGGTGCTCATGGCCTTGTCCAACAAGGATTTTGTGGGCGAGACCCTCGACCGCGCCGTGGACCAACGCGTGGCGGGCACGCTGGCGGCGACGGCGTGGTCGGCTGCGCGCGGCGTGGCCGCCTTCCGCGTACACGAAGTGGGGCCGACACTCGACGTCATCCGCATGACCGCTGCCATCCAGGGCGAGATGCAGCCCTTGGCGACGACCCGCGGGTTGGCATGAAAGTTTCCGTCATTATCCCCGCGCTCAACGAGGAGTGCACCGTGGCGCACGTCGTGCGCGCATGCCTAGCCGATGAACCCCACGAGGTGCTCGTCATCGATGCGGACTCGAGCGATGAGACTTCGGCTGAGTCACAGGCAGCAGGAGCTCGGGTGCTCAACTGGCGGGAAATCCTGCCTGAGGAGCCCCGACCCGGCAAGGGCGAATCCCTCTGGCGCGGCGTGGCGGCAGCTGAGGGCGACATCGTCGTCTTTATTGATGCTGATCTTGAATCCGCTGCTGCCGGAATGGTCTCCGCGCTTACTGAGCCTTTCATCGATCCGCACATCCAGATGGTCAAGGCGCGCTACCAGCGCAGTTTTCAAGGAAAGCCCACTGGCGGCGGGCGTGTGACTGAGCTAACCGCCAAGCCGCTGTTGCGGCAGTTCTTTCCGGAGCTCGCGCACATTGACCAGCCTCTCGGCGGCGAATACGCCTTAAGGCGCGCGGCTGCCATGGAGCTGCCGTTCGTGGAAGGATACGGGGTGGAAGCGGGGCTGCTGGTGGACGTCGCCAAGCGCTATGGCCCCCACGCCGTCGCCGAGGTGGACCTGGGCACCCGTGCACACCGCAACCGCCCGCTGGAGGAGCTGGCGCCGATGGCGGACGTGGTGGCGCGCACGATCCTCTCGCGCGCCGGCGTCATTGGGGCGGTGCCGCAGCGACCACCACTGATGGGTAGGATTTAGCGCATGATGTCCTGGATTTTGCTCATCGTTGTCCTCATTGCGCTCATCATCATCGGTTCATGGGCGTGGGGCAGCATTGTCGGCCGCGGCACCGTTATGGATACCCCAGACGAAGCCGTCGATGTCGACGCCGAAAATCTCCGCGCCTTGGAAGAGGGCCGCTTCGATGACCTGCGCTTTGACGTGGTTCCGCGTGGCTACCGCCAGGACCAAGTCGACGCGCTCATTGCTGCAGTAGAACGCCGTCTGACTGCTCCGCACGGCTCGTCTGCTGTGCCCGCGAGCGTAAACGCGCCGCGTGAGTCTGAAAAAGGGCTAGACTAGAAGGACGTTATAACAAAAGTCGAAGGAGACTCACTATGGCAGCGATGAAGCCACGTACTACTGGTGGAGAGATGGAAGCAGTAGAGGAGTCCCGCAAGATCGTCATGCGTATTCCTTCTGACGGGGGTGGCCGCATTGTCATCGAGCTCAGCAAAGAAGAAGCCGCGCAGCTCGGTTCACTCCTCGTCGAAGTTTCTAGCTAGTCTAGGAACATGCTTTCACATATCGTCGATATTCTGGCCGATCCCGCCGATGGCAGCGCCCTCACGGGCGCGGATGACTTTGCTCGCCTCGTCTCGGAGACCGGCCATTCCTATGATGTGGCCAAGCAGGGCTATGTCACGCTGGCGGCCGGTGCTGGACTGAAGCACCAGGGTGATGATGCCTCCATGGTGACTGCACGTGAAACCTACCTCGCCATGGGCCACTTTGCGCCCTTCGTGGAGGCAGTCACCGGCGCTGTGCAAGATTCCCTGGAAACCCAGGACGAGGCCAGCTATGCCGCAGGTCTGGACGAACATACCGCTCCCACTCTCCTCGAGGTGGGTGCCGGAACTGGTTACTATCTAGCCCATACCCTGGACTCTATTGAAGGTGCACGGGGAGTCGGGCTCGACATTTCCACGAATGCTGCCAAGCATTTGGCCAAATCCCACGAGCGCGTGGGTGCCGTGGTGGCGGATGTGTGGGAGCGTCTGCCTATTCGCGATAACTCGATTCACGCCATCTCCGTGGTCTTTGCCCCGCGTAACCCGGCGGAATTCCAGCGAGTCCTGGCTCCCGGCGGCGAGGTCATCGTTCTGACCCCGCAGGCAGGCCACCTGGATGAGCTGCGTGAGCCACTCGGCATCCTGGGCGTGGAAGAGGGCAAGGTGGAGCGCCTCTACGCCCAGGCGGAGGGCTTCTTAGAGCAGGCAGCTGAGCCGGTGGATATTTCTTTCCCTATTATCTTGGACAAGGCGTCGATTGCCGCCCAAGTAGGAATGAGCCCGTCGGCGCGCCACATTAGCCCGGAGGAGCTGGCAGAGCGTATGGCCGCCCTGCCGCAGTCCCTAACCGTGACGGCACACGCGCGCCTGGACCGACTGCGTTCGGCGCCCTAGACGCCGAACGAGCTAATCACATTAGGAGCGCTTGGATCCCTTACGGTTCCAGGACTGCTCAATAATGGCCTCACCGTCTGTGTCGACTTCGATGGCGGAGCAGCCACCCTCGAAGTAGACGCGGGAGCTCATGGCAACGAGGCCACCGTCGACGAAGACCTCCACGCTCGCACCATCCTGAATGATGGTGAGCGTGTCGGAATCTCCCTCCGCCAGTGGGGCCACGGCTGGAGCGGAATCCTTGAAGTAGTGATCGAAGGCCTTGGACATTGAACGGTCCACGCTGATTTCGTCACCAGTGTGGCGAATCACGACGGCTGGCTCACCGGAGCCATCAAGCAGCGTCACGGTAACGCTGGAGTTTTCCGGAACCTCGAGAACGCCGGTCCAGGACTGCGCGTAGTCAGACAGCTTGACCGCATCCGGCAAACCCTGGGCCGGGGTCTGGTAGAGCACCCCGCCTTGGAGCGTCACCGCACGAGGCAACGACAGGCTGTTCGCCCAGCCCTCGGCTTCCCATGTTGGGTGCTTGGACGCATCATCACCGCGACCATTGCCGTTGAGCAGTCCCAGAATGACAGCGCGGTCATAGCGGCGCTCCTGGGCAATCGTGCCTGTCGTAGTGTTGGTGTTGCGCGGACGGGAGAAATCGTGGCCGAAGTCCACGCGTTGGAAACCCTTGGCCACGGTGAACTCGGTGCCGTCGAGGCGCCCCACGATGTAGCCGGACACGTCACGGCCGGCGCGCTCCAAAGTGACGAAGAGGACGTCGTAGATTTCTCCGTCTACTTCGTCGCGCAGGCGCACCAGACGCGGCGACACCACCGGCGGGATGGGGGAGGTGGCCGGGACTTCGCCCTCATTAAACCCTGGGTCACCGTTGAAACTCAGCCTGCCCAGCAGGGACCAGGACTCTCCATTAGGGCTCTCGAGGATGACCGGGACGGGGGCATCGGCATCACCGGTCAGGGCTAGCATGAGCCAGCCATCGTGGCCTTCCTCGCGATCCTCCTTGGCCCAATCAGGCACCACAGACGGCGAGCGGAAGCGGTCAAAGTCAGTATGAGCTCCTACAGCTTCCCCGAAGCGGACCACGCCCGGGTCCAAGGCAGTCGGGTCATCAGAGACGACACATTCGTCGGCATAGTCGGTATAGCGTGCCAAACGCACGCTGGTGCCCACGGACGTTACGGATGTGAAATACAAGTTGAGAGCATCCTGACCTTCCGCCACGGAGCCAGCGCGCAGGGAAAGCTCACCGCCGACGGGGGCTAGGACATCATCGCAGTCCAGCCACGCGAACGGCGTTTCTTCGGAGAAGGTGTGTCCCCAGCGGGCCGGTTGGCCGGGCTCGGGGCGGTATTGGTGGAACAAGTGCCACGTATCACCATCGCGGACGATGCCGGCGGGCGCATCGAGGATACCGCTATCGGGGACGAAATGAATTTCTGGTCGGTGTTGTTGGGGTTGCGTCACGGCAGTCCTTCCTACATCAACGAGCGGTAAATGTCCACGGTCTGCTGCGCGATCGTGGCCCAGGAGAACTCACGAATTGCGCGTTCACGGCCGACAGTGCCGAAGCGTTGCGCCAGCTCAGCGTCCGCAGCCACACGGTTGACCGCAGCGGCAATATCAGCCTCAAACGAGGCTTCATCGGCAGCGTCAAAGTGCACCAGGACACCGGTCTCGCCGTCGACGACGACCTCCGGAATGCCGCCGACATCAGAGGCCACAACGGCCGTGCCACAGGCCATAGCCTCCAGGTTGACAATGCCCAGCGGCTCGTAAATGGAGGGACACACGAACACATCCGCGCCGGAGTACACCTGTTTAATTTCTTCGCGGGAGAGCATCTCCTTGACCCAAAACACGCCATCGCGCTGCGCACGTAGCTCGTCGACGAGGGCCTCAGTCTCTGCGGCAATTTCCGGGGTATCCGGAGCGCCCGCACAGAGCACGAGCTGGATATCCTCATCGAAGCTCTGCGCGGCTTTAAGGAGGTGCTTCACGCCCTTCTGCCGGGTAATACGGCCCACGAAGGCAGCGATGGGGCGCTGCTTGTCGACGCCCAACCTATCCAGCACCGGCGCCTCTCCCGGTTGCCAGATCTCAGTGTCGATGCCGTTAAGGACGACGTGGACCTTGTCGGCAGAAATACGCGGGTAGGCCTCGAGGATGGACTCTTTCATGCCGACTGAGACCGCAATGACGGCGTCGGCGTATTCCATGGCATTCTTCTCTGACCACGAGGAGATCTCATAGCCTCCGCCGAGCTGTTCCCGCTTCCACGGGCGGTGCGGTTCCAAGGAGTGTGCGGTGACAACGTGTGGGATGCCATAGAGGCGGCCGGCAAGGTGGCCACCCAAACCGGTGTACCAGGTGTGGGAGTGGGCCACGTCGATGTCGGACGCTGCGTTAGCCATGCGCAGTCCCGTGGACAGGGTCTGGATCGCAGCGTTTGCCTCAGTGTCCTTCAGTTCAGGGTCGACTCCATGCACAAAGACGTCCTCTTCATCGCGCGGGGACCCCATGCAGTGAACAGAAACGTCAATAATGTCACGCATAAATCGGGTCAGCTCCGCAACGTGCACACCCGCTCCGCCGTAGATTTCCGGCGGGTACTCCTTAGAAAAAATTCCGGCTCTCATACCCTCCCAGAGTACGGATCTTCCCCTGCGCGCGCAGAAGGTCAGCGAAAGGGCAGTAGTAGGGCAGTAGTAGGGCAGACGTGATTCTGCGCGACCCCGATGGCGGGGGTGAAAACCTGCATCTTTTCCCTGCAGAATGTGGAAAAACTCGTTAGATTGGGTGTCGTGAGAAGCCTTCCTAACGTCCTTGCCATTGTCCTCGCCGGCGGCGAGGGAAAGCGCCTCTTCCCCCTGACTGAAGACCGCGCTAAGCCCGCCGTTCCGTTTGGTGGTTCCTACCGCCTCATTGACTTCGTGTTGTCTAACCTCGTCAACGCCGGTTTCTTGAAGATTGCCGTGCTGACTCAGTACAAGTCCCACTCCCTGGACCGCCACATTTCCCAGGCGTGGAACTTGTCGGGGCCGACACCGCAGTTCATTGCCTCCGTCCCGGCCCAGCAGCGCCGCGGTAAGCGCTGGTACAACGGTTCGGCCGATGCCATCCTGCAGTCGTTGAACCTGATCTATGACGAGAAGCCGGATTACGTCATCGTCTTCGGCGCGGACCACGTCTACCGTATGGATCCGGCTCAGATGGTGGAGGAGCACATCGCTACGGGTCTGGACTGCTCTGTCGCGGGTATTCGCGTTCCGCGCTCGGAAGCGACCGCCTTCGGCTGTATCCAGGCAGACGGCATGGGCACCATCACGTCCTTCGTGGAGAAACCTGCTGACCCGCCAGCTACTCCGGATGACCCGAACATGACTTATGCGTCGATGGGCAACTACGTCTTCACCACCGAGGCCCTCATTGAGGCCCTCCTGCAGGATGAGAAGAATGAGGAATCTGCCCACGATATGGGTGGTGACATCATCCCGTACTTCGTGGAGCGCCAGCAGGCGCACGTCTATGACTTCATGTCTAATGAGGTCCCCGGCTCCACGGAGCGCGACCATGGTTACTGGCGTGATGTCGGTACCATCGATTCCTTCTATGAGGCGCATATGGACATGATTTCCGTGCACCCCATTTTCAATCTGTACAACCGCTCATGGCCAATTCATTCCACGGATGATTCCAACTTCCCGCCGGCCAAGTTCGTGCAGAACGGTATTGCCCAGTCCTCGATGGTGGCCCCTGGCTGCATTGTCTCCGGTGGTACTGTGCGCAACTCGGTGCTGGCTTCCGACGTTCACGTGGCCGACGGTGCGACGGTCGAAGGATCCGTCATTCTCCCCGGCGTGCGCATCGGCCGCGGTGCCGTGGTGCGCCGCGCCATCTTGGACAAGAACGTCGTCGTGAGCGACGGCGCCATTATCGGTGTGGACCGTGAGCGCGATGAGCAGCGCTTCAAGGTCTCCGATGGCGGCGTGGTCGTCGTGGGCAAGAACGAGAAGGTTTAACTCAGTCCACACCGCGACCCCAGACCGGAACCAGCTCCCGATTAAGTCCAAAGGGAGGGCGCAAGGACAACAATCCCGGCCTCTTCACCCCACGCAAGGGGGGAGGAGAGCCGGGATATTTATTCGCCTTGGTGAGTTAGAGCTTGGTCACGAGGGTGAGCCCCGCACCATAAGGCAGGCGGGTGACGGCCGCGCCTTCGAGGGAACGCGCAATTTCGTCGGCCTCACGGGCAGCGGCGGTGTCGCGGTCAGTGCGCGAGCTATCAGCCACGGTGCCATCCAGCAGCGAGTTCGCGAGCACCAACGTGCCGTGCTGGTGTAGGAGCGGCCAGGCGGCCTTCACCAGCGCGGGCATGTCGAGGGCAGGTACCTCGGCGTAGATGACCTGGTAGGTGTCGTTGGCCAAACGCCCCATGATGTCGAGCGGACGTGAGGGCAGGAAGCGCCCGCGGCTAGAGGAGTAGCCGGCATCGCGGAAGGTCTGCTTTGCGCTGGCTTGGTGCTCAGCTTCCGGATCAATACAGGTGAGAATGCCGTTCTCCGGCATTCCGGCGAGTAGGTAGAGACCCACCACAGAGGCCGCCGGGGTAATTGCAACCGCCTGGGGGCGCGACGTCGTTCCAGAGGAGACGGCCGCCAGGGTGCTCAGTAGCTGTCCGGTGGATTCATCCGGAACCGGCAGTCCGTATTCCTCTGCGTGGGCGCGGGCGCTGGTGAGCGCTTCCGATACCTCGCTGGTGGATTCGATGAAAGATCGCAGTGCGTCATAAGCAGTAGTAGTCACAGTGAAAACCATAGTGAAAGGACCGTGGCTGTGGGACAAGAATCGCGCAGGATGCAGTGCCCAATGTGACGCGAGTAGCGCATGAAACCCGTGGTATGGATTCACAGGGTGCTCACAGTACTGTGGCTGGAGTTTCCGTGCTGTCTATAGAAAGATGATGGTCATGACAAAAAAGCAGCGCGAGAATGTACCCCCGCTCAGCTCTGAAGAACAGATCAGCACCGTCGAAGAGCACACTGCTGAAGCTGAAGAGCTTACGGGTACTGCCGCGTTCGATGCCGGTGAAGCCGATATGCCCTCGTGGGGCGAGCTGGTGGCCGAGCATGCTGATGGTGTCTACCGCTTGGCGTACCGCCTCTCCGGTAACCAACACGATGCCGAAGACCTGACGCAGGAAACCTTCATGCGCGTCTTCCGCTCTCTGGATAAGTACCAGGCCGGTACGTTCCAGGGTTGGCTGCACCGCATCACCACTAACCTCTTCCTCGATATGGTGCGCCACCGCTCCAAGATTCGTATGGAGGCCCTGCCGGAGGATTACGAGCGCGTGCCGGGCACCGACATGACACCGGAGCAGGCCTACTCGGTAGCCAACTTGGACCCGGCGCTGCAGTCGGCGCTGGATAACCTGGCTCCGGACTTCCGTGTCGCCGTGGTTCTCTGTGATGTCGTGGGCATGAGCTATGACGAGATTGCCGAAACCCTCGGCGTAAAGATGGGTACTGTGCGCTCCCGCATTCACCGTGGCCGCTCCCAGCTACGTGCCGCACTGGAGAAGGAGGCACAGACCAACGCGGACACCCGCAGCCTCTTGCGTACGCGCTAAAGCTAGACTTGGCCAACAACTAGCCCCTCGGCAGAGGGGCTGCCCAAAGATTGAGGACGAAAGGAGAACGTTTCGTGGAGTCGCTAAATGACAAGCCCCACGAGCGTTCCCTTTCCTTGCCCGGCATCTTTACGGAGGCACAGGCCAAGGTTCGTGACAAAGCTAAGGCTCGCGCACAGCGCGCGGACACCATCGGGCACTTGGGTCCAGAAGCCATCGTGGCCTTCGTGGATGGGGAAATGCCCGCCAAGTACGCTCACCGCGTCCGCGTCCACCTCGTGCACTGTGCCGAGTGCCGCGCCGAAATCCACCACCAGCGCAACGCCTCCGAGTGGGTACGTGAATGCAGCGTGGAATCGCACGTGCGGGCCCCGGAATCCCTCATGGCCAAACTGACCGGCATCGCCCACCAGGGAGCGGGTCCAGGTCCTGATGCGGAGGAACCTGCCTGCCAGCCGCGCCAGGACTTCTTGGACAAGGTGGAGATGGTGATGCGCGCCATTAAGCACAATCAGCGCGGTTGAGTTGGGGGGGTGTTCCTATATAGTTTGTCAACCTCGCGGGTGGATTAGCCGGGGTTGATTTTTCAGCCGGGGTTGTTTGGCCGTGTTGTTTTCTGGCATGGCTGTTAGCCGACTGGGGTTTCCCAGTCGGCTGTTTGGTTCTTGGGGTTTAGGCTGCTTTGACTTCCTGTGATTGGTCGGGATCGCGGTAGTACTCGTGGTTGCTCATCATGGCGTATAGGACGTTGAGCCGTCTGCGGGCTAGTGCTACGACTGCAGCGTTGTGTCTCTTGCCTTCACGGCGCTTTCGTTCATAGAATTGCCGTGAACGCTCGTGGAATCTGATGGATGCAAAAGATGATTGCCATAGGGCGTTCTTTAATTTTTTATTGCCAGCTCTGTTCAGTGAGTTCGACATGATTGAGGTTCCGGACTGATTCGTTCGGGGTGATAAGCCAGCGTAAGAGGCTAGGTGCGCAGCTGTCGGGAAGTCGGACATGTCGCCCGCGGTCATGAGAATTTGGGCAGCCGTCTTCGGCCCGATTCCTGGCATGGATAGCAGGATTTGAGTGTGGGGGATGTCGTTGATGAGCTCGATGACTTCCTGCTCGATTTGTTTGCGGTGCTCGAGCTTTAAAAGCGCGTCCTTCGCCGACATTGCTACGCCCATTTCGGCATATTGTGCACCAGCAATGGCGACTGTTTGCTCAGAGATGGCAGCGAATATGGCATCGATGACGGGCTCGGGATTGCGTGCCTTATAGCGTCGAGCGAAGGCAGCTGCTTTGGCTTTTCCGAGGCGCTTTATCTTGGTCGGCCCGCCGTAGCGTGCAAGTAGGTGCAGAACCCATTTGCGGTGGATCACCTGGCCGCGAAGGGCTTGCTCGAATTGCGGGTAGCAGCCAACTAGTGCACTTCGAATCTGATTGATGAGCCTGGTGTAGGAGCGCGCTAAGTCTTCGTCGATGCCGTTGAGGACTTTCAACTGGAGAAAGGCTTCTTCGACGCGGTCGACACTGCGGAGGGATTCCGGAAGGTTCTTTGCAGCGTGGGCGATGATATATGCATCCCGGATATCAGTTTTGGCATTACCAGCGTGGATACGTGAGAGTTGACGCATAGCCAAACCTGGAAGGTAGCGCACATCGATTCCGATATCTTGGGCAACCGCGACAGTTAGTCGCCCAATGTTATTGGGCTGGTCCACGACGACAAGGACCTTGTGGTCGTTTGCGCTAAACGTTGAAAAGAGTGTGCGCAGGGATTTTTCGTTTTGGTTGATACGCTTTGATAGCACTTGGGCGCCGTCGATATCTAAGACGCAAGCGTGGTGAAAGTATTTGCCAACGTCCATGCCGATGACATAGTCGTAGGTCATGCCAGACCTCCTAGCGAATTGAACGAGTATGAGACTTATTTCATCGCTGGTGGTCGGACATACTTCACGCTGGCATCCACATTACTTGAGACCTCACACATCCTGTGTGGGTCAGGTTCCTATTAGCAGTCTGGAGTATGTCACTGCCTTCGGCGGCATCACCCCCCGGATCATTTTCAGACAGGGACGAAAACAAGCCATACCGAAGCCAGCGACTAGTTCCGCTGCCACAAGGCAGAAGGAACGCAGATAAACATAGCCTGCCCCAGCATGGGGCTAGGAGTACGAATCCTGGGCTCCTTCAAGCGGAACTGCTAACAACGTAATGGGGAGTACTCGTGCTCAGTGAGCGCGGCATGCTCGTCCCAGATTCTGCCGGCAAAGTGGTTAAGATAGTCTCGTGTTTTCCTCAATCGGTTGGCTGGAGATCATCACTATTGTTCTCCTTGGCCTCGTCATCATTGGTCCGGAGCGCCTCCCCGGCGTGATAATGGACGTGCGTGCGGCCATCTACGCGGCGCGTAAGGCCATCAACAATGCCAAAGCGGAGCTCAATGGTGAGATGAACGGATTGGGTGCGGAATTCGATGACCTCCGCGTTCCCTTAAGTCAGGCGGCGGAATGGACGCGCTTGGGTCCGCGTGGCGTTATTACTAAGGCGCTTTTCGACGGCGACGATTCCGCCTGGGATGACTTCAATCCGAAGAAGATGGCGGAGGACATCAAGCACAGTACGGACCCTGCGCAGAAGGACATGCCGTCTCCTGCGGCCCAGACCGGGCAGGCGCCACAGCAGACCGGTGGGCCACAGCCGGCCACGCAGAATCCGCACGAGCAGCACTCACAGCAGCCAGGCCGGCCAACGTTCGATTATTCCCAGATTTACGCCGACCCCAACGCCAGCGCCCCTGAGACAGAGCAACCCCCGCGCGGCGGGAATGCATCCACCGGCGGGGGCAGCGTCTCCTGGGAAGACGTCACGTAACCGTGACGGTCTAGCTTTTAGGGGGACGGACTAGCTTTTACGGGTCACGCCTAGGCCGAGCTTCTTACCCACGAGGGAATCAGAGCGCACGGCGATCGAGTCTGCGACGGAGTTGATGGCCTGGGTGGCAGGAGAATCAGGGGCCTTGAGGACGATGGGCGTTCCCTCGTCACCGGCTGCGCGCAGGGCAGGGTCCAGTGGGATGGAGGCCATCAGCGGAACGTCGTGGCCCAACAGCACGCTGAGGCGCTCAGCGACGACCTGCCCGCCGCCCTCGCCGAAAATGTCCATGGTGGAACCATCTGGCATCACCATGGCACCCATGTTTTCGATGACGCCGGCAACGCGCTGGCGAGTCTGCTGGGAAATGGAACCGGCGCGCTCGGCTACCTCAGCAGCCGCAGCCTGCGGGGTTGTCACGATGAGCAGCTCGGCATTCGGGATGAGCTGCGCTACCGACAACGCGACGTCACCGGTGCCCGGCGGAAGGTCGAGGAGGAGAACATCTAGGTCACCCCAGAAGACATCTGCGAGGAACTGCTGGAGTGCGCGGTGGAGCATGGGCCCGCGCCAGACGACGGGTGCATTGCCCTCCACGAATTGCCCAATGGAGATGTGCTTGATGTCGTGGGAGATGGGGGGAAGCAGCATTTCGTCGTCAAGCACGGTGGGGCCCGCCGTAGAGCCGAGCAAGCTGGGAACGGAGTGGCCATAAATGTCGGCGTCCACAATGCCGACCTTGAGACCCTTCTCCACAAGTGCAGCTGCCAGATTCACCGTGACGGAGGACTTTCCCACGCCACCCTTGCCGGATGCTACGGCGAACACGCGCGTGGTGGATTCCGGCTTGGCAAAAGGAATCTCTGGCTCGGCCTGTCCACCGCGCAGCTTCTGCTTCAGCTCTTGGCGTTGCTCATCGCTCATCGGCGTCATGGAGATAGAAATCTCACCCACGCCGTCTAACTCAGCGACGGCAGCGCGAGTGTTGGATTCGATGGTGCTCTTCATCGGGCAGCCGGCGATGGTGAGATACAGCTCGATGTCCACATCCGCACCGTTGACGGCAACGGACTTCACCATGCCGAGCTCAGTGATGGGACGGCCGATTTCAGGGTCGTCGACGCGCTCAAGCGCGGAACGAACAGCAGATTCAGTAATTGCGCTAGTCATAACTCGCACCAGTCTAGTCATCCTCCATTGAGGAGAGCCACACAGCATGAGTGCTACGGGGTGTGTAAGATTCAGCCAGACGCTGCAGCTGAGCGCTGTAGCCGCTGAGTTGTGACATGTTGTGCTTCATGTCCTGCGCCTTGTCCGGTAGAAGAGAAAGAATGCGCCAGATTTTGATGCCTCGCCTTGCTGCACGTTCCCGAACCTTTTCTCGCGTTGTTGGGGTAGCGGTGGTGGGGATAATGGGGGCGTCGATCAGCGCTTGCTCCGGGTATGAACCCCATCCGGACCCGCAACCATTTGCGTCTTCGCCCATTACCATCATGATTGACCCAACGTCCCACAAACAGCGCGTGCTGGCGGAGATCTACCGCCAGACTTTGCTTGACGAAGGACGTGCGGTCACTGTTTCCCAGGATCCCATGGTGGTGCGGCGGGGCAATGGACATTCTGGCGGTGTGAGCCGCACCGGCAACTTCTTTGTTGGCTGCACGGGTGAGTTCTTGAACGTTTTCAACCCAGCGGAGGCCCGCTCGATATCGAAGGACTACGTGGCCGCCCAAGATAAGGGCACAAAGGACGTAGATTTCTTGGAGCGCGCACACATCGCGCTCATGGCGTCGATGCCGCCAGAGCTATCCGTCGTGGAACCCGCCGGTGCACAAGGCTGCCCGAACTCCACACCGGAGCTGCCGCAAAACTACGTCGTGGTGTACCAAGACGGCCTGTTCAATCGAGATGAGAAGTTGGAAGTGGCTTCCTTCACCAAGTTCCTTACCGCACAGGACCTCGACGAGGTAGTGCAGGACGTTAAGGATTCCGAGGACTTTGAGTCGGCCGTACGTGCTTGGATGGAGGCCAACCTCCAGCAAAACCTTAACGAGGAAGGCGACTCCAATTCCTCCGGCGGATCAGATTTGGTGCACGACGAAAAATAGGCATCCAGTCGGGCTCGGAAATGTGGAGAAATTAATAAAATGTTATTGGTTGCAGTTTTCCACAAATCGCTGGTTAAACGAAAAAACTGTTGTGTTCTTTAGGGGGAGGAAGTAGGATCTTTTGGTGTTGCTCTGCCTATTGCCGTTAATTCTCTCGGGCAGTTGTGGGGAAACTTTTTAACATGCCCCGGTGCTGCTCTGTTCTCACTGGGGCGAGGCAGAATGCTGCATTGGAAAGGACATAATCGAAGGAGTTCGACCCAACGCCGTACTTCCCGCAGGGGAGTAGCCACTCTCTCTGCCATCACTCTCGCTCTCAGTGGTCTCAGCATCACTTCTTTTAACTCGGTGGCCCCAGAGGCTTCCGCTGAATCGTTTACCGGCGGCATCCGTGATAAGTCCGGCGCGGTAGAGAAGGACGCCCAGCAGGCGTCCGACCTGCCGGCCGGTTCATGTGTTGTTGAGAGCGGTGAGAGGAGCGGAAGTCAGGCAGGTTTCAGCTGGAGCACCCTGGAGCCGAGTAAGTCCAGCCTCGACAGAAAGCTTGGGGCCTGAGCGTCGCCTTTGATAACTCGAAGGACCGCACATTCGCCGATTGGTACTTCACCAATACGGGGAACCTTGGCGCATTCTTGAATACCGTCGAGGTGCCTTCCATGGAGGCCGGCCAGACCTTCCTTGACAAGAGCGTCACTCACAAGGCCGACGAAAACATCAACATTACTGCTAGTGGTCGCATTCTACGGAACTTGAATATCTACGCAGAGCTGACCGATGAGAAAGTCAAGCAGTTCGCTTCGGCCTCTGGTGATCACCCTGTACGTTACGCCTGGCAAAGCAACTACAAGCGGGACAATCCTGATGGTCTGAACGCGACCCTGGGGCCCAGCGCTGCTTTTGGCGCTACTGTAAACCCGTGGCCGAGCGAGAACATCGAATGTAACCCGATCACGGTTTCGTGGGAGAGTCAAGAAAAGCTGGTCATTAGGCCCGGCGAAGAGCTCAAAGTCGGCAAAATCAATGTCCCGGCTGTGAAGAATGGTGGCACGGATGATTCCCTGTCCCGCATGGTCGTGGAGGCTTACGACGCGCAGGGTAACTTCATTGGCACAAGCGACACCGGTGCTTCCGGAGGTGGTGCGTCGAGTGTACGTATTGATCAGACCACCGGCGAAATCTTCTACACCATGCCGAAGTACAAGGGCACGGACCTGAGCGACCAGCAGGGCATGCGCTTTAGCGCGCTTGCTAAGCCCCGTACCGTCGAGCAGTTGCAGGCTGCGGTTGAACACAACAATAGCGGTGCAGGCAGTGCATTCGAAAGCTCCAACTCGCTGACCCGCTACAACCAGGCGAACGTTATCGCGAACCACCAGTGGAGCTTCGACGACACCCAGTTCCACGACCAATGTTGAGTCCAAGGATGTTCAGCCGAGCCAGAGCGACAACACCAGCCGCTACACTGGCAAGTCCCCGAGCACCACGGATTCCAAGAAGAGCACCAACTCTGGCTTCCTGGCTAACACTGGTGCGAACGTCTTGGGTCTGCTGGCCGCAGGTCTGGCACTCATTGCCGGTGCCGCACTGCTGCTGCGCCCTGGTCGCCGCCGCAAGGAGTCCTAGAACTACCTAGGACCCTGGGGCCAATTTGGCACCCTAGGCCACGGCTACTGAGGCCGTGAAGAAAACGCCCGAGCACAACGCTCGGGCGTTTCTTGTTTTGTCTATTTGGCACTCTGGTTACCGAGGTGATGCTAGTACTTCTATCCGTGTGGCGTGGTGGCGAGGTTGCGGCTGGGAAGCCACCAGTTCATTCCCGTTCCGGTGGATAGGGCGGCACGGGAACCTTCTGGCTTTGATGTAGCTTCCGCGCAACGTTGAGAGCGCAAAAAATGAGCACGATAGGCGGCGCAACGAGGTCGGTTGAAGGGCTATCGTGCTCATTTTTCGCAGGCGGGGAGGGAGAGAATGATCCGAAGAAGGATCCCTAGGTTCCAGCCGGGGCAGAAGGCATAGCAAAGGCCCCAGCCGCCACTGCTCGGGGAGAGGTGGAAAGACCGGGGCCTTGGAAGGGCCTAGACGCTACTAGATGTCGAATGCCTCTTCCAGCAGGTTCTTCTGCTCAATCTGGTGAACCTTCGCGTTACCGGTTGCAGTCGAGGACTGCGAGCGACGGGAGACGCGGACCAGCTCCGGCATATCCGGGATGAGCTCACGCAGGTGCTCGTTGTAGAACGGCCACGGACCCTGGTTGGCCGGCTCGTCCTGAACAAAGCGAACCTGCTCAGCGTTCGGGTAGGACTCAAAGGCCTCACGCAGGCGGTTGAACGGAATCGGGTGAAGCATCTCCACACGCACGATGGCGATGTCATCGCGGCCATCGGCTTCCTTCTTCTTGGCCAGCTCCCAGTAGAGCTTGCCGGAGACCAGCATGATGGTCTTGACCTTGTCGGCGTCGCCCACCTTCTTACCGTTGATGTCGAAGAAGTTCGGGTCGTTGATAACGGACTGGAACTTCGTGACCTCGGTGAAGTCGGATACGGAGGAGGTCGCAGCCTTGTTACGCAGCATGGACTTCGGGGTGAAGACGACCAGCGGGCGCTTCATCTCACCGAGGGCCTGGCGGCGCAGCAGGTGGAAGTGATTGGCCGGGGTGGATGGCTGGGCCACGGTCATGGAGCCCTCAGCGCACAGCTGCAGGTAACGCTCGATGCGGGCGGAGGAGTGGTCCGGGCCCTGGCCCTCGTAGCCGTGCGGCAGCAGCAGGATCAGGCTGGAGAGCTGGCCCCACTTGGCCTCACCGGAGGAGATGTACTCATCGATGATGGTCTGAGCGCCGTTGGCGAAGTCACCGAACTGTGCCTCCCAGGCCACGACGGCATCCGGGTTACCCACGGTGTAGCCGTACTCGAAGCCCATGCCGGCGAACTCGGTCAGTGCCGAGTTGTAGACCATGAACTTACCGCCGTTGCCCTTGGACGTAGCCAGGTGAGCAACCGGGTTGTACTCTTCGCCGGTGGCTGGGTCGAAGGCCACAGCGTGGCGCTGGGTAAAGGTACCGCGGCGGGAATCCTCACCGGCGAGGCGAACAACCTTGCCGGAGTTAGCCAGGGAACCGAAGGCGATGAGCTCGCCCCAACCCCAGTCGATGCCGCCTTCGCGGGCGGACTTCTGGCGCTCCTTGGCAACCTTGCCCACACGCTTGTGGTACTCGAAGCCCTCCGGCGGGGTGCCGTAGGCATCGCCAATCTCCGCCATCTCCTCGGCGGTGATGGAGGTATCCAGACCGCGGGTGAGATCCTGGGAGGAAGTAATACCGGTCTGCTCCTTCGGGCCGGCCTTCTCCGCTTCCTTATGCTCAGCGAAGACGGACTCCATCTGGTCATGGAAGTCACGTGCAGCTGCCTCTGCTTCTTCATCAGACAGGTCACCGCGGCCGATGAGCTCCTCGGTGTAGCGCTCACGGACGGACTTGTGGTTGTCAATGATGTCGTAGAGCCGCGGCTGTGTCATGGACGGATCATCAGCCTCGTTGTGGCCGCGCAGGCGGTAGCACACGAGGTCAATGAAGACGTCCTTGCCAAAGCGGCGGCGGTACTCAGTGGCGAGCTTACCTACCCAAACAACAGCCTCCGGGTTGTCGCCATTGACGTGGAAGACCGGGCAGTCGAAGCCCTTGGCCAAGTCGGTGGCGTAGTGCGTGGAACGGCCGGAATCCGGGGTAGTGGTGAAGCCCACCTGGTTGTTGACCACAACGTGGACCGTACCGCCGGTGGTGTAGCCACGCAGCTGGGACAGGTTGATGGTCTCCTGCACCACGCCGAGGCCGGTGAAGGAAGCATCGCCGTGGAGCATGATCGGGACAACGGTGTGGCCCTCCGGGCCCTTGTCCAGGATGTCCTGCTTAGCGCGGGCAATACCTTCCATGACCGGGTCAACGGCCTCGAGGTGAGACGGGTTAGCAGCGAGGGTGACCTTGATTTCCCCATCGCCGAACATCTGCAGGTGCTCGCCCTCAGCACCGAGGTGGTACTTCACGTCGCCAGAGCCGCCAAGCTGGCCGCCCTTGTAGTTGCCATCGAACTCACCGAAGATATCGGCCAGCGGCTTGCCCACGATGTTAAAGAGCACGTTGAGGCGGCCGCGGTGCGGCATACCGATGACGACCTCGTCAAGATCCTGGCCAGCGGCAGTGTCCACGATGGAGTCCAGCAGAGCGATGAGGGACTCAGCACCCTCCAGGGAGAAACGCTTTTGGCCTACGTACTTGGTCTGCAGGAAGTTCTCGAATGCCTCGGCAGCGTTGACCTTCTGCAGGATGTACTTCTGCTCAGAGTTGGACGGCTTCGGCATGCCGGCCTCAATCTGCTCCTGCAGCCAGCTGCGCTCATCGCGGTCCAGGATGTGGGTGTATTCCGAGCCCACCTTGAGGGTGTAGGCGGAGCGTAGGCGAGTAACCACCTCGCGCAGTGTCATGGTCTCCTTGCCACCGAAACCACCCACGTTGAAGGTACGGTCCAGATCCCAAATGGTCAGACCGTGAGTAGACAGGTCGAGGTCGCGGTGGTCCGGCCACGGCAAGCCCGGCTGCTTCCAACCCAGCGGGTTGATGTCAGCAAGGAGGTGGCCGCGGGAGCGGTAAGCCTCGATGTACTGCATGACGCGAGTGTTCTTATCGACGCCCGTGTTAGGCACGTCAGCAGCCCAACGGAAGGGCTGGTAGGGAACACCCAGGGACTCGAAGAGCTCGTCCCAGAAAGCATCATCCAGAATGAGCTGGCCAATGGTGCGCAGGAACTCACCGGACTCCGCGCCCTGAATAACGCGGTGGTCGTAGGTGGAGGTCAGAGTAACCAGGCGGCCTACGCCCAAGTCAGCCAAGCGGTCGGCGGAGGTGCCAGCGAACTCAGCCGGGTAGTCCATGGAACCGACACCAATGATGGAGCCGGAGCCCTTGGTCAAGCGGGCGATGGAGTGGCGGGTACCGATGCCGCCCGGGTTGGTGAGGTTAATGGTGACGCCGGAGAAGTCATCCATCGTCAGCTTGTTCTTGCGGGAACGGTCAACGATGTCCTGGTAGGCATCGATGAACTCGGCAAAAGTCTTGTTCTCTGCTTCCTTAATGGCGGCAACCACGAGGGCGCGGGAGCCATCCTTCTGCGGAAGGTCAATGGCCAGGCCCAGGTTGACGTGCTCCGGCTGAACCACGGTGGGCTTGCCGTCCTGAATCTCGTAACGCACGTTCATGTCCGGGTGGATCTGAACGGCCTTAACCAGGGCGTAACCCAGGATGTGGGTAAAGGAGATCTTGCCTCCGCGGGTGCGCTTGAGGTGATCGTTGATCATTGCGCGGTTTTCCCACATGAGCTTGACCGGGATGTCGCGGACGGTCGTAGCGGTGGGGATCTCCAGGGATTCGTCCATGTTCTTGGCAATTGCCTTGAACATGCCCTTGAGCACACGGGAGCCGGGCTCCGGGGCGTCCTTGATGCGGTCGAGCGGGGACTCCGACTTCTTCTGATCCGCCTTCGGCTTCGTCGCCGAAGACTTCGAGTCGCTCGGTGACTTAGCGCCAGGGGCAGCAGGGGACTTCTCTGCAGGTTTAGCGGCGGAGCTTGCCTTCTTCTGTTCCGGTTTCTGTGCCGGGGCAGAAGCCGTGGAGCCAGAGGCCTTGGCGGAGGCCTTGGGCTGTGCGGCCTGCTTGGGAGCCCCGTTAGCCTCAAAGTAGTCACGCCACTCCTTATCTACGGAGTTTGGGTCCTTTGAGTACTGCTGGAACTGTTCGTCAATCAGCCACGCGTTCGGGCCGTAGATGCTCGATTTGCTCACGGCAGGTGTTCGCCTCTTTCTGTGCTTTAAAGTTTGTCTTTAATCGACTGTAGTAGGCCATTCCATGGGCGCGAAAGGCACCCGGAAAGGTGTCTCCCCATATGATACGGCCCACGTAAGTTTGCTCACTACCCTGGGGCGCGTTTCCCGTGTTTATTCCCCCTGCAGGGGGGGTGTTCCTATATAGTTTGTCAACCTCGCGGGTGGATTAGCCGGGGTTGATTTTTCAGCCGGGGTTGTTTGGCCGTGTTGTTTTCTGGCATGGCTGTTAGCCGACTGGGGTTTCCCAGTCGGCTGTTTGGTTCTTGGGGTTTAGGCTGCTTTGACTTCCTGTGATTGGTCGGGATCGCGGTAGTACTCGTGGTTGCTCATCATGGCGTATAGGACGTTGAGCCGTCTGCGGGCTAGTGCTACGACTGCAGCGTTGTGTCTCTTGCCTTCACGGCGCTTTCGTTCATAGAATTGCCGTGAACGCTCGTGGAATCTGATGGATGCAAAAGATGATTGCCATAGGGCGTTCTTTAATTTTTTATTGCCAGCTCTGTTCAGTGAGTTCGACATGATTGAGGTTCCGGACTGATTCGTTCGGGGTGATAAGCCAGCGTAAGAGGCTAGGTGCGCAGCTGTCGGGAAGTCGGACATGTCGCCCGCGGTCATGAGAATTTGGGCAGCCGTCTTCGGCCCGATTCCTGGCATGGATAGCAGGATTTGAGTGTGGGGGATGTCGTTGATGAGCTCGATGACTTCCTGCTCGATTTGTTTGCGGTGCTCGAGCTTTAAAAGCGCGTCCTTCGCCGACATTGCTACGCCCATTTCGGCATATTGTGCACCAGCAATGGCGACTGTTTGCTCAGAGATGGCAGCGAATATGGCATCGATGACGGGCTCGGGATTGCGTGCCTTATAGCGTCGAGCGAAGGCAGCTGCTTTGGCTTTTCCGAGGCGCTTTATCTTGGTCGGCCCGCCGTAGCGTGCAAGTAGGTGCAGAACCCATTTGCGGTGGATCACCTGGCCGCGAAGGGCTTGCTCGAATTGCGGGTAGCAGCCAACTAGTGCACTTCGAATCTGATTGATGAGCCTGGTGTAGGAGCGCGCTAAGTCTTCGTCGATGCCGTTGAGGACTTTCAACTGGAGAAAGGCTTCTTCGACGCGGTCGACACTGCGGAGGGATTCCGGAAGGTTCTTTGCAGCGTGGGCGATGATATATGCATCCCGGATATCAGTTTTGGCATTACCAGCGTGGATACGTGAGAGTTGACGCATAGCCAAACCTGGAAGGTAGCGCACATCGATTCCGATATCTTGGGCAACCGCGACAGTTAGTCGCCCAATGTTATTGGGCTGGTCCACGACGACAAGGACCTTGTGGTCGTTTGCGCTAAACGTTGAAAAGAGTGTGCGCAGGGATTTTTCGTTTTGGTTGATACGCTTTGATAGCACTTGGGCGCCGTCGATATCTAAGACGCAAGCGTGGTGAAAGTATTTGCCAACGTCCATGCCGATGACATAGTCGTAGGTCATGCCAGACCTCCTAGCGAATTGAACGAGTATGAGACTTATTTCATCGCTGGTGGTCGGACATACTTCACGCTGGCATCCACATTACTTGAGACCTCACACATCCTGTGTGGGTCAGGTTCCTATTAGCAGTCTGGAGTATGTCACTGCCTTCGGCGGCATCACCCCCCGGATCATTTTCAGACAGGGACGAAAACAAGCCATACCGAAGCCAGCGACTAGTTCCGCTGCCACAAGGCAGAAGGAACGCAGATAAACATAGCCTGCCCCAGCATGGGGCTAGGAGTACGAATCCTGGGCTCCTTCAAGCGGAACTGCTAACAACGTAATGGGGGAGAGCTGGGTGCCCGCATGGTTAATAACTTGGCGGGCAATTTTACGGTTGGCAGTCGTTCCCAGTACTGCACCTACCCCCATCGGCAAGAGTTTGGACAGCCATGCCCACTTCACTTTCTTACGGGCTTGCTTCAAAAAGAGCTTGGTCAGTCGGCCGTTGATACCACTCAGAGTTGGCCCCGAGAAACGGGAGAGGGTAGCAGCGGACTTCATGCCGGAGAGCGTGGTGACGTCGCCAAGCATGGTGTCCACCAGAGCACTGCCCTGGGATCCGGTGAGGACTACGAGGACGAGCGCGCGGCGGCGCTCTTCATCGCGGATGTCATCGCCACGCAGGTGCGCCGAGGCCAGGATGTACCATGCGGCAGCCTCAAGGAAGACGAGGGATTCTGCACCTACTGCAGCCGCACCGGAGACCAGGCCGATGCCGGGGAAGGCAGCCGAGGCGCCTGCGGCCGCACCGGTGCCCGAGACAATGTTGAGGAAGTGCTTGTCAATGAGCTCCTGCAGCTCCTCGGGAGAGGCATTCTTGTTCTTCTTCTTCAAACGATCGACGTAGCCGATGATGATGGAGGATTGCACCGACACCACCTTGTTGATGGCCGCCAGAAAACCTTGACTAATACGGTTGCTCTCGTCCACGTCGAGCTTTTCCACCTCGGTCGGAGCGTCCTTTTCCTTCTGTCCAATTCCAAGCATGTTCTTCACCTGATTTCGTCTACATTGTTAACGGTATGTTCACTACCGTATCGAAAAAGCTGTTCCCAGCGCAGAGTCAGGCTGGGGGATTAGTCTAGGGGCCATGAGCGAGTACGAGCCTTTCCCCCCGCGCGAGGTAAGCGCGGCTGCGGCCCGCCTGCTTGCTGAGTCGTTACACGCCCGCGCCCGTGCCGCTCAGGAGGCAGCGAGGACAGCGTGGGCGGATGAGATTACGGTTCTGACAACTTCCGGCTGGGTACGCGGCAGCCTCGAGGAGGACTTGCGCCCAGACCGGCCGCTGTCGACACCAGTGCGGTCGTGGCGTGGCATTCCCTTTGGGGCAACGACCGCGGGAGAGTATCGCTTCCGTGAACCGCGCCCAGCGCCGCCATGGCAGGGGATTCGGGACTGCCGTGAGTTCGGCGATGTGGCCCCGCAGCCCGTCTACTCGTGGACGGACCGCATCGAAGGCACGGAAGATTGCTTGACTCTCGATATCGTCCGACCACACACCGAACATGACGCCGCTCCCAACACGGAGAAACTACCCGTTGTTGTCTACCTGCATGGCGGCAGTTTCATCGTGGGGTCCTCGCACATGCTCATGCTGCGCGGCTTTGAATTCGCCGCGCAGATGGGCGTGGTCTATGTGTCCGTCAACTTCCGCTTAGGCGCGCTGGGGTACCTCGACGTGCGCAGTTTGGGTGGGGAGGCCTGCGCTAATCCCGCAGTGGCGGACCAAGTCCTTGCTTTGGAGTGGGTACGCGACAACATCGCTGCTTTCGGCGGAGACCCGAATAACGTGACTCTTATGGGCGAATCCGCGGGTGGCGCAGCAGTGCTGACCCTCATGGCCGTTCCCCGCGCGGAAGGCCTCTTTCATCGTGCCATTGCCCAGTCGCCGCCGATTGGCATGATTCATTCCCGGGCACAGTCAATGTTCTGGGCGCGCGAGCTCGTGGATAAGATGGCCCTGCCGCGTGATACCACGGCGGATGATTTGCGCCGCGAGGATTTTGCGGACCTAGTGCGCTCGGGGCAATCCATGATGTGGCGCGCAGGCGAGTTGCTCTACCTGAACTCCTGCTACGCGCCCACCGTGGATGGTGAACTCATTCCGCAGCATCCGATTGAGGCTTTCGAGGAGGGCGCCCAACACCCAGTGCCGCTGCTCATCGGTACCAATTCCGGTGAGGCGAGCTTTGGAAAGTTCCTCTATCAACGCCAACGCTCCCGCGAACGTGCGGCCTTGCGGCTGTTGGCGTCCTTCGACCCGGAGAGCGCACCGGACGTCGTTGCGGCCTACGGCGGGGCGGTCTCGCGCAGTGACTTCGGGGACTTGCTGACCGACGCCCTCTTTTGGGCCCCCACCGTCCGCGTCGCCTCAGAACATGCTCGCCGGTACCCCACGTGGATGTATCGTTTCGACTTCGCGCCGGCAGCGCTGCGCTGGCTGGGGCTGGGGGCGATGCACTCGATGGAGCTGTCGAATATCTTCGGCGATCCCGGTGCGTCACGAGTGTCCTTCTTGACCACCATGGGCAAGTCCTCCGACATGGAGGAGGTCACTGAGAATATGCAGGCCCAATGGAGCGCGTTCATCAATGGTGGCGCTCCGCGTGAGGATTGGCCGCGGTACCGGGCTCCGCAGCGAGAGACGATGATTTTTGATGTGCGGCCTCATATCGAAGAGGCGCCGATGGAGACGCGCCGCCAAGCCTGGGAGTCCTATGACATGTTGGAGTGGGGAACCGGACGCCCGGAGATCCTGAAGCTTCTGGGTTTCATGCCCGATGACCACAATCGCGGGTAGGATGTGTGGGGCCTTGGTAGCAGCCGGGGTGACACTGCCACATGGACGGATGTTGATCACATGAGCTTTTTTGAAGATATTGCTTCTGCGCTGGACGGGGAAGGTATTGAATCCCGCGTCAATGACGATGTGATGTTCGTGCCCATCACCTCTGACTTGGAGATCCAGTTTGTAGAAATTGACCCGATTCTCCCTGCCGCCAACGTCTACATCGCCGCCGCGGACGTGGATGAGGATGATGAGGATTTCGAGGCCGTCTTGGTCTCCGTTGCGTTCTCTGTGGAGGATGCGGTGGAAGCGGTGTCGCGCCATATCGCTACCGACCAAGTGGTCACTGTGCTTCGTGACCTTCTTGAGGGCACCGATGAGCGCATTGCTGAACTGGAGTTTCTCCAGGATGAGTTCAACCCTAATCTTGTCGTGGCGGAGGTCGCTAACGATTCCGAGCTGCGCGTGCTCGTGGAGACTATTGACGGCATCCCCAGCGCCGTGGTGCGTTTCCTCTCCTTTGACTTCGACGAGGAGGAGCTCGACGATCTTGAAGATGAGGCCATCAGTGAGCTCTGGGACAACGACGCCGTGGAGGACCTGGGGGAGGAAGAGCGCGTGGCGCTTTTCGACGCCGGCGAGTTCGACGACACCACCCTCGCTCCCATCATCGAGGTTCCCGCCGAGGCGCTCGAGCTTGGCACCTACACTGACTTTGATCGCCTCTTCGACGTCCTGAGCTTGGTCTCTGACCAGGCCCTGGATTGGGAAGCCCAGCTGGTTAGCGTGGAGGACCCCGACTTTGATGAGCCGGACGTCTATGACATCTTCGGTGCCGACGACGGTGAGGACGATGATGACGTTCTCTACGATGACGACACCGATGTCGACGATGTCGACGTTGATGACGAGGACGATGACAACCTTGATCACGAGGGCGACGAGAGCTAGGACTAGTCGCCTCCTCGGCATGGGCACGCTAGGATAATCGGGTATATTTGTTGAACTCGATGAGGGGCAGCCAGGGTCTATGCCGGTTAATATGGCTTTTCGCGGTCACCGCATCTGCGTTCTTCTCGGCCTAGCCTGTGCTGTGGTGGCGTGGGGCCTCACCCTCACCCCGGGCTTCAAGAATGTTGAAGGGACCTTTGATTCCCTCCTCCCGACAACGGTGTGGGGCTTGAGCCTTTTGAGCGTCCTGCTCTTCTTTGGCTCCCAGCGCGGACTCTGGCGCAGCCCTGCGCTCATTAACGCCCTTCTTGCCGCCGTGGTGGACATAGTGGGCTCGACGTTGTTCTTCGAACTCAGCATCCCGCTCTACATGGACACCGCAGGAATAGTGTTCGTCGCGATGATTTATGGCCCGGTTCTCGGCATGGGAACAGCGGTTTTGTCGTTGACCTTAAGAACCGTGGTCAGTCCCTGGGAGCTTGCGTATCTGCCCAACGTGCTGATTTTGGCCATAATGGTGGGCTGGCTCGCACGCCGTGGTGCGTTCAAACGCATGATTTCCACTCTGTTTACAGGTTATGGAATCGGCATCGTTGCGGCACTTGTGTCCTTGGCGTCGACCCTGTTCGCGCTGGAGCAGAATCTGCCGCGCGGCGCCCGCGAGCTCGCCAACTTTTTTCAGTTGGCCACCCATGACGAAACCACGGCGACTCTACTGCAAGTATTGACCTCTGACCCGCTTGATAAGGCTTTCACCGTCGTGCTGGTGTGCTTGTTTATCCGCTTCGTGCCGAAGCCCGTGCGGAATTCGTTCGACCGGCCAGAAACTCAGTCGGCCGTGGCCCGTGTGCTGACAGAGGATCGCTTCAGTCTTTCCTTGGATGACGATCCTCCCCGCAACTTTGTCGGCCGACTGCAACGCTACCTGTAGCGGACCACGGCTTAAGCAGCTTGGCTGAAGTCCTCGAAGAGCGATAGGGGAGAGCGGACTGGAGTGTAGGAGCTATCGACGAGCCAGACGAAGGTCGCGG